>JAHFCV010000169.1 GCA_023249275.1 Candidatus Methanoperedens sp.
TGCCTCGCCTTCAACTGCGCACTCCAATATCCGGTCGTCATCAGGATCTTCCTTTATTACATTAAGGGTAGCCTTTGGCTCTACAAATTCAGCATTACTTAATATAATCTCAGTATTTAACGCGACATCTTCCCTTGCCATCTTGAATTTTTCATCAGTTAAAAGGATTCTCTCAAGCTCCTCGATTATTTTCCTCGAAACTACCAATTTTGCTTTGCCCTCGTAACATAGATGAATTAATTTATAGGGATTTCCGCGCCAGAACAAGGCTGAGATATAGATATTGGTATCTGCAACTATCCTCAGCATATCTTAAATCGTTATTCCTCGATGCTTATGGATAATTTTATCAACATCGGCTTCTTTAATTCCACGTTCTCTCGCGATTTTTACTCCCTTTTCAACGAGTTTTTCGAACTCTTTTATGCCTGGGAGTTTTATCTGTTTGAGAAGAATGGTATCCTTATCGCGGACTATTGCAAAGGGTGTGCCTTCCTCAAATCCTTCGCGAAGTTTCTTAGGGATTACAACCTGTCCTTTTGAGGACATTCGTGTGAACTCAACTTCTGTTGCCATAGTATCTTACTTTCTTACTTTCTTACCATATAAGGCTTTGGTAAGCACTACTCCGACTCATAATCCACAGCAACCGCATATTTCCTCACAGACGTCATATATTTTGCCACTTCGATATGCACAGGATGCTTTTGATATGCCTCAAGTTCTTCCATCGAATCAAACTTCGTCACAAGAGCGATGTCATATGAGCGCTGGGAATGCAGAACATCAAGTCCGACCTCCAGATGGCGCAGTTGCGGAATCCTGCCTTTCATTCCCAGCAAAACATCTCTTGCCTTCTCAAAGCTACCCCGACTTCGGTCTTTCAATTTAAAAAAGACTATATGCGTAATCATTTCTCCACCATCAGCTTCCGCACAGGCTCAAGTATCCCGTTCATGTACTCTGCCGCTGCTGCCTTTAAATCCATGGGATGAAGCGCCTTTGCGGCAAAATCGGATTCAAGCGCCTCGTAGCTGTTATAATGCAGGTCTCCGCCGTATTTTTCAGGGCGCTTGATGAGTATCTGCGGGTAGCGCGGCATGATGTGGAATTTGAACAGGCAGAGGACAGGATTATCTTTCACTTCGCCCTCCGTGCAGAAAGCCCCTTTCATTTTCTTCTTTATATCCTCTGGCGTGTCATCCACTGAAATGTAATTCCCCTTGCTCGATGACATCTTCTTGCCGTCAAGACCGAGAAGGATGGGCGTGTGGATGCATATAGGCGCCGCAAAACCAAGCTCGGGCAAACCCTCCCGCGCCAGCATGTGAATCTTTCGCTGGTCGATGCCTCCGACTGCCACATCAACTCCAAGATGGGCGATATCCAGCGCCTGCATAAGGGGATAAATCATCTGCGAGACCTTGGGGTTCTCGGCGTCCCTGCTCACCTCGTCCATGCTGCGCCTTGCGCGGTTAAGCGTGGTGGTGCGCGCCAGTTTCAGCACATCCAGCATGTATTCGGGCTCAAGCTGGTACGATGAGCCGAGAACGAAATTGGTATTTTTCTCGTCAAGACCGAGCGCGATAAAACATCGCTTGTTGTAGTCGGCGATTTTTCTCACGTCGTCCATGGTTCCCTTTTCGTTGAGATAGGCATGGATATCAGCAAGCAGCACGGTTATTTTAAATCCCGCCTGCTGGAGGTCAAGGAGCTTGTTCACGGTGAGCACATGCCCCATGTGGATTTTACCGCTGGGTTCGTATCCCACGTAAGCGGAGGGCTGCGATTTTGAATTGACAAGCGTTTCAAGCTCTTCTTTTGTCACTATCTCTTCCGTGTTCCTTGTGATAATCGCCAATTTGTCCATAATCTATGACTCCGTATGCCTCAAAACCTGCGGTTCTATGTCAGGCATACACATAAATTCTACGTTTTCCGCATCTTAACTCTTAATAACATGATGTTCATTTAGAAGCACAAATGCTTTCGGTCATCATATACCCGCAGGATTCAAAGCTCGCAGTTTTGCCAGTTAAAGATAATGCAAAAGAGCCTGTATTTTACGGAATCCTGACCTTAAAAATGACTTCAAAGGGCGCGCGTGCGGGCAAATTCAGGATAAAGCATGGCGAAAAAGAGGAATTAAGGGCGCCGGAGGAGCTAATCGAACTCCTGCGCCTTGCGGATAAGATTCTTATCGCCGAGGGTAACGAGGAATCTGAGGCAGGATTCAAGGAACTTCTGGCTGCATATCAACTGGATTACGGCTATACAAACACATGCCGCCTGTGCCTCCTTGCTGGCAGGTATACCACTGTCGAGAGCAATTCTATCCGTTTCCGCAATGAACGAATATGCGAAGAGTGCGCCAAAAATGAACTCATTCGGGAAGTAACCACGCATAAGATAGGCAGACATGGCAGGGAAAGGCTCATCCAGATTCTCCTGAAAACTAAAAACCTCGACAGGGTGCTTGCTATGCTAAGCCCTGAAAAACTGGATTCGGGATTGACGAGATTCGACACGATAGAAGCCAGCAGGGTTGAGCGCTCGATAAAAGTAAAAGACCTGCCTGTGCATTCAGAACTTAAAAAGATACTTCTTCATCAACTCGAAGAATTGCTGCCTGTCCAGGCGCTATCGGTAGGAGCAGGATTGTTCGATGGTAAAAACCAGTTAATCGTTTCAGCCACAGCCACAGGCAAGACGCTGGTTGGGGAACTTGCTGGCATCCAGAACATCCTGAACAAGAAAGGTAAGATGTTATTTCTTGTCCCTCTCGTGGCGCTTGCAAACCAGAAGTATGAACAATTCACCAAGCGCTATTCATCTATCGCAACGACCTCGCTTCGGGTGGGCACAAGCCGCATAATAAAAGGCACAAAAGGCATACGTACAACGCTCTCATCGGATATTATTGTGGGAACTTACGAAGGCATTGACTTCGTTATCAGGTCAGGCAATGCAAAATCGCTCGGCGATATCGGGACTGTGGTTATAGACGAGGTGCACATGCTTGAGGATAAAGAACGTGGTCACAGGCTTGACGGCTTAATCGCGCGCCTGAAATTCATTGCGCCCGGTGCGCAGTACATATACCTCTCGGCTACCGTGGGAAAACCGCAGTGGCTCGCTGAAAAACTGGGCGCAGCGTTAATAGAGTTCGAGGAGCGCCCGGTTCCAATAGAAAGGCATCTAATTTTCGCGCCGGAATACGAGAAGAAACGGCTTATAGAGCGGCTTGCGAGGCAGGAATATGATAAGACCTCCTCAAAAGGCTTCCGTGGGCAGACCATCGTATTTACCAACTCGCGGCGGAACTGTCATGTGCTGGCAGACGGGCTTTTGATAAAAGCGCTGCCCTACCATGCAGGACTTACGTATTACGAGCGCAAGAAAGTGGAGGAGAAATTCGGGAAGGGAGAACTGCCTGTGGTTGTGACCACGGCGGCTCTTGCAGCGGGTGTTGATTTTCCCGCATCGCAGGTAATCTTTGAGTCGCTGGCTATGGGTATCGAATGGCTGACCGTGCGTGAGTTCCAGCAGATGCTCGGGCGCGCGGGGAGACCGGATTACCATGACCTTGGTGTTGTGGTACTGCTGGCAGACCCTGAGCGGAGATTCGGGAAGGGGGACACAGAGGATGAAATCGCTTTCAGGCTGCTGCGCGGCGAACTGGAGCATTTCGGCGTGGACTACGGCGAGGATGAACTGCTCGAGGAAACGCTTTCCAATATCGTGGCTGCCCGCAAACTCCCGGATATAAGGAGATTAAATGAGTTGCTGCTCGGCGAGGGGAACCTCGATTATTTGCTGGATAAACTCACAGAATACGGGTTTATTGAAAAGACAGGCTCGGTTTTTCGTCCCACAAACCTTGGAAGTATCGTGGCATCACATTTCCTGAGCGTGGAGCAGACCTTTTTGATTAAGAACGCAGTCCTTGAAGGGCGCAAGCCCCTGGATATAGTCACTGAGCTTGAAACACTGGATGCCGTGTATTTCAAATACGCCTCGCAGTTGTCGGATGCGCTTGGAACAGACATTCCCACGCGGGTTTTCGGCGCAGGGCTGGATATCGTTTTCTCGGCTGACAGCTTCGCAAAGCTGAAGGAGAACCTGCGCCGCACCATGCTCGAGCTTGCGCGGGAGTTTATGTCATGCACCTGCAAAGACTCACCGTACTGCGGCTGTGCTGAGAGGAAGTTCTCGGCAAGGGTGATTGAGCTTTGCGCCGGGGGATTGTCGCCTGACGGGGTTATCGCAGAGCTTACGAAGCAGTACGGGGTTTATGCGTATGCAGGGGATGTGCTGGGCTACCTTGATGGGGCTACGAGGGCGCTTGAGGCTGTGGAGTTGATTGCAGGGAGCTATGGGAAAAAGGAGCTGAGTGAGAAGGCGAGGGGGCTGAGGGAGAGGATGGAGGGGTGAACTTAATAATTAATTTTAATTAGTTTAATTTTATTCATAGCATATTCGAAGATTTCATCGCTTAAGTGAACCTCCCAACCGCAGCAGAGCTGCGGGGCATCGCCCTGATAAGGCGTCTGAGGTTGCATTTCTCCCAGTGTTTGGTACCCAACCGCAGCAGAGCTGCGGGGTATTGGGATAAAGGTCAAACGTTGCGACAGCACACCCAACCGCAGCAGAGCTGCGGGGCATGATTGTGCTGTCGCTTTGTAGTTTCGTTTTCATTTAAAATCCAAAAGTTTCATTTGGCTATAAGCTT
>JAHFCV010000170.1 GCA_023249275.1 Candidatus Methanoperedens sp.
AAACGGCATTTCTCATTCTGGCATACAACATTAATTTCTCCTCTTGGACGAACCATAGTAATCCCAAATATGGGATATGCGGTTCATCCTA
Source organism: Candidatus Methanoperedens sp. (assembly GCA_023249275.1). Lineage (GTDB taxonomy): Archaea > Halobacteriota > Methanosarcinia > Methanosarcinales > Methanoperedenaceae > Methanoperedens. Next base: position 92 of record JAHFCV010000170.1, read on the forward strand.
TATTAAGTATCGTATTTTAGGACAATGGGCAAAATTCTATTAGAATCATGAAAAATTCGATTTAAATTCCCGAAATATTCAAAATCGTTGTTTCCGGAACCAATTTACTATATAGAAAACTGTATTGTTTTGTATTGTTTTGCTTAAGTTTAAGTAACCCTATTTTAAATCAAGTTAATCTAAGGTGATTGACCTTGTTAATTAATAGAAAAGTGGTAAAAAACGGTTACAGCCTCATGGTAACAATCCCCAAAGATATATGCGATCAAATGGGAATCCATGAAAACACTGAGTTAGCTATCGACTGTGTAGACAACAATATCGTCATGTCAAAACAAAATTAAGGCATATGAATAAATTTTGGAATAATGTTTTAAAATCAATCATTCCTGCCACAGTGGAAAAAGGGATAAAACGCTGGCAACAGCAGCGAATTATTGATAAACATGTGGCTAAGCTACAGAAGGATATCGACATCAAAGAGCAGCGGATTGAAGCGAATGAGTTAAAAAACAAAAAACTTGAATTGCAAAATGAGAAATATGAGCTACAAATCGCTCAGATCAAGAAGAAACTGTAAAGGTCATAATGGACGCGGATGATATTGAAGAAGCCGTAGAAGATTTTGTGGATGAAGCCAATATCGGAGACAGTAAACTTGAAAGCTGGATTGTAAAAAAGGGTGTAAAGGTTTTTATTGATAAATTGACAGATAAAAAGAAAGCTGCGGATAATAGTCATCAAGAAGAACGGAGAGTATTGGCATATGCAAAAGACCAGCGCGACCAGGCAATATTTGAGATGCGTAAACAGAAAGAGACCTTAGCAATTCAAAAACTGCAAACTGAGATAGCAGCGTTGAAAGCTGCCCCTACATTACCGGCGATTAATACATCTATTGCTGCCCCTTCGGTTATTGTCGGTGAGTTACCATCGGGTGCAACCTGCCCATCTCTGGAATGTGCAGATAATCCCGATGCGTTTAAGGATTTTTTACAATATGTTTGTGAGAATCCTACAAGTATCGTTATTCTCGGAAGTAAAGGCTATGGCAAATCTGCTTTGGGGCATGCTTTGCTTGAATATTTGCATTCTATCACAGGAAGGCAGGCTGTATTATTCGCTCCTATCGACAAGCGTAATATCCTTCCTCAATGGATGCGCATAACTGATAACTGGGACGGCATAGCCACCGGCAGCTTGGTACTTGTGGACGAGGCAGCGTTAGTACTCAATTCCAGGAATCCAGGGGCGAAAGTGAATAAGAGCTTTACAGAACTTAACGCTATCAGCAGGCAAAAGGGATTAGGGCTAATCTTTGTAAGCCAGTCCTCACGGAGTTTGGATATCAATGCTCTTATGGCTGGGCAGGTAGAGATCATCTTCAAGAATCCCCCGACCTTTGCAGGAATCAATGAAAGGAAGGAAGTAAGGGACTTGGCAAAGACTGCAAAGAAACTTCTTGCCGGTGTTCCTGCAACAGAGATCAAAAAGTATTCTGTTGTGTTTACCTCCGGCGATGAAGTCATGCTTATGAAGAATGGACTTGCATCCTACTGGACTGAGGAAGTGAGCTGCATGTATAGAGACGTTCCAATAGGCAACTTGAACGATAAGAAAACAGAGGTCTTAATGCTCAGTCAGCAAGGCATGACGCAGGAACAGATTGCATCAAAACTTGGGATATCCCAGGCATACGTTAGCATGGTTCTTGCAGGTAAAAAATGAATCAAAAATATAACCAGAGCCAAATTGGTTATATAACCAGACATACCCGTATCGTGCGAAGGTGCTGGTTATATTTTTATAACCAAATTATAACCAAAAATATAACCTGTTTGATGAGAGAAAAATGCGTGAAATTAGGATTCAATTAAAGAAAGCAAGAAAGAATGCGGTTGGTGGCGCGCAAATCACAAGCATTAATGGAAACCAGCATCAAAAATCGTACTGGCTAATTACTTTATATCATGGCAAGGGTGCCTGTGGCCATACTTGTTATCTTAAGAAAAAACCGTATGGAAAGAGACGCAAACGATATTTAAATATGCATCGTTATATTAAATGCCTCAATCATGAAATTATGCATGCTGTTCTTTGGGATGTTATTGGAACAGAGGCTTGGGATAAATGGGATAACATTGTTAAATCGAATAATGGACGTTACCAAGGAAGACGGTATGGATGGAAAAATATAATAGGCAAATATTTGCCTGGTGTCTATTGTGCAGATGATTAAAGACCAGCCAAATACCACTATTTAAAATCAATGTATTTTTTGGGAGCGAATTATTTTTTTATAGTACTGTTTTCCGCCTGATGTCTTTGACCGTAACAGAACCGTAACAGAAACTCCGTAACATAAAAAGGTTCAAATTTATTACAGTCATTATGACCCTATCGTAACAGAAAGCCTATAGCTCTTGATTAGCCGTAACAAACATTCCTTTAATCCCGATCGGAGCAATTTATTATCCTGTTTTTCTCGTTTTTCGCAAGAGTTATTAACGTTGAAAGCAAGTATTATAATTGTTAAAAAAAGAAAGCTCTATTAAAGAGTAATAAGCAGATATTGAGAAAATCACCATTTGCTCATAACGATTATATCGGAGTTACAGAGTGACAAAAAAACAACGGGATAAAACAGGAATAAATTCCAAAACAAAATTTGTACCTGATAGCATGACAAAAGAATATAAGAGTAAGACAAAATATACGGTCATAGTAAAGGAGTTAGCAGACGGTGACGTCGTTGAAACCGAGGGAATCATAGAGGGACTTACCACAGTCATCCTCAAGGATGGGAAACTAAAAGTTGGAGGCGTGGTAAGACATACTCACGGGGAAATTTATTAAATTCCACTTATTCTTTTAACTCTTCCCGGGTTTCTGCACTTTCCTCTTTCTTTGATGAATCCAATGTTATCTGTTCTTTTTTGACGGATTCATCAAACTTGCTCCTCTTCCCTGCCTTCGCGCCAGCCTGCGCTGCAAAAACATTCAGCAGGTCTGTCATTTTTTCATACTGCGCGGTTTCAATATGCGAATACCGGAACGGCTTCTTGTGGCTGCGCGTATCTTTTTTAAGCTTCTTGTACAGCTCATCCGAGCGCGATATGAGTTTTTCATCCGTAGTGCCTTCAATGAGCATCACCCCCATAGCGCCGTATTCAAATGCGGCATTAACAACATCTGCATCCAGGATATGTATTGAAGGCACGCTCACAAACCTGACAAGGGAAGAATACTGTTTCCTGTTAACCCCGGCAATATCAGCCGCAGCATAGGCATAAGGGTCGATAAACACAACCACGCCAGGCGCTTCATCCAGCATGGCTTTTAACTGGGCTTTCAACTGGTTTCTCGTGAAATTCCTTATCTCGATTCCTTTTAGGGGGCATGCAGGCACGCATATTCCGCAGCCGGTGCAGGCAAGCGGCGAAAGCACCGCTTTTCCGCCATCAAGGCTCAAAGCGTTATATGGACATGCTTTCACGCAATCTCCGCATCCATTGCACTCTAAAATCATTGGTTTTTCAGGCGGGATGAGAATCATGCCTTTCCCGAGGAACTGGGAAACCTTATGCGCCGCGCTTATGCCTTCGGTCACGGAATCGTGTATATCCTTAGGACCCAGAACGCAGCCTGCTGCGAATACCGACTGGTTCAACGTATTTACCGGGTCAAGCTTGACATGCTTTTCCTCGATATACCCGTCATCTCCCAGAGGTACGCCAAGCTTATCCGCAAGCTCCTTTGTACCTGCTGAAGGAATGAGCGCAGGGCAAAGCACGACCATGTCAAAAAGCTCACGCCCCTTCCTGCCAAGGTTCGTGTCCTCGTACTGCACCATGAGCGCGCCATCTTGTTTGGGTATTATCTCGGCTACTTTCCCGCGCACATAATTTACTCCCTTCTCCTGCGTGTGATGATAGAATTCTTCAAACCGCCTTCCCGCAGAGCGCATATCTATATAAAATATCCACGCCTCAGCCTCATCTTTCATCTTCCTGACAAGCTGCGCCTGCTTCTGCGAGTAGATGCAGCATACCTTGGAGCAGTGTTTCCTGCCTTTGCCTGTGAAATCCCGGCTTCCGGCGCACAGCACAAACGCAACTCTGTTCGGGAATGTGCCGTCGGCTTTCTGCAGCCGCATTCCTGTTTTGCTCTTGGCAGATAGCATCTCCTCAAACTCCACTGCTGTAAGGATGTTGGGAGCAGGATAATTATATTCTTCTATGAACGAGGGGTCGATGGGTTCAAAACCTGTGGCTATAGCAACAGCACCGACTGAAATTATACTATTTTCTTCCTTTGCGTCAAGATTTATCGCATCCCTGGGGCATACTTTCACACAGGCGCCGCAGCCGGAGCATTTGGACTTATCTATCATGTACGCCTGCGGAACTGCCTGGGCAAATGGCAGGAATATAGCACCCGCGGGGCATTTCCTGGCGCATGCGCCGCAGTTTATGCATTTTTTAATATCCACATAGCGCGGGCTGTGTTTGAGAGTTATGGAATAATCACCAGGG
>JAHFCV010000171.1 GCA_023249275.1 Candidatus Methanoperedens sp.
TATCAGGGATATTTATGCGGCGAAAGGGAATGAGGCTAAGTGGGTTGAATTTATCAGGGGCTTCGCGGCTGAGAATAAAGGTAAGAAGAAGCTGATGGAGAGGGTGAAGAGGGAGTTCGGGGCGGGTTTATAAGATTGCGAAAATTACTGCAGGCGGCGGTGGTACCGCTATCAAAGATTAAGAACTTTATTTTGATAAAGGCGCTGCCGAAGTCAGAGACGGGGTTTGTGATATGACACGACATCCCTGCTGGTTGAGTTTGAGTGCCGGTGGGTTTAAGATATTAGATCCTGAGTTGATAGTTCACAATTCGTGAACGAAAAGTTTATAAATTGTGAACGATATGTTTATAAATTGTGAACATCCATAAATTACTTTCAACAAAAGAAAGAGTAAAAACCTTAAAACTTATTCTGTACAAAACAGATTACATAAGAGTTGTTGATGTTGCAAAGGAATTAAGACTAAGCAAGGGTTTAGTCTCCAAGTTTTTTGACATACTGGTAAAAGAAAATGTTTTAAAAAAATTTGAAACAAAGTGTATGGCTATCGACAATCCACATACCAGAGCAATAAAAATATTCCTGAATATCGTAAGCTTTGACGCAAGCCTGCTTAAAAAATTTAAATTTGTAAAAGCCGCAGGTTTATATGGCAGTTTAGTGAAAGGAACCAATACGGAAGAATCGGATATTGATTTATGGATTATAATTGATAAAACTAATGAAGAGAATCTCGCAAGACTCACGAATCAATTAAAGAAAAAATATGTAAGCATAAAACCGCTTTATCTGACAAAAGAAAAAATAGAAACTTTAAAAAAGGAAGATGCAGTATTCTATCATTCTCTTGTGTTTGGCTCTATAAACGTATATGGCAAAGAAACAATTTGATTTCGAAAGTTGTATAAAGGAAGGCTTGCTCAGGCTCATTCCTCCGTCAAAAGAAAAAGCAGAGGGGAGCATAAAGGCTTCTCTAAAATGGCTTGAAGAGGCTGAAAAGGATTTGATAAGCGAGGCTTTCAATTCCTCAGTTTTATCCTCGTATCTTGCTATGTTTCATTCGGCAAGAGCGCTCCTTTTCTTCGATGGATATAGGGAGAAAAGCCACTTTTGTATAGCGAGATATCTTGAGGAGAAATATGTGAAGAAGAAGCTTCTGGAGAACAAATGGATTGAACTTCTCGACCATTACAGAGAATTAAGGCATGATGACCAGTACAGCATAAGTTTCTTTGCAACAAAAGACGAGGCAGAAAACGCATTAAAAACTGCAAAAGAATTTATTGAACGAATGAGGATGCTGCTTCATGAAAAAGGGGTTTGAACATGGTTGATAGCTTGACAACGAATCTCATAAATCTCTTCGCCATCCCCCTCTCATTTTTCCTCGTAATTCTCTCCATCCTCGCGCTCCAATCATTCACAATAAACATAGTCAGCCGCCGCCTCGGCAATATCTCCTTCAACCACCCCTACTTATTCAGAGCCATGAACTGGTGGGGCGTTTTCATCCACGAACTTAGCCACGCAATTACGGCGCTTTTGACCCTGAATAAGATAAAAGAGTTCAAAGTATCCTCAAGCGGCGGGCACGTCACGCATTACAGCAACAGGAGCGGGTTTTTCCAGTGGTTAGCCACACAGCTAATCAGCGCAGCCCCGGCATTTGTGCCGCCGCTCATAGTGGCGATACTATTGGGATATTTGCATTACATTGATCTCCAGAAAATCCCATTTAATTTTGCATCGCTTGAACCCATTGGTGTAATATCCGGTTTATACCTCGATTTAATTCCATATATCGTAAAAACTGTCGGGCTGCGGTTGGTCAACCTCGATTATTCCAGAGTCGAAAACATTATGTTGCTGTTGATTTTGACTTTTTCTTTTTCGGCTGCAAAACCAAGTTCGATTGATAAAAACAAAACCGGCGTACAGGGTGACTTGCAGTCATTGATAGAAGGATTTTACAAATTCCCTGTATATACATTGTTATCCGTGCTTGTTTTCACAGGGATTTTCTGGATATTGTTGAAATTGAACCTGGCATTGTTTTTATATGTTGTAATGTTTTTAATATTACTGCCGATACTGTCTATTTTTGCCCTTGTGTGCAACTACCTGTTTATAAGACTGACAAACCTTTTTGATAATTCCTCAAAACTTCGTATTGTGTTATCAATTTCAGCCTTAGTTCTTGTTTATTATTTTATGAAACAATATCATGTGGAGCAGTATATGATAAATATAATAAGCGCTGGCGTACTGGTAGGTATTTTGAAGCTGGCAAAATGACTATAAACATCAAATGCTAATAATAACACTGGGAGGAAAAGAATGGAATTAAAATCAATAAAAATCTCTGCGCCGCCTGATACAAACCTGATACTCGGGCAGACGCATTTTATCAAAAGCGCCGAGGACTTATACGAAACACTCATCACATCGGCGCCAGGCATCAAATTCGGGCTTGCGTTCTGCGAAGCTTCAGGAAAATGCCTCGTCAGGAGCGAGGGAAACGATGAGGAACTCATAAAAGCAGCAGAGGCTAATGCTCTTGCTATCGGATGCGGTCACAGCTTCATAGTATTCATGAAAAATGCTTATCCCATAAACGTCCTGAACGCAATAAAGAACGTGCAGGAAGTATGCAATATCTTCTGCGCCACCGCGAATCCTGTAGAGGTGATTATAGCGCACACAGAGCAGGGCAGGGGCATCATGGGCGTTATAGACGGTGAAAAACCGAAGGGCATCGAAGGCGCCAAAGATAAAGAGGAGAGGAAGTCGTTCCTGCGAGCAATCGGATACAAGAGATAATGGGAACAGAATATATTAAAGTAAAGGTACCCGCCACTTCAGCGAACCTGGGCGCAGGTTTTGACGTCTTCGGAATCGCGCTGGAGGTGCCTTTTGATATAATCGAGGTCAAGAGAAGTGACAGGATTGAGATAATCATCACAGGGAGGGATTCGAAGTACGTTCCCCTTGAGCCGCGGAAAAACACCGCGGGCATTGTTGCTTCAATTCTTGGGAAAAACGTCAAAATCACAATACACAGGAGCATCCCACTCTCAAGCGGGCTTGGGAGCAGCGCCGCGCCTGCCGCAGGGGTGGCGTTTGCCCTGAATGAAATGTATGCTCTCGGGCTTTCAAGGGAAGAGCTTGTAAATATAGCGGCGCAGGGGGAGAAGGTGGCATCGGGCGCTGCACATGCAGACAATGTGGCGCCAGCTATCTACGGCGGGTTTGTGATAGTCCATAAAGATAAGATAACTTCCCTTTATCCTGAAAACATAGGCATAGTTGCGGTTCATCCGCAGATAGTGGTAAGTACACGGACAGCCCGCGCCATATTGCCAAAAAAGCTCTCACTTTCGGATATTTCCTTTAATACCGCAAACGCGGCAAATATGGTCGTCGGGATGATGAAAAGCGACATAAGGCTCATAGGGGAGAGCATGGAGAACAGGGTTATTGAAAAGGTGCGCTCGACACTTATTAAAGGGTATGCGCAGGTTAAGAAAAGCGCGCTGAATTCAGGGGCGACCGGTGTAACTATCAGCGGCTCGGGACCGACTATGATAGCAGTGTGCAGGATGGATGAAAGAGAAAATATTGCAAAGGCTATGGCAGAATCTTTTTCAGAGAGCCATGTCAGAAGCGAGGCTTTCATCACCACGATTGGAAAAGGGGTTGAAATTATTGATGATAAACCTGCTTAAAATTATTGGTACGATAACTATTTAAACATAGCAGGTAATGAGGTGCGTGTTCGTTCAACAACGAACGAGATAAGCGGGTTCATTTTTTCAACGATACCACCCACTCCCCTTCCCGCTTATCTTAACTTTTATTATTATGGATTATTTCCAGTAAAACGAATAACTTACTGGATAGTCAATGGTTTCCTGCCAGAGCTTTGTGTTGGGGGCGTCTGGCAATGAGGGCGAACATGATGGCAGCCTATGGCATGGCGCCGTGTCAGCGTCCTCGATTATAATGGCTCTCCCGTTCCTGGCAGTGCTATTTGTGATGCTCGTGGGCATGATGGATAAGCTCGGCTCTGCGGGCGTTAAGCAGGTACAGGAAGGTCAAAGCTGACTTTCCTGAGACATTATTGTAGTTTTAATAATCATCATGATGATAATTTCATAGAAACTTATTTGTATTGGATAGATATAATATTCTATAAGTTAATTAGTGTTAATTCCGACTCACGCAAGGTATTCTGGCAAAACAGGTGCAAAACACTGCGGGTTGGTGAACGTGAGTGGTGAAATATGAACCTAAAAGGAATATTGGAGGTTTAGAATATGAAAGGGATGCATATACTTGGAATTGTGGTCTTAATGCTACTTATTATAACAACAACAGCGTCGGCATTTACAGAAATCGGAGACAATATAACTGTTGCGAATAACGTCACAGCACAGAACTTTTTAGGTAATTTAAGTTGGTCATATTTATTAGGAATTCCTACTGATTTTCCGAACAGCACATTGCCAAACTACCTGTTAATTTCAACATACGGCGGTAACTTCCCGAACAGCACGTTAGCTGGCTATGGCAATAACTTCCCGAAC
>JAHFCV010000022.1 GCA_023249275.1 Candidatus Methanoperedens sp.
GGGATTTTATCAAAAAATATGATGATGATAGTTTGAAATTACGCTGGTAAAAGCCATCTGGCAAATTGTATAAGGTGATAAAAATACGTTTTACTTAGCCGTAGGTGGCGAAGTTAAGCTGGCAGCCCATGAAATAATTATGGATAAAGATGCATCTCTTGGTCCCATTGACCCGCAGGTTGGGGATTTCCTGCGCGGCGTGTTTCCTGCGCCGTCATGGCTTCATGTGGCAAGGAAAAAGGGGATAGAAGCAGAGGATTCCACTCTCGTGATGAGCGACATCTCAGAAAAAGCATTGAACTTCACGAGAACACTGGTGAATGAACTGCTTGACGACAAATTTACAGATAAGGAGAAACAAAAACAGGTTGTGGAAAAACTCATAGGCGGCGAGATGGTACATGCCCAACTCATAACTGCAAAGGATGCGCAGGCTCTTGGGCTTCCCGTTTCCACTGAGCTTCCGCCTGAAATACATGAGTTCATGAAGTGCTTCCGCGCTGTGAGGTCGAATGTGGAATATGTCATGCAGGGACAAGTATAGAACCGGGATTCTGGAATCTCTCGGGTTTTCTGCGCCCAAGCATGTCCAGGGCAATTTCGTAGTCTCTCTGCATTATCCTGTTCTTCTGCGTAAAGGGCTTCATTTTGTCAAGCAATCGTGCGATGTCCATACTCTCGAATGTAATTCCAAGTTCGGATAACATTTTTTCTTTTTTCAGGGCATTTTCAAGAGCGGAATAATGCATCGGTCCGCAGAATATCACAATAGAGGAATAACCTGATTGGTTACTCAAAACGTTTAAACCCTCGATGATATTTGAGAATTTTATCTCATCTTCCCTTATCTTGTAATCAAGGAATTTTTCATACGAAGATAAGAACCCAAGCGCATTTTTTCTTAAACTTTTTACAATGTAATCCCTGACTTTGTGTTTTAACATTCGTTCAAGCCTGAATAAAAGTTCGGTATAGAATTTTTCGGTTTCCTCATAAGAAACAGCCATCTGTCTTACCTGCATCGGGGTGTACCACAGGTGTTTTGGCTTCTCGCGCAGGTTTGTTATTTCATTAACTACCCTCGCGAGTTCCAATACGAATTCGCTATCTTTGTCGAGGATATTTTCATAAACAGGGATGAGTTCTTCCCTGGTTTTAACATCCAGACCATAAAAAACAACACTCAAAGGCAGGTGCTCTTTGCTTTCAATTAACCGCATTTCCTTATCAATAATTCCCTTAATATAAATACAATAAAGCGCCTGTGATGCCCCGTTCATATTTGCTGATATCTGGTAGTACCCGGACCAGAATTCAAGCGGCGAAAGCTCTCTTTTATTGTATTTGTTTTCAAGCTCAACAAAATCAATGGATATATCAAGAAAAACTGCATGAGGATTGATGATATCGAGCAAACGCAGGATTTCGTTATGAATTTCGTCTACGTTTGCCAGGGCGCGCCGCGAACTTTCAGAGAAGAAGCGATCAAGCCCGAAAGGATACTCAAGATGGGTTTGCATGGCGGTTGCGTCAAGTTTGTTTAGCCAATCCCTCACAGCTACGTCATGGACATCAAATATACTGATAGTGGGTATCAGGAATAGCTTCGGCATCAATAAAATATTGTTTTGCGGTTATATGTTTGTTTGTGACCCTGCTGCTTTTTGCAGTATAGCTTTTATCTCCTTTCTGATGTCAACTCCCGCAGAATTGTCAAGATACAGAAGCCCTTCCTTTATCTTGGCTATGTCGCAGGAATTTTTTTGGAGCTCTGAAATTGCATTTATTAAAACGCCCACGTCACGACGCGGCGTTGTCCCTGTTACCAGTATGAACGAATCTCCCTGCCTTTCTAAGCGTACCATACTGTCACCTCCGATATATGCATCCATGAATTAATTCTACTGCATAGTTTATATAATTTTGGTTTAATGAACTATCAAATTGCCTTAATTAAAAAATAGGGGTAAACGCAGATGCGTTTACCTTAGATTGTTGCGGATAGCGAAATATCCAAGTTTGAGTCGTTAACCAGTGAATCTATAGCAGTAAGGTCGCTCTCAGTCCCGAACTCGTCAACGCTCGAAGGTGTTGGAGTCCCAGCAGGAGATACTGGTGTCAGGGTGGATACTGGCGTCTCTGTAGGTGATACTGCTGTCTGCATGGGGGTGGCGGGAGCCCTGGATTCGGGTGCCTTCTTGCCTACGCAACCTAAAGTCAATCCTGCAACCAAAAGTACAACAATCAATAAATAAACAATTTTCATGTTTATTCCTCCTTCTTCCATTCTCCGCTCACACTATAATCTTTTTCAGTCTTATAGGTTCCCTTACCACTGAGAACCGCTGAACCTGTGCCGGTAGCAGTGAGGTTAATGTTGTTGCCAGATATTTCGATTCTTATATTTTCACCTTTGATGGTTGCGGAACCGAATCCCTGGTATTTTACTTCTCCATTACCGAGAATCTCTTTGGTTCCAGTTCCGTCTGTGGTGACATCCGCATTACTTGAAACCTTCAAAGTACCGTTTATTCCGGACAGTGTAACGGTCACGTTTCCCTCGATTACTGCCCTGCCGCTACCATTAGCTGCCAGCGTGCCTGTCCCGCGTACCACAACTTTTCCGCTTGATTCTTTCCTCCAATCCTTGACAAAGTCCAACAATTTCTTGCTGGCATCTTTAAGTTTTTTGACAGTATCTTTTTGTGAATTATCAACCTGCTTTACGAAAGTTTCTGCAGCCTTGTTATCCGTAACTATTCCGTCGGAAGAAAAACCATTATGGCTTACGAATAAATCGCTTGTTTTCTGCTGTGAATCCTTGGCTTCCTTCATCAGATTATTGAAACTTGCAGCCATTTCCTCAAGTTTGGTTGTATCTTTGCCCTGGCTTTTAAGTTTCTGGATTTCCGCATCTATTTTGGCTGAAACATTATCTGCCTTTGTTATGAAATTGTCAATCCTGTGGTTGAGCACTATTGCATAATAATAGCGGGTTTCAAGCCTTATCTTTACCCACAAATCTTTTAATTCTGTATATGCGTCCTTGAATTCCGCAGTTGTGCTGGCTTTCTCTACTTTTGTTCTTAGCTGTTCCAGTTGAGCTACATGTGCATCGATATTCTTAGAAGCATCGAATGGAAGAACACCTTTATTTTCAGAGTTTTCTACCCTTGATTTCATGACATTTAGATTCGAAATCGAATGATCTATTGCTTTTTCAAGATAATCCTTTGTTTTTAGTATAAGTTCTTCTTTCGATTTGTTATCTTTTCCTTCCCTGAATTGCCTATTAGCTTTCTCGAATTCTTCCTTTGCCTTCTCAAATTTATCTTTTGTATCTTCGTATTTCGCCTTGGTATTCCGGTATTGTTCTGTTGCCTTTTCGTACTGTTCTTTGGGGGTTTGCGCTGCCGCAATCCCGGAGAACATGCTCAGTATAAACAACACTGCGATAAGTGAGGTTAATATACTGAACTTATTTTTGTTTTTCATTTTAGTTCCTCCTTCTTTTCTGTATCAATCGTCAGAAGCGATTGCATGTCCGATACTTTAATCCTAGAATAGATAAACATACTTTTATATGATTAAAATTTAAAGTTTTTTAAAGCTATTAAATCCTTTACAAGTCTTTATAAATCGTTTTTTTACTTTATACTAAACTATATATACCATACTTTAAAATTAGAATCATGTGTTAACGAAAAGACAGTTTGTTCTTATAATCCTGTTAATGACCAGCCTTATTGCCAGTGCGCAGGCAGCAACAGTGTACGGCACAATTTATGAATGGTCTGACCTTGAAACGCCGCTTAAAAATACTATTGTAGAGGTGAACTCCACACCGTCACAGTATGTGGTTTCAACGACGGGGACGTATTCATTCAACCTGTCGCCCGGCAATTATTTGATAAAGGCAAAATACTACCGCAATAATATCCTTGAATATGCTGTCGAAGATGATATCAGGATAGAGAAGGAGGGGGATTTCGTCCACGATCTTCTGCTTTTCCCGCCCACGGAATCGGAATACGAATATCTTGCCGACTTAAATCTGACAGGTGACCTGGAATTAAAAAGCGAATCCAACCTGAAATATTATATTATTGTCTTGGCGCTCGCTGCTTTATTTATTCTTTTATGGATGAAAAAAAAGAAAAATAAACCGATTGAACAGGGCGCTGAAGAAACTATTGAGATTCCTCCAGAAAATATTGCAAAAACAAAAATCAAGGAACTGCCGGAAGACCTGCGCGGGATTTATGAGCTGATACTGAAAAAAGGCGGCAGGGTAACCCAGAAGGAGCTGAGAAAAGAAGTAAAATACGGGGAGGCAAAGGTAAGTCTTTTGATAGCCGACCTTGAAAACAGGGGTTTAGTCAAAAAAATAAAAAAAGGGCGCGCTAACATTATTATTGCTGAAGCTCAAAAATAAAGGAGGTCAGTTTGCAAAATCGTAAACTTCATAGACGTAAAAGACCTACAGGTGAATATGATAGATAGAAAGGAAATAATAGATGTTTTATCGGGATACGATTTAAGTAAAGCCACAATTGGAGTACTGGCATCCCACTCTGCTCTTGACGTATGCGATGGGGCGGTTGAAGAGGGATTCAGGACCCATGCGGTATGCGAAAAAGGACGGGAGAAAACATATACAGAATATTTTAAGGCGCAAAGGGATAAGGGAAAACTCATACGCGGGATAGTGGACAGCTCCGATGTTTATAATAAATTCAATGAAATACTGAAACCCGGGAACCAGAAGAAACTGCGGGATAAAAACACAGTTTTCATCCCGAACCGCTCGTTTACTTCTTACTGCGGGATAGATGATATAGAAGATAATTTCAAAGTCCCGATGTTCGGGAGCCGCAACCTGCTCAGGAGCGAAGAGCGGGGAATCGAGCGGGATTATTACTGGCTGCTTGAAAAAGCAGGTCTTCCATATCCTGAAAAGATAAAAAAGCCTGAGGATATCGACTGTCTTGTCATGGTAAAACTCCCTCATGCAGTAAAGAAACTTGAGCGTGGGTTCTTTACCGCAGCATCCTTCGGGGAGTTCAAGAAAAAATCCAGGGCTTTCCTGAAGCAGGGCGTAATCACAAAGGAGGCGCTTGCTGAGGCACGAATCGAGCGGTACATAATCGGACCTGTCTTTAACCTTGACTTTTTTTACTCGCCCCTGGAAGAGAAAATGAGCAGGGTTGAACTGGTCGGGATTGACTGGAGGTTTGAGACAAGCCTCGACGGGCACGTACGATTGCCTGCGCCGCAGCAGGTGACCCTGAATGAAAAGCAGTTCATGCCTGAATACACTGTATGCGGTCACAACTCAGCCACATTGCGCGAATCCCTGCTTGAGGATGCATTCGAACTTGCTGAAAAATACGTCAAAGCCACGCAAAAATACTACAAACCCGGCATAATCGGTCCTTTCTGCCTCCAGACATGTGTTGATAAAGACCTTAATTTCTATGTGTATGACGTGGCGCCGCGCGTGGGCGGAGGCACAAACGTGCATGTGTCTGTGGGGCATCCTTACGGCAATACGCTCTGGCGCAAACCCATGAGCACTGGGCGGCGCATGGCGATGGAGATAAGACGGGCTATCGAGCAGGAGAGGGTGGGAGAGATTGTGACGTGATTAAAATAGGAACCGCAGATAAACTATAGATAAACAGGAGATAAGAACATAAAATCCATAATATTAGCAGGCGGGTCTGGCACACGCCTCTGGCCACTGAGCAGGGAACATTACCCGAAACAGTTCCTGAAATTTGGCAAGAATTCGCTTTTCCAGAACACAGTGCTGCGATGCCTCAAGATATCTCTGCTCTCAGAGATATTTGTAGTTACAAATGAAGCCCAGAAGTTCTTTATAACAGGACAGACGGAGGAGTTGGAGATTGAAATCCCGAAAGAGAACATACTTATCGAACCTGCGGGAAAAAATACGTTGCCTGCGATATGTTTTGGGATGCATGAAGTAGAAAAAAAGTTCGGTACATGCGCTGTGGCAGTGTTTCCATCAGACCACATACTGGATATGGAAGCCATGAATACAATAGCAGGCACAGAAAAACTGGCTGGAGAATACCTTGTGACGTTCGGGATTACGCCGGCATCGCCGCACACAGGCTACGGGTACATAAAACCCGGGAAACAGTTAGAAAATGGGCAAAAAGTTCTTGAATTCAGGGAAAAACCCAAACTCGCAGAGGCAAAAAAATACCTTGAAGACGGCTGTCTCTGGAACAGCGGCATGTTCATGTTCTCTACCAAAGTATTTTTTGAAGAACTCAAAACCCATGCCTTGGGCATCTTTGCAGCATTCTCATCAGACAAAGATATCCGGCAAATATATACTGAACTGCCTTCTATTTCCATCGACTACGGCATCATGGAGAAATCTGACAGGGTAGCAGTTGTCAGGCTTGGGTACAAATGGAGCGACTTGGGAGACTTTGACTCCATGTATGTGGAATCCGAAAAGAATCAAATTGGGAATGCAACCTATAATTGTGATGATATTTCCATGAACTCCACAGCTAACCTCATTTACTCAAAACAGGACAAAGTGGTATCGCTCATAGATGTCAATGATATGGTGGTGGTGGACACGCCTGACGCACTGCTCGTTTGCCCCAGGAAGAGCTGCCAGAAAGTCAAGGAAATAGTCGCCAGATTGAAAGAAAATAAAGATGAGAGGGCGCTTTTCCATCAGACCGTTTACAGACCATGGGGCTCTTATACAATACTTGAACATTCAAAGGGACACAAGATAAAAAATATACGTGTCACCCCGGAAAAGAAGCTCAGCCTCCAGTTACATGAACACAGGAGCGAACACTGGGTAGTGGTGAAAGGAACTGCACTGGTGCAGGTGGATGGTGAAGAATATTATTTGCAGGAGGGAGAAAGCACATTTATAAAGCCTAAAACAAAGCACAGGCTCTCAAACCCTGAAAATATCCCGCTTGAAATCATTGAGGTGCAGCTTGGGGATTATGTGGGAGAAGATGATATTGTGAGGTTTGAAGACGAATTCGGGAGGGTTTAAAAGGAATTTAAGAGAGTAGATAACACTACTCCTTTTCTTTAATATATGTTATTCCTTCCGGTTCTTCGTATTTTGTTTTTATAACAATAGTATTGGAAATCCTGTTAAAGAGCCGCAATTTACTATCCGGCATAGCCAGCCAGCCGATGATACAATCCAGCGGCAGAATAAATGCTTTGCCTGCACTTTCTATTGCAGCCGTTGGATAATCTATTTTCTCCCCTTTTATACCAGTCACTTTCAGATTCAATGCCATCTTCCCGATGGACTGACCATTATATCCTTCAAATAATGTCCAGTATGCAAACATTAATACTCCGTGCAGACCAAAACCTTTCAGGCTGATAAAATCAAGATCCCATATAAGCCCCAGAGTGCCTATAATGCCGGTTCTCAAAGCACCCACCAGCAGGTTATCGATTAACCATGCCCAGAATCTGGTCTCCCATTTTGCTAAGTATATTTTCTCCATTTTCCACCCATCTAATGAGATTATTGCGTATTAATAAATACTTCTACCACGACACCACTTTATCATATTCAAAAAGCATCTCCACTATCCTCTCATATCCCACACACTCATACCCCGTAACCCCTCGCGCTTCTGCATCCTTCGCGCAGGCATAGGCGGGCAATTCAGGCGTGGCATATACCGCATCGTGCAGCAACAATATAGCCACCTCATGCTCCTTGCTCTGCGCTCTTGCTATCTCTAGGGGAGTTGCATCATTCGGGTTCCGGATAATATGCAGTATTTTCATAATTAAAATGGTATCACAATATCGGATTCTGTTATTGTTCTCACAATCTCTTCACGCTCTGTCGGCTTTATATTTTCATGAAGGCTGTGTATTTTTCTCTTTTGCATAGATGCCCGGTCTGCCAGCATGGCACACTTCAGCAATGATAGCGCCCCGAATTCCTTATCAAGAGGCGCAAAATTAATTAATTCAGGCTTTGAAGGCGCGGCAGAATAAACACCGTCGTCAATGAAAATGACCGTGACTTTATCATCGCGCAGCGTCAGCCCCACGCTCATACGAAGCGCCTCTGCGTTCCTCCGTGTATTCAGGGGCAGGTTTCTTACAATCACTGTTATTTTTTTCATAGTTCACCCGAAAGAAATGAACCTGTCAACATCGCTCGCTATGCATGCATGGTCGTACTGGCTTCCAAACAATATGCCATCCACCCTGCTTATTTTTCGCTGTTCAACATTGAGCGCGCAGACCGCTATGTTCACACCGCTGTCCGCCAGCTTCGCAAACTCTTTATTATGGATGTTGTACACTCCGTCGTACATTAAAAAGATAGACACTTCGTGACCCTGCTCCCTTGCAGCCGAGCTTATTGAAATAACAGTATTGGTATTCTCGTTCTCAGGGCTTGTGGTCAGGAGTATCCCGAGTTTCATGCCTTGCGAATCCTTACTTTCCAGAGGTGGTCGCCCT
Source organism: Candidatus Methanoperedens sp. (assembly GCA_023249275.1). Classification (GTDB taxonomy): domain Archaea; phylum Halobacteriota; class Methanosarcinia; order Methanosarcinales; family Methanoperedenaceae; genus Methanoperedens. The sequence continues at coordinate 8,515 of JAHFCV010000022.1, forward strand.
TCTGTTCTATACCCATAATCTTGTGCCCCTCATTTTTCAGGCTGCGGGGCACGTTTTCAACCGCAGGAGCATGGTCAAACGTCACACACAGTTCCTCGCCGCTATCAAGTTCTTCAAGTTTAAGTTTTGTCTTTACGAAAGTGTAAGGGCAGACCTCGCCCTTTAAATCGAGTTCAATTACCATTTCTTCACCATATCCTCATATCCTGCATGAGTCTCCGTATATCTCTTCTTGTATTGAGGTTATCTTTGGCTCTTCCCCGCATACAGGGCACTGCTTGTTCCAGCGCATTTTAATCTCATCGAAAGTCATATTGAGCGCATCGTAATAAATAAGCCGCCCGACAAGCAATTCGCCTATGCCCAGAAGGTATTTCACAACTTCAGTCGCCTGGATTACGCCTATGATGCCGGGGAGAACGCCAAGCACTCCTGCTTCCTGGCAGCTCGGCACCATTCCCGGCGGGGGCGCATGTTCAAAGAGACACCTGTAGCACGGTCCCTTGTGGGGTATTATTGTGGTGACCTGTCCTTCAAACCTGTATATGCTGCCGTGTGAGAGCGGCGTATCTGTAATAACACATGCATCGTTAACAAGGTATCGGGTTGCAAAGTTATCAGAGCCGTCCACCACAATATCGTATTCCTTGAAAATATCCATGACGTTATTTGCATTCAGCCTCTCGATGTATGTTTTTACCTCGATATCGGGGTTTAGGTTATTGACGAATTGTTTTGCGGATTCGGCTTTGGGTTTTCCTACGTTACCCCCGTGGATTATCTGCCGCTGGAGGTTGCTCAGGTCAACAGTGTCGTCGTCGATGATGCCGAGCGTTCCCACGCCTGCGGCTGCAAGGTATTCGATTATGGGCGCGCCAAGACCTCCTGCGCCTATGCATAATACCTTTGAGGATAATAATTTCTTCTGACCTTTTCCGCCGACCTCGGGCAGGATGATGTGGCGCGAGTATCGTCTTATTTGTTCTTCACTGAATCCGCCTATCATTGTTTTATCACCATATTATTACTGGGAGTATTATTTAGGCTCATAAAGTATTACTGCCATATATAATTTGTGGTAATTTGGGCTTACAGTTAAAAACTAAACGTTTTAAACCTCTCTTTTTGCGACCTTTAAAAGGGACACAAACATTAACAGCGAACTAATACGAACTCGTACGAACTCTGGCGGCGTGAGTTCGTATCAGTTCGTACGAGTTAGTTGTTGATTTCATTTCAAACCTTTAGAGCTTCAATAAATTCCTTTAATGCGACTGCATTATTGTATTTTTCATCCTTCGCCCCATAAAGCAGGGTAGCAGTCCCGATTTGTGATTTTTCGATAATCATGCCGATAAGTTCTTTCTTATCTTTTAATTCTTCGAAATACCTGCGCCTGAATTCATTCCATTTCCCAGGGTCGTGCCCGAACCATTTCCTGAGGTCATCGCCGGGTGCGATGTCTTTCAGCCACACCTCAACTTTTGCCTTATCCTTGCTTAATCCGCGGGGCCAGAGCCTGTCCACCAGAATCCTGGAACCGTCACTTTCATCCACGCCCTCATATACCCTTTTTATTTTTATCATGTTATCCCTGCCGCATCCACATGGATGACGCAATATCCGCCTTTTACGGACTGATGAACCCGCTCACGTACTTCCTCAGCAATGCGGTCTGCCTCCTCGATGGGCATTCCCCGCTTCACCTCTATATGCATCCCCACATGAACGGTGTCGGGTCCTATGTACTCGGCGCGCATGTCATGGACGCCCAGCACTCCATCAACTGAGCGGGCAATACTTTCAATTGTCTTCAAGTATTCAGGTCCGGGCGAGCGCCCGAGAAGAAAGCTCAGGTTCTCCCTGAAAAGTCCGATGGCGTTGTATGCAATGATAGTAGCGACAATGATAGAAGCAATCGGGTCAGCGATGTATTCACCCCGAATGATGAACAATGTGCCAATAAGCGCCGCAATCAGACCCATTTCGTCATTGAACAGTTCGGTAAGCTGGGCTTTAGCAGCAGCGCCTCTCATTTTTTGCCTGAACAGGTTAATGAGCGGAATTGCAGCGATAAACATCGATATGATAAGCACTCCCAGAGCCAGATTCAGGTTCTGATAGCTCCCTGCTCCAGGCGCAAAGAGTCTTGGGATTGCTTCTCTGTACAGTTCGAAGCTGGTGAACGAAATGAAAAGAGTTGCAGCCACAAGCGCAGCCACGTTCTGCGCCCTGCCGTAGCCGAACATGTGAACCTCGTCCGCTTCTTTGCGAGACCAGATTGTAGCCACCAGGAGAAAGCTTGAAACGAAGATGTCGCTCAGCGTATGCAGGGCTTCAGCAAACATCGCCAGGACGCCGGACGCCAAATAAACCGCCATCTTCATGGAAAAGATAACGATGTAGCTTATCAGTACCAGCTTCAGGGAGCGGACATCGCTTTCATGGGGCGTTTTCGCTCCGGTTTCCATGTCCTCACCTTTTCTTTTCAGTGGTAATTATTACATCGTAGAAGTGAGGCGTTGGCGCCCCATCCAGCAACGGTTCTACTTTATTCCATGCTTTCTGCCGCACCTCACTTAAGTGCATTGCCATGAAAGTTTCCTCGGTGTCATGCTCTACGATTGCGGCATAGTTACCCTTCCCTTTTGTAGGTTTCAGCAGACGTCTCGATATGAATCCGTCAAAATTCTCGTAAACGCTGTTTGACCATTCAAACCATTTCCTGAAATCTCCATCCTTTCCCTTCTTGATAGGTGGAAATTCGACTATATTTACAAACATCATTTACCTCCCTGGATTCTGGTATTGCTGGTTTATTCTTCTTAGGAACAGCTAATGATGGTGTTCGTGCCCGCCTGCCCCTTCTGTCGCTGCATGTCCGCTGCTACCTTTTATGTATTCGTACAGGTGATGCGAGTACAGAGTGACCTCAAGCATCGCCTCCACGTATTCTCTTGCAGCATCCACATCGTTTGTATCATAATCCTTCAATGACATTGCATGCTTGAGCCTTTTCTGCACTTCCTCTTCAACGGCATGCGACAGGAATTCTATCACATCGCCTGCCTCGCCTTCCTCGACGGCTTTTTCTGCTTTTGGCACAACAGGTCCTTCGTCAAGCCCTGCAGGTTTCACTCCGGTATAGGGCGCTCCTTCACCCTCTCGATGCAAACGCACAACGGTTTCAAAGAACCAGTAGTCTGCAAGTTCTTTTGCATCCTTACCTGATTTCCTCACGCGAAGCGTTCTTTCAAACCCTTTTTTGATTTCATCTTCAGCTTTCTTCGGCGCCCAGGGAAGTATAAGCTTGACATTTCCCTTCTCCAGAGCTTCTTTTGCTGCTCCAACAATAGGTCCGTCCATAGTGTCACAATGTGGTGGCATAATATTTTAACCTCCTTATATTATTTCTTTAACCTCCGTTTTTCCCAATAGATAGTTTAGTTTAAGGCAGTATAAAAAGTTTACTTTAAGCCCAGCTCTTCCTTGCTATTTCAAAGCCATGAATCAAAGACTATTTCTATGATAGACTATAAGGTGAAAATATGGTTGAATCCATCGTTTTAAAAGACTATATCGAATACAGTCCAGGCTCAGTGGTCAGCAAGACCCTGAAACAGAACCCTGCCGGCACCATAACCCTGTTCTCTTTTGATGCAGGGCAGGGGTTGAGCGAGCATTCCGCGCCGTTTGATGCCGTGGTGCAGGTGATAGATGGCGAAGGGCATTTTATAATTGGGGGAGAAGGTCATAATCTGAAGGAAGGAGAGTTAATAATAATGCCGGCAAACGTGCCTCATGCAGTCAAGGCAGAACGAAGGTTCAAGATGCTGCTCACGATGCTTCGTGCTTGATTCACGTCCTATTATTGGCATTAGCAAGTTGTTTGGTATAAGATATAAAAAATCTCGCTCATTTATTCCAGGAACATGTTATACCCCAAGCAGCTATCTTGATAAATTTATCGAGCGCCTTGATAAATTCCCAATAGATTAATAATACATTTACTCATTACAGAGCCATGATACCAATGATAAGAACCCATTACTCCACACAAATAACACCTGAAATGAACGGCAGCAGCGTCACCATATGCGGCTGGGCGCACGAGATACGCGACCTCGGGGGGATTACATTCCTTGTAGTCCGCGACCGAGAAGGGCTTGTGCAGGTTACGCTTTTTAAAAAGACCATAGATAAAAACGTGCTTGAAACCGTGCGCGCTCTCTCCCGCGAGTCCGTGGTGGCGGTTACTGGAAATGTCAAGAAAGAAGCAAAGGCGCCCAACGGTTATGAGCTTGTCCCGACAGCCGTTACCGTGCTCGGAAAAGCGGATTCGCCACTGCCAATGGACACAACAGGCAAAGTGGACGCCGACCTTGATACAAGGCTTGATGTAAGGTTCATGGACATGCGCCGCCTTCCTACACAATCTATTTTCAGGATAAGGCACCTCATTCTCAAGAGCGTCAGGGAATACCTTGACAATGAAGGATTTGTTGAAATAACAACGCCAAAAGTTGTAGCCACTGCCACCGAGGGAGGAACAGCCCTTTTCCCCATAACGTATTTTGAACGCGAGGCATTCCTTAACCAGAGCCCGCAGTTATTCAAGCAGTTGATGATGTCTGGCGGGCTTGACCGCGTATTTGAGATAGGTCCGATTTTCAGGGCTGAGGAACACGATACGCGGAAGCACTTAAACGAGGCGACATCCATCGATATAGAGGCGAGTTTCCTCGATAATGAAGATGTAATGGTCATTCTTGAGAACCTTGTTAAATATGTTTATACTTATGTTGCAGAAAAAGGGTCAAACCACCTGAAGAACATCGGAGTAGAGCTCAAAATCCCGCAAACACCATTTAAGCGCATTACCTACGACGAGGCGATAAAGCTCGCAAGCGATAACGGTGAACAAATAGAATGGGGCGAAGACCTGACCACGGAGTCGGAACACTCAATCGGAAAAACGATAGGTGAGCATTATTTCATAGTGGGCTGGCCTTCAAAAATAAAACCTTTCTATGCCCTGCCTTATGAAGATAAGCCGGAAATATGCCGTGGATTTGATATGATGCACCCGCGCATGGAACTTTCATCGGGAGCGCAGCGCGTGCATTCGTATGAGATGCTTCGCGACAGGATAACAGCGCAAGGATTGAACGCAGACGGGTTTGATTTCTATCTCAAAGCCTTCAAATATGGCATGCCGCCCCATTCAGGCTGGGGTCTGGGCGCCGAAAGGCTGCTTATGACAATGCTTGGAATCGAGAACATTCGTGAAGTGGTGTTGTTCCCGCGTGACAGAAAGCGTTTGTCCCCATAAATTATTTAACTTAATAAGATATGTCTGATGTGCAAAAAGTCAATTACCAAAAACTATTTGGCTGTTTTTGCCGTAGAGTACGAGGGATATAGATGAGCACTGAAAGGGATATTATAATAGAGAGACTTGAGCAAAAGCTGGCTGCCAGGGATAATGAGATTGCAAAGATGCAGGAGTCTTTACGAGAGTCCATCATCCTTGAAATGGAGAAACGATTTACGGATAAGATAAAACTTCGGGAATCCACACTCGATGAGCTCAGTAAGAAATTCGGTGAAAAAGTCAATGAGATTATCGAGATGAACCGCTCCCTCAGGGACTCCCTGCTCGAACAGCGAAAGCTGGAGAAAGATTCAGTACGGGAATGCACGAACCGGATGGATCGGCTTGAAAGGCGGCTGGTAGAACTTAACAGCTCATACGACGGCGTAATGAAAGAACTTCTTGACCAGAAATCAATAATCCAGGAACTGACAGCCAAAAAAGTTGTAAAAGAAGAGCCAATCACCAGGCACGAGGTTAAGCAAGAAGTAAAACCTAAGGCAGAAACAAAGCCGGCTGAGAAAACAAGACCAAAAACTGAATACATCGTTGCTGACAACTATATACCAAAAGAGAAGAGAAAACAGGCGCCCATCATTGAAGCTGAAGAAAAGACAATTGTAGCTGATGAAAAGGAGAATGTACAATTAAAAAAGCCGCCTCTCAAGAAGAGTGAAAAGGTAATGGAAGGGGTGGAAATAGTAGAAACCTTGAAAAAGAGGTAAATAGTGCATATCAAAGAGATCGAGCTTCAAAACTTCAAATCGTTCGGTAAAAAAGTAAAAATCCCTTTCTTTGATGATTTCACTACCATTTCCGGCCCAAACGGAAGCGGGAAATCCAATATAATCGACGGTATTCTTTTTGCGCTCGGGCTCTCAAGTTCAAGGGTTTTAAGGGCAGAGAAACTGACCGACCTCATTTATAATGGCGATGGCTCACGAACAAGGGATTTTGCCCAGGTGACTATCAGCTTTGATAACAAAGACCGGGAGATGCCGGTAGATTCTGATGAGTTGGTAATTACCCGGAAGGTAAGACAAACAGAATCAGGGTATTACAGTTATTATTATTTTAATGAAAAAGCGGTGAGCCTGGCTGACATACATAACTACCTGTCAAAAGCCAAGATAACCCCTGAAGGTTATAACGTGGTTATGCAGGGGGACGTTACAGCCATAATTGAAATGTCGGTTACGGAAAGACGCAAGATTATCGATGAGATTGCGGGAGTGGCAGAGTTTGATGATAAAAAAGAACAGGCATTGAACGAACTTGAGATTGTGCGCGAGAGGATTGAGCGGGTGGACATCATACTTGCAGAGGTCGAAGACCAGTTGACAAAACTCAGGCAGGAACGCGACCAGGCTTTGAAATACCAGTCATTGCGGGATGAGAAACGAAAATATGAAGGATACATCCTGCTGGCTAAACTCAAGGATGCAAAAAATGAACTGGATAAACTCACAGCAGAGCTTCAGGATAAAGAATCTAAAAAAGAAGATGTTATAAAACAGGTTGACCAGCGAAAACTGGAACTGCGCGAAATTGAGGAAAAACTTTCAAATTTGAACTCCCTTATAATCCAGAAAGGCGAAGATGAACAGATAGCCCTCAGAAAAGAGATTGAATCCATAAGGGGCGAGATATCCCGGTGTAACAGTACTATTGAGCTTGCTGAGAATGAAATAAATGATATCGAGTCACAGAAAAGAAAAGCTTTCCTTGAGATTGATGATATCCAGGGCAAAGTTGCGCAATTCAGCGAAAAATTAAATGAAGAAACGCTCAGGAAAGATACAATCTCCAATGAGATTAATGATAAAAACACGCGATTGCTGGTTATAAAAAGCAATATTGCGGAAGTGGATGCCAGGTTTGCCAAGACGCGTGATAAACTCGCAGAGGCAAAACAGAACCTTGAGACGTTGAAAAACCAGAAGAACGAACTCATGCGTGAAGAAGACCGCCTGCTTGATGCGATAAGGCGAAAGTCGGATGAGGCAAGAGACCGGGAGCTTGAGATACAGGATTCTTTGTCCAAGATAAGCTCTGCGGATTTTGATGCGGATAACGCCAGGACACAGGTAGAAGAAACAAATGCCAAGAAGAAGGAAGTGGCAAAAGACGCCTTTGACCTTGAGAAAAACAGGGCGCAGATAAAAAGCGTGATAGCGGACATCGAGAGCCAGCTTCGGACATTACAGCAGGAGTATGCAAAATCCGAGGCGAGAATAAAAGCTGCGGCTGAGCTTAATTACAGCGAGCCTGTGGAGTCTATCCTTCGCGCAAAGAAAAACAAGGAACTTCCCGGTATTTACGGGACGATAGCGGAACTCGGGAAAGTGGATAAAAAGTACTCCGTGGCACTTGAGATAGCGGCGGGCGCGCGTATGCAGTCTGTTGTTGTGGATAATGACGAGGACGCTGCCAGGGCGATTAATTACCTCAAAGAAAAACGTCTTGGGAGGGTGACTTTCCTGCCCCTTAACAAGATGGAGGCGATGCACAAGCTGTCCGGAGTGGAAAAAGAAGGCGTTATCGACTATGCGATTAACCTTGTTAATTATGATAAAAAATTTGACCCGGCGTTCTGGTATGTTTTCAAGGACACGCTGGTTTCAGATAACATGACAACGGCAAGGCGGCTCATGGGCGGGAGGCGTCTTGTGACGCTTGAAGGGGAATTGATTGAGAAAGCGGGAGCAATGACCGGCGGCACGATACGATCAAAACTCTCATTTGCCTCGGGCGAAGCTGAAAACATTAAAAAAATTGCAGAAGAGATAACAGAATATGAAGGCAGGCGTAAATCTGCCCTGAACAAACTTGAAAAGTTCGAGGAACACCTGGAGGCTGTAAAGAGCCAATCCAATGGTTTTGAGAATGAGCTGACAAAACTTGAGATGCAGATGACCGAGATCAAGAGCCGTGGCACGCGGCTGGCTGAACTCATAGAAACAAGGAAAAAGGAACTCAAAGAAATAGAAGTTGCGCGCATAGCGATAAAGAAGGATATGGACAGTATCGAAGAGCAAAAGCGAGAGAAAGATGCGGCAGTTAATACACTATTAGAAGAGATAGCCAGGACCGAAGAGCAAATGATCGGCTCGCAAATCCCCGAGCTTAACAACAAGGCATCAGCGATAGAGGAAGAAATCCAGAGGCTTGATGGAAGGCTTCGGGATATTGAATCAGGAATCAATGCAATTACACTTGAGCGCAAGTATGCACAGGCAAAAATTGACGAGACAAAAGAACGGCTCACTCTTCTTGATAAAAAGAAAAGCGAACACAGGGAAAGGATTAATGGCTCAAAAGAGCGAACCAAAACACTGGAATCCGAACTGGAGGTCAGGAACGCCAGGGAAAAGGAACTGGGCGGGGAACTGCTGGAACTTCAAAACAAGCGGGCGCTGGTACAGAAAGAACAATCTTCAATCAAGGAAAGGTTTGAGGATATACTGAGAATGCAGAACGATATGGAACGGAATTTGCTGGCGCTCTATTCTACAAAAGAGGCTCTGACCGAACAGATAATCAAGCTGGATAATGAAATCGCAGGACTTGGCATAAACCGTGATGAAGATGTCCCGTCTTCCGAATCCATAGCTTCGCGGATAGCCGCGCTTACGCGGGCAATGGAGAAACTTGAACCTGTTAACATGAGGGCGATTGATGAGTATAATGAAGTGGAGAACAGGCAAAAAGACCTGAAATCACGGCGCGATATACTTTTCCATGAAAGGGAGGAGCTGCTGCTCAGAATCAAGAAGTACGAAGAGCTGAAAAAAGAAGCTTTTATGGATACCTTCAATGGCGTGAATGAACAGTTCAAACGTGTTTTTGCGGAGTTATCAGACGGCACTGGCTCGCTTTTCCTTGAAAACCCCGATGAACCTTTCTCAGGCGGGATGACCATAAAGGCGCAGCCATCAGAGAAGACTTTGCAGCGTCTTGAGGCTATGTCGGGAGGGGAAAAAAGCCTGACTGCCCTGTCTCTCCTTTTCGCTATCCAGCAGTACAGACCTGCGCCTTTCTATGCGTTTGATGAGATTGATATGTTCCTTGACGGCATGAACGCAGAAAGGGTGGCAAAACACATCATGACATCAGCCGCAAACGCGCAGTTTATTGTTGTATCACTGCGCAAACCCATGATTGAGGCTGCTAAACGCACGATAGGCGTGGCTATGCAGGAGAATAATATATCCAGTATTACCGGGATTAAGTTGAATTGACTATCAACCGGCAGCTTCGCAACTTTACAGAACAACGAATTGCAGCCATCGCAATGAGTATTTTCATCAAAAATTTCCTGGTCAGAAGCATATAATACTTTTAACTTGACTTCGCCACTTACGGCTAAGTAAAACGTATTTTTATCACCTTATACAATTTGCCAGATGGCTTTTACCAGCGTAATTTCAGACTATCATCATCATATTTTTTGATAAAATCC
>JAHFCV010000023.1 GCA_023249275.1 Candidatus Methanoperedens sp.
GTTCTCGGATTAATGAACTCCCCCATCGCCGAATCAAAATAACCCACAACAGACGCCGAATAAGAGTAATATTTGAAATCCGCAGGGTCAAGACCGTAAAAACCTGAAATCTCATCGGCGTCGAGTTCGCTATCCAGAAGAAACTCCTGGGGATAGTGATGCAGTGGCTCGCCGTGTTTTACCCTGCACAGGATTTTTCTTCCAGCATCATGATAACATACAAACATCCCTGCCGGAAGCCGCTCACGGGAAATAAAAGTGAAACCTTCCTCATCTGAAAAATTGACTGTTCCGATCATTTACTATTCCTCTCAATATATTTCCTGACAAGTTTCAACATGGCTTTGCACTCCGGATACTGCGCCTCCACCTGGTCTGCCATTCCGATTAGGACATTCTTTGTAAGCGCGCCCCTGTTTGAATGGAAATAAGCTATGCTGGGTTTGCCGTTAATGGTATGAAACTCTTTTAATTCATCAGGGCTTAAAATTTCAATGTTATCCCTTACGTCTGGAGGTGAATCGACATCATATCTGGCAATTCCGTTCTGCATCTGACCAAGCCCGTGAATAACGTAATAGCTGTTCCTGGAATCCTCATTAAAAGGGGCGTACTTCGGCTGCATGTCAGGCTCGATGTAAGGGATGAGGTCTTCGCGTATCGAATGCGTGATGTTTTTTATCACGCCCACTATAATTCCCTCATTATTTTTTACTTTCACAAACCTGCCGATGCGCTCTTTTTGAGCGTCGGGCGGTATTTTTACCACATACGTATTCGCATCCTCGACCCTGATTATGTCTCCTAATAGCATCTCATCACCTGTTTATTGTTTTATGAAAATTTTTAGCGCTTTTATTTATCTTAATTCCATGAGCTTTGCAGAAATTTTCAAGCATGCCGTAGAATAAAGTATGCTCGTTCATCCGTATCAATGCAGCCTCATGCGCCCTCATCAGTATATCCGGATAATTGCCTCGTATCACGCACTCGGCGCGTATAATATCTGCGATTTTATCAAGCTCCCCCCTCTCGTAAACCCATGCGGGAAATTCCACGCGCGCCGGAAGACCGTTGCTCACCCTCATGTAAAAAAAGGCAATCTGGCTCTTGAACCTCCCGTAATTGTCAAGTACGGATTTCGCCTCCTCACCGCGCCTGTCGTCCCTGTCGCATAGAAACGCAGCCGTCCGCTCTCCCCACAGGAGATGCGAAAAAAGATGCGTGTCAGCGAGTTTGCTCTTTTTCAACCCAAAAAGGAAATGCATCATCAGGGTAATATCGCGCGGCATGGTTGTGTCGATGAAGCCGATAACGGGAGCACGCGTATTCTCTAAAGCTTCAAGCAATTTCGTCATCGCTTTGATATATATCTCCCTTATATTCCTGTTCAGCACGTTTATATGGGACAGGATAAGCGCGCCGTCTAAGAGAACGTAAATATTCTCATGCTCTTTCATAAGCCGGATGATACCGTCGCATTCCATTGAAAAGCGGCGCGCATCAATGTATTCACTCCCGAAAGAATACACGTTTGCCTCCTCAAACTCATCAGGCGTGATTATTGAAGCCTCGGTTTCCTGTTCATAATCGCCCGTATGCCTGTTGAATATGCGCGAGGTCTGAAGAACTGCAATTGGCATTTCATAATTCTTATCCGAATATATCTGGCTTCCGTCCACGGCTCCGACTGCCACGCCGCAAAGTTTAGAATCCACCCATTCCATTGCTTCATGCCTGTTTTTCCAGTTATAAGTAAAAGGATGGATAAGTTTTCCAGGCTCAAGGAGTTTCGCGCCGCTGTAAGTAGGAAGTTGCGCATTCAACCCGGTATCGATTACTTTTATTTTTTCAAGTTCGCGCCTGTATTCCTGTGTCAGCTCCGACCTCTCAGAATCATACGACTTTATTGCGGAAAGCCTTGCATCGAATTGGTTAGAGATGTTTTTTAAATCAAGCATGTAGCACCCTGCTTTCGCCATTGGTTTTCTCGATTCTCACTACATGTCCGTATTTTTCATTGAAAGTATCATCATGGGATATAACAAATATCTGTTTGAAGCCTTTGATGTTCATTATCTGCTCTGAAAGGTTCTCTCTTCGTATCTCATCCATGTTTGCCGTGGGTTCGTCAAGGAAAACAAAATCACAGTTAGAGAGAGTTTTTAAAACTGCAAGGCGCACAGCAAGCGCAGCGCTCATGCGTTCTCCGCCGCTTAACTGCTTGAATGAGCTTATTTCGCCTCTGGACTCAATTTCAATATCGTAATCGTTAGTCCATTTAAGATTCGCGCTGAAGTCATCCATAATCTCACAATATATATTGTTGGCTTCGCTGCTGATTTCCCCTATAAATTCGTTAATGACGGATTCCGAAGATGACTTAATTGTATCGCGTATAAAATTTGAGAATGATAAAAATTCCTTCTCTTTTTCCAGCTTTTTTTCAATTTCTTTGATTTTCAGTAGTTCTGACTCCATATCTGCAAGTTTCCCAATAAGTTTTTGCAGGTTTTTGTTGTTCTGTTTTACAGCTTCCACCTTACCACTTGCGATTTTCCCAATACCATCAAGCTGCGATACGGTATCAGTAAGGTCTGACTCATTAAATTCTTTTAAAAGCACTTCTTTTTTGCGAGTATATTCGTTTAAGGAAGCTTTCACAAGCGCAATGCTTTCATCAATCTTTTTGGTCTCCTGTGTGTATTCATCCACTTTCGAAGCAAGCTGAACAGCCTGTAAATATTTGTTATGCTCAGGTTCAAGTTGTGTTATTACTTCCTGGACTGATGCAATATTTTCATCCAGCCCTTCGAAATTAGATAATCTGGACAATAACCCTTCATAATCGCCCTTACTTGAATTTAAAAATTCTGGGACTTTTTCAAGCGTTTTAAGTTCTTTCAGATTTTTTTTGATATTATCATTTAAAGCTTCAAAGTCTTTATCCGGGGAATTCAATGCTTTAAGCTCTCTTTTTTTATTCTTAATCAGTTCATCAACAAGTTCAAGTTCATCTTCATTACCTGCCAGTGCATCTTTTAAATGGAACCTTTCATTAAGTTCTTTGAGCAGTTTCAAACATGTTTCAATCAAATTCGGGACATCTTTTAAAGATTCTATGTCTTTACTCCTCAATTCAATCAGTGCTGCCAGTTTTTTAAATTCCATCACCGAGTTAGTCAATTTTTCGTATTCCGACTTTTTAGAGTTAAGGATTTGTACAATTTTTTTTAGTTCATCTTTGCTTCCCGTTAAAACCCCAGACATTGGATAAGATGATGCAAGAGCTTTAAGTTTTTCATTACAGGCAATAAGTTCATTACGTGCGGCATCGAGGTCCTCCTTTCTGGAAGCAATACGCACACGTTTCTCTTCAAGTTGTTTTCGTGGATTGTAGAGCCGTATGAGTTCGTCTAGTTCCTCTGTATTGAGTTTTAACTGGTATTCTATCTCCTCCAACTTCTTGTTCCTTGAATTGATCTCGTCATTAAAATACTTTGTAAAATCACTTACAGACTTACATTTAACCCCGTTCAATATAGGACATAATCCCTTAGTGCCGACAAGCTTCATATTGTTCTTAGTTTGCGTAAGCAATGATTTTACAGCCGTATGCTCCCGATTTAATTCCTGCTGCGCTGCCTCAAGCGCGGTTTGTTTTTCAATATGTGGCAAAAGAGAATCAATATTCGTTTCAAGTTCTACAATTTCTTTTCTTGCGCGTTTTTCTTTTTCAATTACCTGTTCTAATTCGAAACTGAGTTCTATAAGTGCTTCATGAAGAGGCGAGAGGGTTTTGATTTCATCTTCAAGTGCCTTTTGCTTTTCCACATCAGGTAAAAGAGTTGATATTTTCTGGTTATGCTGCTCAACCACCCGTCTCAAGGCATTCATACGCTGCTCCTCTTTTCGGTGATTTGAAAGCCTTGAGATAATTTTAGCAAGAGGGTCTCTTAGCTCTTTTTGAAGATTTTCAATTGATTCTTCGAGTTTGCATGCAGCTTCAATCTTAGGAATGAGGAGCTTCTTACATTCTTCATGTTCTGCATTTTCAGCGGAAAGCGTTTTTGAGCGCTCAAGCTTTTCAGTAAGACCGCTTATTTTAAGTTCAATCCTGGCAATTTCATCTTTTAATTTGTCCCTCTCCTCGCGCACTTTATTAAACTCTTTCAGCCTCTTCTTCTCTCTTTCTAAATTTTCCTCAACAGGCGCAAGTTCATCTGCAATCTTTCGGGCAGATTCAGCCCCGATAAGGTCAGAGCGCGCTTTTTCCAGTCGCTGTGCCAGCCCATCAAGACGGATGCCTTCGCTGGATATCTGTAAATTGAGAGTCTCCAGTTGCGCTTTTTTTTCTGTTAATTCCTGTTTTTTCTTAGTAAGTGATGAAATTCTTATATTAAGTTTCTGGATTTCAGCTTTCATCTCATCAATTTCTATCTGGAGGGAATCCTTTTCTTTCTTTAATTCTGGATAAGTTTCAGTTCGGGTCTGAAGTGGTATAAGCTCCCGCTCCATCTCTTCAATCGTCTCTTTGATGGCGTTTATTACTGGCAATAAATTATCATACGCAGTCTTGTATTCTTCCACTTTCAGGATATTATCAAATATTATTTTTCTATTTCTTGCAACTTCAAGAAACGCTGTTGTAAATGTACCTTGGGGAACCCCGATTGCATTCTCAAAAAGCGATGGCAGTTCATCCTCTGAACGGACGCTGTGGAATAGATTGCTTGCAATCCAAGCCATGACATCTTTTTTTCCCTTTATTTCACCAATCGGAGTTCTGATAAAATAGTCACTTCCACTTCCTATTTTCCTGTGTAATGTATATTCTATCTCGTCATTCCCTTCGACCGTTACGGCTGCATAACCTGATTTTTCACCATGACGCAAGAAATCAGCATGGTTGTATGGCAGGAAATCAAAAAGCACGTAACCTATCGCTTCAAGTATGGTTGTCTTGCCATGCCCGTTCTCACCGCAGATGCCGTTGATACCTTCAGAGAATTCGATAGTATCTTTGTTGTATGATTTTATGTTCTTTAGCTCCACGGATTTGATGAGCATTTAATCCCCCATGCGTGAAAGAAGCGTTTGTTGTATGGCTGGAGTTTTTTCGCATTTATCAATATTATCGCTATGCTGTGAGCGTATTTTTTCAAAGCACCATCTCAAATCGGTTTGGATATCACTTTCTTCAATTCCTGCCGCAGCTTTTTTTTTCACTTCAATCATAGTATTTACGATTGTTTCAACATTGTCCCTGTACCTCCCGTCAAGTTTTATCCTGTCTGAGAAAACGCGAAGCTCTATCTGCTCGCGAGTAAGCCCACGCACGTCGCCCTCTTTGATGGCGTATGGCGAATTTGTCCGTTGGAGCCTGACCTCAGACCACAGGGGTTTAAACTGCTCGATGAGCATATCCCTGATGCGCTCAAGATTCACATCGGATTTCGGGAAGTTCATCTCGCCATAAAGCATGAGTTCGATAAGCGGTGCCTTATCTGATTGGACATTGGGCTCTCTTTCGATTTTTGCGTTGACCTTTGAATATAGCTCGTCGGGAGTAAGAATATCGCTCATGTCAAGCCTGATGCGCCTGACCGGGCGGGTAAGGGGGGATATGAGTTTTGCACCATTATCCCTGACATGATAGAACCCTTTTCGCATGTCGTACTCGTTCAAGGACATCATTTCTACACTGCCTGGGTTGAATACCCAATCATCAAGTTCATATTTCGTATGATAATGCCCGAGCGCAAGGTAATTAACAGCATCTTTCAGGGGGAGGAGCGAATTGTATGGGATTTCCCCGCCTGCTTCCTGCTTTACCTGCCCTTCCATGCCAAAATGCATCATGAGGATAGTGTATTTTTCACCGCGTTCCGTGCTTATTTTTTTTATCTCTTCGGCTATCTGGGGAATCACGGAAACAGTATTGGAGCCAAGGTATTTCACACCGAAAATACGGAAATTGTCCAGCTCGACGAAGTCGCCCATGAGTTTCACGCCTTTGGCTTCTTTCAGCCTGATGAGCCGAAGCAGCCCCTGCGAATTGAGTATCTCAAGCCAGCTCTTGCCGTCCTGGTGGAAGGCGCGGTCATGATTCCCCTCGATGGCATAGACCTGAGTGGATGAGCTTTTCGCTTTGAGTTCGGAGAGTACCTTGTACGCCTGCTCGTACGTGGGCGCGTTTATGTTGTGTTTGTCGAAGAGGTCGCCTGAGATGAGGATGAACTCTGCTTTGTGGTCGATGGCATAAGATATAACAGAGTGGAAGGCGCGGGCGTAATCCTTGAAGCGCTCGAGAAGGCCGTATTGGGCATAGCCGAGGTGGAAGTCGCTCGCGTGGATGAAGTTCATGGATTGTTAATAGGCTGTTCGGGTTAAAAATAGTTGTGAGAGCGGGGTGAAAGTGATGTTCGCGCGACGGGGCGGTTGGTGCGGCTCGCGGCTGCGCGGGGTTTGCAGATGGCGCCGCAGATTTATAATTTTCGTAATATACCTCTGCGCTTTGCGTTCTTTGCGCGCTTTGCGGTGATAAAGCTCCCTTTCATTGAAACATCCAATTCCAACCGCAACTTATTTTTACTATAACCAATTACATACATCTATGGACACACGGACGTGTAAGAAAGGCTGTGTGGAATGCACGCCATGCGACTGCGGCGCGCCGCAATTTACCATCAATGTGATATGCGGGAGCTGTCTTTGCTGTGAAACCCCACACGTCGAAATGTATGAGTGGAAGTAAATAATCTCATATCATCGCTCTGGCAGGGCAGGAAACTTTTTTCATAGTAGAGCGCAATGTATCTAAAAAATAATTATGACAATCCAGATAGATGACCAGGGGTGGGGCACACCTGTCGGAGGCGTGGGCATCATAGTGCTCAGGAAAGAGACTTCTGAACTGCACTACGATATAGTTCCCATAGAGCATTTCAGCATAGGCAGGTTTAAAAAGAAGACATACCTCGCCGCAGCAAGAGACATAGTGGAAGACGGTTTCTCTACATTAAAAGTCCGCAAGGATGAGGAAATAGAGATATGCTCAGGCTGCATCCATGATAAAACTGCTGAGTGGCTGAAAAACGAGGGTTATAAATTCACGGTAATGAAAGTAGACGGCATCGCCCAGCAGAAAGGAGAGCAACTGTTTGTGGAATACCTCCGGGGGCTTGGCGTGCCAAACCCCCCGCAGATTGTGGAAGAAACAGTCGATGAATACAAGGCGCAGTTCTTTTACATTATGGACTGGGTCAGGGAAGACCGGGAAAAAAGAAAGCATCTCTGCAAGACCGGGTGGAAGTATTTAATCAAATTCTTTAACGGTAAAAAGAAAAAATAAAGGTATTATGGCTGGAAAACGCATCTACGTGGCTTCTTTGAACAAGAATAAAATACAGGCTGTGCAGGAAGTTTTCCCCTCTCATCTGGCAAAAGGCGTAGCGTGCAAATCAGGCGTGAGCGAGCAGCCCCTCAGCCTTGAAGAAATAATCGAGGGCGCAATATTCAGGGCAAAATCAGTTTTCGGGGATTGCGAATACTCGGTGGGTATAGAAGACGGCATAGCGCCAGTACCCCAAACGCGAAGCGGTTATATGAACTTCTGCTGTTGCGCGGTTTACGATGGCAAGAGAATATATCTTGGTCTTGGGCCTGCTTTTGAGTACCCGCCGCAGTGCACAAAAAGAGTGGTGGATGAGAGGATTACAATTTCGCAAGCTTTCACTCCAATCTCGGATAAACCCGAAATCGGATACGATGAAGGTATTATAGGCTGGCTGACAAAGGGGAAGATTAACAGGAAGGATTATACCAAAATTGCCGTAGAGATGGCAAGGATACAGATGGACAATGCTGCGCTTTACGAAACATAGTGAGGTTTGAAGGCTCACACAGGGCATACAGGCGCCGGGCATCCGCCAGCGTATTCAGCATCAGCAGACACGTATTTGTCAGTCACATCTCCGAGGTATAACACCTGCTGCGCCTTGCTGCCGTAGCGGTAAACCGTAATCCCCTTGCATTTCAGTTCGTATGCGAGCATATAAGCCTTCTCGACCTCTTTTATGTCCACATCGTTCGGGAAATTGATGGTCTTTGAGACTGCATTATCCGTATATTTCTGGAAAGCAGCCTGCATCCTCACATGCCATTGCGGCGCTATATCAAAAGCTGTGACGAACACTCGCTTTACGTCCTCCGGTACTTCTTCGATGCCAGCCAGCGTTCCCTGCTTTGCGATTTTCATCATCAGTTCCTCGCTGTAAAAGCCGCGCTCTTTTGCCACAGCCTCAAAATACGGGTTCACCTCAAGGAGCTTTGTTCCCTCCATGACATTCCGCACAAAAGAGACCGCAAACAGAGGCTCGATGCCGCTTGAACACCCGCCAATTATGCTGATTGTCCCTGTGGGCGCAACCGTGGTTACTGTTGAGTTGCGTATAGGGGTTTTGTAGATACTTCCCTCGAAATTGGGAAACGCTCCCCCCTCGATTGCGAGTTTTTCAGAAGCGGCATGGGATTTCGCCTCAAGGAATCGCATAATTTCTTCGCCTGTTTTCAGCGCCTCCTCTGAATCGTAAGGTATGCCGAGCTGCACGAGCATATCAGCGAAACCCATTACCCCAAGCCCGATTTTCCTATTCGCAAGCGTGATAGCCTCTATCTCAGCAATCGGATATTTATTTACATCTATTATATTGTCAAGGAACCTGACACCTATATTTATGGTTTTTTCAAGGTTCTCCCAGTCGATAGAGCCGTTCTTTACCATTTTCGCGAGATTTATTGAACCCAGATTGCAGGACTCATAGGGTAGTAAAGGCAACTCTCCACACGGATTCGTGCTCTCCATCTCCCCTACCTGCGGCGTTGGATTATGCCTGTTAATCTCATCGATAAACACAACGCCCGGGTCTCCTGTCCTCCACGCCATTGTTATAATAAGATTCCAGATATCCCTGGCTCTTACCTTCCTTACAACTTCCCTGTTTCGCGGATTTATTAGCTCATACTCGCCGTCCTCAAGCACAGCTTTCATGAACTTATCGTCCACAGCTACCGAAATATTGAAATTTGCAAGGAAGCCCTCTTTTGTTTTTGAAGTTATGAACTCGATAATATCGGGATGGTCAGCCCTGAGTATCCCCATATTGGCGCCGCGCCTCCTCCCCCCTTGTTTGATTACATCCGTGGTTGTATCGAATA
The DNA here is from genome assembly GCA_023249275.1 of Candidatus Methanoperedens sp. Taxonomy (GTDB): domain Archaea; phylum Halobacteriota; class Methanosarcinia; order Methanosarcinales; family Methanoperedenaceae; genus Methanoperedens. The sequence goes on from JAHFCV010000023.1 coordinate 9,220, forward strand.
CGCGCATGAAGGTAACAGGACCTGAAGCAACGCCTTTTGTGGATTTTACGATATCGCCTTTGGGTCTTAAGCGCGAGAATGAGAAACCAGTTCCACCGCCTGACTGCTGTATTATTGCCATGTGCTTGACAGCATCGAAAATACCCACAAGTGAATCTTCAACAGGAATCACAAAACAGGCTGAGAGCTGCCCTAAATCAGTGCCCGCGTTCATGAGCGTGGGAGTATTGGGAAGGAATTCAAGAGTTGCCAGCATGCTCTGGAATTCTTCCTCGGATTCTGGGTCAAGAGCGATGGCTTTCGCAATGCGCCTGAATAGCCCGGTTGGCGTCTCGATAACATTCCCCTTATCATCCTTTAGCAGGTAGCGCCGTTCGAGAACACGTACGGCGTTGACGCTTAGCTTCAATTCGTCGCTGACTCCGAAGAACTGCTTTGCCTTCCTTATCTGGGCGCGCTTCTCCCTGTAGAGAATATAGGCTTTTGCAACCGCAGCATAGCCATTTTTAATCAAGACCTCTTCCACGATGTCCTGCACGTCCTCGACGCCTGGTATTCCGGGTATTCTTTCCTCGATGAGCTTTACGACCTCTGCCGCTATTTCTTCTCCTCTTTTTCCGTCTTTGGTTTTTGTGGCGACAAAAGCCTTGAAAACAGCTTTGGCTATCTTTGAGCTTTCGAATTCTACGAGCCTTCCATCCCTTTTCCTGATTTTCTGTATCATTTAACGAAAAGTCCGCATTTGCACGAACCTCTTTTCTGGATATCAAGAGTCCTGTGGATGCAGGGACAAATCAAATCCTTATCCTTTTTCGAGTCACCTGTTACCTGTCGGCAGCCGCAGTACTGTATCCCGTATTCCCTCTTATTCTGCGAAAGCCCTTTTATTGCCTGAACAACAATATCATAATCAGAATTCAATTTCAGGTTGTTCTTTTCTGCGTAATCCTTTGCCCACCCATAAATCTGGCTCTCAATATCATCCATTTTATTCACCTTTTATTTTTTTCGCAATATTTTTACCAAACTCCCTGCACTTCTCCAACCCTGCTTCATCAGGCTTTTCATGAATGAGAAGCCCCTCCATCGTGTCCATGCCATAACCTTTCAACCGGTTAGATATCAGGTCTACAACTTCCGGAGACCAGCCGTAAGAACAAAATGCTGCTCCAACCTTTCCCCTTAGATTTACGTCTTTTGCCTGGTCAATAAAAACCTCAAGCGTGGGCATTATTTCATGATGGTAAGTACCCGAACCGAGAACCAGCCCATCAATGCCCTTGATTTCTTCTATCCTCGCCTCATGGACATGAGTAAGCTTAACCGATAAACCTTCAGATTTTATTCCTTCGGCAATTGCTTTTGCCATCATTTCGGTATTATGCGTTGCAGAATCGTATATTATTGCCACTTTTGCCATGTTTCCTCCCTGTAATATTATCTGAAAACTCATCTCCAATAAGGCTTCCTCAACTCAATATACGCATTATGCGCCACCACAGCCCCATGCGCCACCGCAACCACAACAAGCTGAAGGTCGGAGGCTATGTCGCCCACTGCGTAAATCCCGTCGATATTGGTCTTCTGGGTTTTATCTGTCTTGAGGTATCCTTTCTCATCCATCTCAAGCCCAAGCTTCTTGAATATTTCCGTGTTCGGCGTCATGCCGACAGCCAGTACCACCGAATCCAGCACCTGCTGGATGGTTTCATCTTCTTTCAAATCCTGCATGATAGCCTTCTCGACTTTTTCGGTGCCTGATATTTCAAGAACTTCGGTATTATACAGTACCTTGATTTTATCAATAGCTTTCATGCGCTCAAGCTTTTGCGGGACGGCGCGCAATTCATCCTTCCTGTGCGCTATTGTTATAAGGTCGGCAGTATCGGCAAGGCTCAGCGCAGCATCAACGGCTGAGTTCCCGCCGCCCACGATAAGAACGCGTTTTCCCGTGAAGCTCTCCGGATTCCTGACATAATAAAAAACTCCTCGCTCGTTCTTGCTGAATTTTTCCTCGCCCTTGATACCGCCGGTTGCCGGGGAGCTGCCAGTTGCAAGAACGATAATCTTTCCCCTGTATTCACCGCTCTCGGCAATGATTTTCTTATCCGGCGTGATTTCATTCACGCGCTCTTTTTTCAATTCCACTTTCAATTTCTTTGCTTCATTCACCCATGAATCTACAAGGTCTTTGCATGTTGATTTTTCGCAGAGGCCGGGAAAGTTCTCAATCATCTTGTTCGGGCATAACCATGACAGGATGCCGCCCCAGTTGGAAGCTTCAAAGATGGCGGTCTTAAGTCCGCGATAAGCGCACAGTATTCCTGTTGTCAGCCCACCAGGACCGCCACCCACCACAATCACATCAAAATCGTATTTTTCAGCCTCAATCTTGGCTTTCTCCTCTTTTTTGGTCATGTAGTTCTTAATTGCGGCATGAAGGGCGTCAGCGGCAAGGTTTGAACAGTGCATCTTGATGAGAGGCAAACCACCAAGCTCCTCTGCGACCTCACCGCGCGTGATTTTAAGCGCTTCCTCAAGCGTTTTCCCGATAGCCATTTCCGTTATCATGCTGCTTGTTGCAATGGCAGAGCCGCAGCCGAAGGTCTTGAACTTCACATCTTTTAAGATATTATTCTCCACCTTTATCTGGATCTCCATCAGGTCCCCGCAAACCGGATTCCCCACCCTTCCTATACCATCGGCATCCTTGATTTCGCCCACATTTCGCGGGTTCCTGAAATGTTCCATTACTTTTTCTGAGTATTCGAATTGTTCTTCCATATTTTACTTCCTCGGATAAAGGGGCGATAACGCCCTGAGTTTAGCCACTATTTTTGGGACACATTCAATGACATAATCAACATCTTCTTCGGTATTGTACCTGCCAAGCGTAAGCAGGAGCGAGCCGTGCGCCTCTTCATGCCTTAATCCCATGGACAGAAGCACATGCGAAGGCTCAAGGGTTTTCGATGAACATGCAGAGCCTGTGCTTGCAGTTATTCCCAGGTCGTTGAGCTGGAGTATGATACTCTCGCCTTCGATGAAACTGAAGCGGAAGCTTGCGTTATTGGGAAGCCTTTTAGTCCTGCTGCCGGTGAGATACGTATATTCCATTTTCAGGATATTGTCTATAAGCCTGTCACGCATCTTAATGAGCCGCGCACCTTCATCCACCATTTCCTTCTGTGCAATCTCTGCTGCTTTACCCATCCCCACAATGCCGGGAATATTCTCGGAACCGCTCCTCATCCCGAATTCCTGCCCTCCCCCAAGCATGAAAGGAAGTATCCTTATCCCCTGCTTGACATAAAGCGCCCCGACACCCCTGGGACCCAACATATCATTTGAAGAGAGCGTCAAAAGGTCGATATGTTCGTCTTCGACATTGACAGGCACTTTACCCGCAGCAGCAGTCCCGTCAACATGGAACAGTATCTTCCTGCCTGATGCTATCTCGCCTATTTCCCGTATTGGCTGCACTGTCCCCATTTCTCCGTTTGCATACATTACAGAAATAATAATGGTCTTTTCAGTTATCGCGTTCTTTATTTGCTCTGCATTCACAAGCCCGTCTTTATCCACAGGAATGTAAGTAACCTCAAACCCGCTTCTCTGCATGTCTTTTAATGGATTCATCACAGACATGTGCTCGATGGAGGTTGTGATTATATGATTCCCTTTATCCTTGTACCGCATCGCAGCGCCGCGCAGCGCAAGATTGTTGGATTCGGTGGCGCATGATGTGAATATGACGCTTTTGGGGTTGGGCGCACCAATCAGGTTTGCAACTTTCTGGCGGGCGCTCTCAAGCTCGCGTTTGGCTTTTCTTCCTGAGGAATGAAGGGATGAGGCATTCCCCACATCTTTATCAAAATACGGCATCATGGCTTCAAGTACCCGCGCATCAACTGGCGAAGCTGAACCGTAATCCATGTAAACCTGTCTCATGTTTTCACTTGATTTTACATTATATCCGTCTGTCTCTTCCCTCTGGACCTTCGCACTCGGGTATATAGCAGGTCGCATCAATGAACGCACACGCTTCCTTGCATGAAGGGCACCGCTCCGGCGGCGAGGAGTTGCCTTCGAACTGGTAGTTGCACATTGAGCATTTCCACTGGACTTTCATACTTCTCCTAAAACCACATCGTTCCATCAGCTTCAAGCACTAAATCATTGAGCGTTGCGGCTCCTACAATCTCTGCCGCGGGGATAAAATCGCCCCTTGAAAGAGCTATGAGCTGCGTGCTCTGCTCGCACACCATGAGCTTTACTCCTGCTTTTACTGTCTGTTCCATTACTTCTTTGAGGGAAGGAAATTTCCCAAGCTTTATCTTCTCAGCATTCCCTTTTTTGACGACCGTAATACCCATTCCCAGGAAATAGATTGTAGCGTCTATTCCCATTGCTTTTGCTGTCTGCGCCAGGATAAAAGGCGAATAAAGTCTTTCTGGCGTATCGATTCCGCTTGTCTGGACGTAGAGTAGAGTTGTCATAATTATTCTTCCATTAACCTATTATGAGTTATAATAGATACACTTTTGCATAACAATGCTATTGAGATAGATGATGGCAGAGAAAGATAGAAAAATGAAATCAATCGAGCTTTATAAACAGGGCAAGGTAAGTCTGGGTCTTGGAGCAAAGCTCTCGGGACTTTCAATATCCGAGTATATAGACTTGTTGAAAGAGTATAAAGTTCAAATCAATATCGATATCGAAGATGCTAAAAAAGCACTGGAATATGCGAGAATGAGCCTTTGACATTGCGCGAAAGAAAACATTTACTACAGTTAATGTCCACAGACATGCTGGGGTAAAATAGAATTCCCACCGCAAAGTTCGCAAAGTTCGCAAAGATTTTTGCTGCTATGCTTTGCGTTCTTTGCGCCCTTTGCGGTGATTTATTTTATTCATCCCAAGAATTTACCCCAATGGGTTACAGGACATTAAGACTACTTGTACCGCAATCCAATCTTATACTATCCTTATCCTGCTATCAATAACCGATACACTCTGCTGCAATTCCTGTCTTTTTAATTCGATATTATTTCTAAGAACTGCAAGATGGCTTCTCGATGCTTCAAGTTCTTTTCCAAGAGTTTCCAGCTTCTCCTGCAAAGCAGAGAGTTCTTTTGTCAGATTTTTCTCTTCCATATCTATCTTCATTTTTGAAATTTCATCCTTTTTCTTTTCAATATCAAGAATTAAAGCATGATATTCATTTTTAGAGACTTCAAGAGTCGATGCAGCAAGCCGTATTTGTTCTAAGGTTTTTTCAGTTTTATCAGGCGGAAGATTCAGGATTCCGCTCTTAACGATATTTTCCAATTCAACAAAAAAATCCGGCGCGACTTTTACGGGGCATGATAAGCATAAATTCAGCCATTCTCTTACTTCGGGTTTTAAGGTATATCTCCCGCTATCGCTTAATTGTTTAAGCCTTCCAAGAGCTTTATTCAGGGGCGAGATTATTCCTTTGATTTCATCATCTTTTTTTCCGGCATTGCTTTCAAGCAAAACAAGTTCATCTTTATAATCAGTATATTGTTTCCATGATTCGCTGTCCCTGAGCATGGCGAGGGCTTTATGCTTCTCTTCAAGCTCTTTTTTCAAGAGAACAATTTTCTCCTCGTATTCTTTTATCGCTTTTTCCCGAAGTTCAATATCAGAACTTATATTCTTAATATTCTTTATGGCGCCATAGGCATTTTCAATAGCATCAAGCACGTTTTTTTGAGTATGAATAGGTTCTATAAGCTGGTTGAGAAGCCTTCCAAGCGCGTTTACATCAGCAATTACCTGTTTTGATTCTTCAATAAACAATAATTTGGTGTACTGGTAGCTCTTCATCATGTTTTCAAGGCATACGGTCATGGTCTGGACAGCATTTTCATGGAACGCCGCGATGCTTTTCACATCCGTTGCCTGCGGGATAGTAATATTCTCAAGAAGCATCCTGACCTGCCGAGCCATGTTATCCCTGTTAGTTGTGGCAACCTTTACCAATTTAAGATGAAATCTCCCTTCGGGCTCTGCTTCTTCAAGTGAAGCTGTGCTTTCTTTTATCTCGCGAAGCGCCTCCTCGATATCTGAATAGAGGGAGGAAGCCTGCCTGCCAATTCCTTCGGATATCTTCTGCGACCTTGCCTCAAGCCATACCGGAAGCTCCTCAAATTTTATCCCGGGCGAGGATTCTTCCTTTTTTCCAAAGAGCCTGTCAATCCAGTTCAATCTGAGTGATAGTATTTACTTGGGGGTATATCAAGGTTGATGAAAAATATTTCGTGAATAAAAGATTGGATAAAGCTATTTAATGTTTGCAATCTTAAACGCTAGTATATTCGTAAAGGAAGCATGCAAAATAATATGACCCAATCTAATTTTTACGAACTGTGTAATGATGTCGCAGAGGCTATCCAGGAGGCAGTTTCAGGGCTTATCGGAAAACCAGAAGCAGGCGTAACACTTCGTATCGGTGCCGACGGTACGCCGACAGAAAAGATAGATGAAGTGGCAGAAAACGCAGCTCTGCGGGTGCTTGAGGCTGACGGCAGATCGATGCGGTTTGTTAGCGAGGAATTGGGTGAGCGGATAATCGGTAAAAAACCTGAATTTACCTTTGTGATTGACCCGGTAGACGGCACATTCAACGCTGTGAACAACATCCCTTTTTTCTGCGTGCCCGTTGCAATCGGAAGCTCCGACCTATCCGATATCAGGTATGGGTACGTGAAGAACCTTGTCAATGGTGACATCTATACAGCAGAAAAGGGAAAAGGCGCATTCTGCAATCGCAGGAAAATACACGTATCCTCTGTTTCTGAACTATCTTTGCTCAGCGTAATATCATACAACCACCGCCCCCATGCAATCCCAATCAACAACCATAATGTGAGGAGAGTAAGAGTATTCGGGTGCGCCGCGCTTGAACTGTGCTACATAGCGTCGGGGATATTCGATGCTTTTATAGATATGCGCAGCATGCTTCGTGTTACAGATATAGCTGCCTCGAAACTGATTGTGGAGGAAGCGGGCGGGATAGTGACGGATGGGCAGGGGAACAGGCTTTCCACGCTGCTTGACGTAACAAAACGGGTGAATATGGTCGCCAGTAATGGTTTAGTCCATGATAAACTACTTGAACTTGTGTAGGTGTGTTTTATGAGGGAAAATAGTAATAAATCCACGTATGCCCGCAGGCATACGTGTGTGCGCCCTTCCGAGGCGCGACTCGGAATGAGGAAAATCGGGATAATTTCAAGGTGCGACAGGGATGATGTGCTCGCTCTGGTCAGGGATATTGCGGCTCACCTGAGCTCAAAAGCTGTTGTGCTAATTGACCCCAGGACTGCTGAAAAAATACAGGAGAAAGGCACGCCTGTGGCTGAGATGAGAAAAGCCGGCGCAGAATTCATCGTTTCCATCGGAGGAGACGGGACAGTGCTTCGGGGGATTCAGAAAATGGATGACCCGCTTCCCGTGCTTGGCATAAATATGGGCACTATCGGCTTCCTTGTGGACGTGGCTCCTGAAGAAGCCCTGGAGGTTATTGATACAGTATTATCTGGCTTTGAAGTCGAGGAGCGCTCCCGCCTCACAATCAGAGTCAACGATGAAAACCTGCCACCTGCCGCCAATGAGGTGGTGATTATCACTGCAAGTCCTGCCAAGATGCTGTCGTACCGGATTTTCGTGGATAAAAGCCCGCTTGAGGAGTTTCGTGCTGACGGCGTGGTTTTTGCCACTTCCACTGGTTCAACTGCGTATGCCATGAGCGCAGGAGGTCCGATTGTTGACCCGCGCGTGGACGGGACTGTTATCGTACCGCTGGCGCCGTTTAAATTATCCTCTCGTCCCTGGGTTGTGCCTGCAAAGAGCGAGATAAGGGTGGAATTGACTGTCCCGAAAAAGGAGGCGGTGCTGGTAATCGATGGGCAGTACACACGGAAGATAAAAGAGGATGATACCATAGTCATCACGAAGGCGGATAAGCCAGCCAGGTTTGTGAAGACTGGAGAGGGGGGGTTTTACGAGAAGGTTAGGAGTAAGCTTGCGTGAAGAGGAAACAACCACGGAAACCAGTAAGAAAAATCTCAAGAAGCATGAAGGAGAGATAATGAAGGATTCGTTATTCGGTATCGTTGGCTCTTTCAGGACAAAAGAAGGCAACTGGAGCGAAAGGGACGACTGGAGAGAGTAGAGGTTCATAGCAATCGCATCTCGGGGTATGGATGGAATGTCGTAGAAAAGTCTATCTCTGCGCATAACACGGAAAAATCGATAGCTATAGAAGTTTTTAATTTTTTGAGATCTTTTTGAATTTTCCAATAAATGCCACTCCGGGATAGAATTGAGTGACATCAATGTCTTTGTGATTTTTAAAGGTATTAGGGTACATAAAATCTTGTTCAATTCTCCAAAACGAGAAAATATTTGCACCAATACGTTTTGCATTTTCTGATAAATCTGAGATTGTTTCATTTTTTAAAACTATTTTAGGCGTATCTCCTGACAATTCTGTTTTATCTTGTATGTAAACTGGTGCAACAATTAACCCCAATGCAAATAAATTTTGAGCATATTTAAGTTCAGTTTTATAAGCAATTCTATCTAATTGATTTACAGCTTGTTCCAAATAATCATCCAATCCTCTGTAAAATGTAAAATGATTACTTTTTGGATAGTACCTGACCCAATGATGTTTTACTTCTATCAAAAAACTTGATTTTTTATAAGTTGCCCAATAATCTAAATGCCCAGGAGTGGTTGAATTATTCTTTGTTTTTTTTGTTTTTTCTAATCTCTCAATCGGACACTCTTGTAGGAACTTGACTTCGCCACTTACGGCTAAGTAAAACGTATTTTTATCACCTTATACAATTTGCCAGATGGCTTTTACCAGCGTAATTTCAGACTATCATCATCATATTTTTTGATAAAATCCCCTAAAATGCTGATTACTTCATTCGAAAGATTTGACAGTACTGTAAATTTGAAGGCATTTGGAGGATATGCCACGGTAAGTGTCAAATTGTTAAGGAATTTCCTGAGTAACCTTATGTCTCTAACTACTGGTTTCTTAGCCAAATAAAGT
>JAHFCV010000024.1:0-6349 GCA_023249275.1 Candidatus Methanoperedens sp.
TAAAACATAAACCACTCTCTACTTCTCCAAGTAGTGCTTTGAACCCAAGTTCTTTTACAATTTTTGTAAAGTTATTATTTATATCCATGCCAATAATATTTTTTGGATCATTTGCCAAAAAATTTCCAGTTGCACATCCAATTTCAAGCATTTTATATTCATCTCTATTTAGAAACTCCTCAAAATACAGGGCAAAGTCTATATTTTTATATTTTTGAACATCACTGATGTTTTTAAAACCTTCATGGAATGAATAAGTTTCTAATGATTTAGGATGGTCTCTTTTCCTCATCTCATACTCTCCCAATCACCCTCGCAGGCACGCCTCCAACAACCGCATTCGCCTCAACATCCTTAGTGACCACAGCGCCCGCGCCGACGATTGCATTATTACCTATGGTAACGCCTGCCAGCACTATCGCTCCGGCGCCTATGTATGCATTATCTTCGATAACCACTTCATTCTCTATCGGATTCTTCATGCTCCTTGAACTGTCGTGCGTGAATATCATTGCCTTAGCCGCTATCTGAACGTATTCCCCAAGAGTTATACTTTTGGTTATATCCAGTATGCAATCAACTCCGATCCAGGAATATTTTTTCATGGTCAGCCGCCCTTTTCTATATTTATCATTATAAATTATTCTAACTCCCCTGCTGATATATGCGGTTTTGTGAATATCATATTTATGCACCGCTCTTTCAACGAACGCTCTTCCAACAGGCAGCAGTTCAAAAATTGGCTCTAACATTTTAATTCCATATTTATCTAATTCTATTTAATAATAACTTAGGTTTATATACATCATCGCTATCAATAAATATCTTATGCCACAACTGGAAGTACATCAATGCCAGAGGCTGATTATAATCAGGATTATCCTTACTTAAAACCTTTCTTACATAATCATAATTAAAATAACCCTGCTTTTTTATATTTTCTTCAGAGAGAAGTTCATCTGTCAGTTCTCTCATATCTTTCTCAAACCATTTTACAATCGGAACTATAAATGGATGTTTCTTTCGTTTTATGATTTCATCAGGCAAAATCCCTGTCATAATTCTCTTCAGTATATATTTTTCATTTGAGCCTTTCAATTTCAGATCTGCCGGAACTGTCCCGGCAAACTCCACCAGCCTTTGATCAAGGAAAGGAACCCTTGCCTCGATCGCATGCGCCATCGTCATTTTATCTACGTTCATAAGATAATTATCCGGCAGGTTCACTTTTATCTCAAACGTAAGCATGTTCTCCAGGAAATTTTCAGCTTTAAAATGAGGATCAAGAGGGTCATCAATATTTTTCAGATCAAATGTGCAAAGTTCTTTTTTTTCAGCTTCGGTAAACCGCCCAACCATCATTCTGTACATCTCCTTCCGGTCACCAAGCGTTTTCCCAAGGTTTGATGCAAAACCAAGATATCGCTTTGCTTTTCGAAAAGGAATGACATCTCCAAGGAACTTTGCCGCTCCGGGCGCGATGTTTCGCTTTATAAACGCAGGAAAAGGTTTCTGGTAATTATATATCATCGGCAAAAGCCGGTGCTGGGTATAACCCATAAATAACTCATCAGACCCTTCGCCGACAAGGACAACGGTCACATGTTTCTTCGCCTTCTCTGAGATCATATACTCAGGAATTGCGGAAGCATCAAGAACAGGCTCATCAAAATGCCATATTATCTCAGGTAAGATCCCGATATCCTTTGATTCCAGTACCACTTCATGGTGATCCGTTCCGAAATGCTCTGCAACAATTCTTGCATATCTTCCTTCATCATACGATCCCCCTTCTTCAAAACTTGCGGTGATCGTTTTTACCGGCTCGTCCATCAAACCGCTCATAATAGCGACAACCGTACTTGAATCAAGCCCGCCTGAAAGGAAAGCGCCCAGTGGCACCTCGCTCATCAATCTGGCACGAACCGCTTCGGTTAAAAGTTCCCTTACTTTATCAATATAATATTCATCATCCAGACGGCGTCCAGCGTTCATGGAAAAATCCCAGTACTTTCTGAGACTTACTTTTCCGTTTTCATAACTCAATGTGTGCCCTGCAGGCAACTTCTTGATCCCATCGAACATCGTTCTGGGGGAGGGAACGTAGCTGAACGTGAGGTAATGGTGCAGCGCCTGGATATCCACTTTTCGCTTAACTTCGCTGTATTGAAGGATTGACTTTATTTCAGAGCCAAATAGCAATTTTTCATCCCATCGGGTATAGTACAGTGGTTTTTTTCCAAGCCTGTCCCTTGCAAGCAGCAGTTTCTTTTTATTCAAGTCCCATATTGCAAAAGCGAACATGCCAAGCAGGTGCTCAACGCATCTTTCCCCGAATTCTTCATACAAATGAACAATTACCTCGGTATCTGAAGATGTATAAAATCTGTGCCCCCGCTTTTCCAGCTCATCTTTTAATCCCAGATAATTATAAATTTCCCCATTGAATACTATCCATATGGATTCGTCCTCATTATGGACAGGCTGATGCCCGCTTTTTATGTCAATAATACTCAATCTGCGGTGCCCCAGCCCTATTCCATTTTCAAGGAACATTCCTGAATCATCAGGACCCCTGTGCGCAATTACGTCACACATTCTCCTGAGTAAAGTCCCATCACTGAAACCCGCAGTACCGCATATACCGCACATATCTAATGATCACTCAAAAAATTCGTTGATTCTATTACAAATTTGTTTTACCTGTTCATCGCCCAGCAGTGGATAGATGGGCAGTGATAATATCTCATTACATAGATTTTCAGTATTCGGCAATTTGCAATCTTCAAATACCGGTTGTTTGTGAATGGGTATCGGATAATGTATGCCGGTCTCTATACCATTTTCATGCAGGAATTTTTGCAGTTCGTTTCTTCTCTCGGTTCTCACTACATAGAGATGATATACATGTTTCCTGTTTTTTGCAACTACTGGTTTTACGAGGTCATCAGTCAGCATTTCGTTGTACTGTGCAGCGATCTCTCTTCGTCGTTGTGACCATTCATCAAGCAATTTCAGTTGACACATTCCTATTGCAGCCGATATCTCAGACATTCTGAAATTATATCCAAGGATGGTACTTTTATATTTCCCCTCTTTCGTGCTGTAATCCCGCCCGTGGTCGTGGAGCATCTTCATGATCTTATAAAGTTTTTCATCCGATGTTACTGCCATCCCGCCGTCACCGGCTACGGTCATGTTTTTGGAGGGAAAAAATGAAAAACATCCTGCTTCTCCAAAAGAACCCGCTCTTCTGCCATTATACTCCGCTCCATGCGCCTGGCAGCAATCTTCAATAAGCGCAAAACCAGATTTTTCTTTAAGCTGCATTAATCTATCCATGTCGCACATCTGTCCGTAAAGATGAACACAGATGACCGCTTTAGTCCTGGAAGTGGTCTTACGTTCCACATCATTGACATCCATTAAATAATCATTACCTGTATCAACAAAAACAGGCTTTGCCCCGACCATAAGTATGGGTGTTGCTGATGCTATGAATGTGTGGGAAGGAACTATGACTTCATCCTTAGCGCCTACGCCCAGTGCTTTCAATGCCATGAATATGGCTGATGTCCCGCTATTGGCTGAAACCCCGTAACCTGCCCCGCAGTATCGTGAGAACTCCTTCTCGAACGCTTCCACGTTGGGACCTTTAATGAACCGTCGGCTGTCCAGGATCTCCAAAACTTTCTCTTTCATTTCATCTGTAATTGTTGGTATTGACAATTGGATCATAATACTATCTCTTTCCCTGTTTTAGCTGATTTTATCGCAGCTTCACACATTTTTACAATCTCATATCCAATTTTTCCATTATTCACCGGAGTCTTATTTTGTTCTATGCATTCTATAAAATGTTTAAGTTCCTCTTTCAATGGTTCACTCTTTTTAATCTCGATTGCAGAGCTGCCTGAATTTTTTATCACATTCTGTGATATTTCAATGAAATATTTGGTCATTGTTTGCTCTAAGAGATCTGAATATATCTTTTCTTTAGAACCTATAACCCATATATCCCTTTTCTTTAGCGGGTGTAACCAGCTTACCTCAATTGATGCGATAAAATCTCCATAATCAACAGATATCAGCGCACAATCTTCCCGTTCAGGCGAGATATGACCTATTGTTTTGCAGAATATCTTTTTTGGAGGTATTCCGAGGATAAGATCAAGCACATCAAAAAGATGGATCGCAAAATTGAATACTGTTCCGCTATCTGTTCTGGGCGGGTTTGTTGAATGGATGTAACGCGACGTTATATAATCTATATTCCCGATATTTTTCATCTCATCCCTTAATTTCAACACTGCCGGGTTGAATCTGAACAGATGCCCGACTGCCAGAATAAGCTGTTTTTCTGCAGACAGGTCAACGAGTTCTCTTGCCTTTTTTGAGTCCATCGTGATCGGCTTTTCAACAAGAACATGCTTTCCTGATAACAAACATTCCTTAACGATCTCATAATGAGTGTCTGTAGGGGATGCTATGCTGACCGCATCCACATGCGGGATCAGGTTCTTATAATTTTTTTCGTAAATGATATCGTATTTTTTAGCCAGTTCATTGGCAGCCGGGAATGGGTCTGCGATCCCGACCAGAACACAATCCAGTTCTGAAAAAGTCTTAACATGATTCTGTCCCCATTTTCCTGCGCCAATTACTCCGATCTTGATCATGTCTTATCACTTACGACCCGTTCTAAGAATTTCATATATTCCCCTGCGATCTCTTTCCATGTATTAATTTTTATATTTTTAACATTATTAGCAAGTTGGTTTCTTAAATACTCGTTTTCGATCAGCTCTTTTAAGCCTTTTGCAAGATCCTCTGTAAGGTAAGCATTTTCCCGATGGGTCAATACGTAATTCACGCGTCCCCTCAAACCCAATATTGTTTTCCCTGCTCTAATATACTCAAACATTTTTAAAGTGCAGTCGTCATCCGCGGTCAGAACCAGAATGTCCGCCGCTTTCAGATAACACGGCCATTCTTTATAATTTACCATACCCATGAAATACACATTTTCCGGCGCATTTTTCTTGAATTCTTCATTTGTATTGCCAAATAAATACAGCTCACAATCTATATCCCTGACCGCAGCTATCAACTTATCAACCCTTTTTCTCTTAGACTGTTCCCCACCATAAAGAATTTTGATATTTCCACCGAGTGTAGCTGGCTCTTTCTGATCGAAATCCGGAGCAACGCCGTGCGGTATGTATAAAACAGGTTTATCCCATAGATCACAACGTTCTTTCTTAAATACACTTGGCGTGGTTATATGATCCGCATTTTCCACAGTGAAATACTCATATAACGCCATTCTGGTTATCCCATCTTCTCTTCCATTTATGTCCACATAATCATCAGTCCAGTCGTGAATATGCGGCACTCTTATCAAATGCATTTTCTTAAGAATAGATGGCATAATAGCAATAGGGCCAACTGAAATCAATACATCAGGCTTGAATTTTAGGTACCGAAAGTAGAAATATTTCCAATCCTGCCTTAAAACATGGTCAACCCTGTGTCCAGCCTCTTCAAAGAACGATGGAAGCCAATGCCACCGCATTCTAAATCCGGTGTCAGAATCTTTTTCTTTATTATGACTGATTATCTGGATACGCATTTCATCCTCATGGCTCACTGGATCTGCGTAAAATTACTCTTCTTAAATATCTCGATCAGTATATCCTTAATATTATATGTATAATCCCACCCTGGATAATGTGATTTGAACTTAGTTGTATCACTGATCCACCATATATGATCTCCGATCCGGTTGGTTTCAGTGTATGAGTAGTTGAGTTTTTTTCCAGCGATCTCTTCACACATTTCAATGGCTTCAAGCATAGAACAATTAGATTGCCTTCCTCCTCCGATATTATATACCTCGCCAATGCGCGGCTTTTGATAAAAGTGCCAGAAAGCATTTACAAGATCGTAACTGTGAATATTATCCCTGACCTGCTTGCCTTTATATCCATAAATAGAATAATGCTTTCCTGTAACAACGCATTTCATGAGATATGCCAGGAATCCATGCAATACAGTTGGCGAATGTCCGGGTCCTGTGAGGCAACCCCCTCTGAAACTAACTGTTTTCATATTAAAATACCTGCCATACTCCTGCACAAGTATGTCTGCCGCCAGTTTTGACGCACCAAACAGGCTGTGCCTGGTCTGGTCAACGCTCATGGATTCGTCGATACCGTTCTTATAATATAGATGTGATCCATCAATTTCCCATCTTGTTCCGAGTTCCACCAATGGCAGGTAGTTCGGCTGGTCACCGTACACTTTATTGGTGGAAGTGAATATGAATACAGCCTCAGGGCAGTATCTC
>JAHFCV010000024.1:6359-12420 GCA_023249275.1 Candidatus Methanoperedens sp.
GTCATTTCAAGGAGCGTGAGCGTTCCGTTCGCATTCACTGTAAAATCTGTAAAAGGATCTTGTGCTGCCCAGTCATGAGATGGTTGAGCTGCGGTATGGATTATCACTTTTATATCTTCACCGTATTTTTTGAAAATATTTTCCATTGAAGTTGTGTCCCTGATGTCTTCATTGTAATGGATATAATTCTTTATCTCTGATTCCAGCCTTTCCCTGCTCCATTTTGTCGATGCATCGTCACCGAAAAATACGCGTCTCATGTCGTTATCTATTCCAACAATATCAAAGCCTTTATTGCTGAAAAACCTGACAGATTCAGCGCCTATCAAGCCCGCTGAACCTGTAACCAGTGCTTTTTTCATTTTAACAAACCTCTAATTTTTTGGCAAAGCTTCTTCGTATTTTTCCAGTATTTTCCGGGCAATTTTCCTCCAATCATATTCTAAAGCCCTTTTCCTCGCCTGAACTGCCATTTCTTTAGTATTTTTTTCATCCCCAAGCATTGCCATCAAAGCGATCTCAATTCCTTTTACATCCCCGGGCGTAAATAGAAATCCGGTTTTGCCCTGCAATACCATGTCCCTCATACCGCCTGTGTTCGAAGCCACAGGTGGGACGCCGCATGCCATCGCCTCAAGATTAGCCATTCCGAACGGCTCTACGATGCTTGGAAAAGCAAATATATCGGCGCTGTTGTATAAACGGGATATTTTTTCATGGGGCACATGTTCTGTTAAAAAACTCACCTTATTCTCTATGTCCAGTTGCTTTGCCAGGTCTCTTAATTCTTTCTCCTGTGGACCCTTTCCCAGAATTACCAGCCTTGTCTCTGGAAAGTTCCTTGCCACTGTCCCATAAGCCTGAACCAGGGAATGGATGCCCTTGAGAGGATGCAGCCTTGCTATGGACAAAATGATCTTTTCATCACCAATACCAAGTTTTTCCCTCAGCATGCGGGAACGATCTGGGAAGAACGCCTCAATATCAACGCCGCTGGGTATCCACTGGATTTTCTCTTCATTTACCCCATAGTTCATGAGATATTCTTTAATGGCAAAGGAGGGTGCAATAATTGCATCAGCGCGATTTCTAACGATAGTCGAAATGTACCTGTCATAAAACTGGAAGAAAGAAGCCAGTCTGATACCGGGTTTCCAGTAAAGCCAGCGAGTGATGAAAAGCGGAATTTTTTGTTCTTTCGTATATGAGCTTGCCTGCCATGAGCACAACTGGAAGTCTTCGGTTGAATGGACAATGTCAAAACCGCCTGCTTCAAGTGTTTTCCTCAGGTTTTGCATAAGGGGCACTTCTTCCAGCTCGTATTTTACAGGAAGGCGTTTTAAATAAAAGCCATCGACCTCTTCTTCTGCCATGAGTGCAGACCTGTCATCCAGATAGTATCTTTTCACCTTTGTAGCAGATGTAATTATAGTTACATCCTGTCCTGAACTGGATAGGTTTTTTGCCAGATAATATTCGTAGCTGCCCCATTCTTTCTGAAAATAAGGAACTATTATTGCAATTTTCATATAATTTTTTCCTGAGATTCCAATGATGCTTCATATATTATAATGTTATCTATTTAGCTTTCTTGAACTTCACGACAATATCGCTGCCCATAGATGGATGAAGGGACGCTATCCTGTCAATCAGGCTCAGGGGTGAAGGAATGTGAGGATCATGTATCCCGAAAGCCTTTATTATTATAAAGTTATGCTCTTTGAGCAGTTCCCTGAGGGAGCGATAGGTAAACCCCCTTATGTGTCCTGTTGAGGTCAATCCTCCCTTTTTAGTGAGCTTGCCCACATTATGATGAATACTGACCTCTGTATAGAATGGCTGGTACCCGAGAGCAAGGCTTATTCTGTTGTACCATGCTGCCAGATTCGGGGTTGTTAGAACACAGAACCCATCATCTGCCATGACCCTGTTTATTTCGTCCAGCAGGTGGTCTGTATCAAATAAATGCTCAATGACTTCACCGCAAAAAACGCTATCAAAGTATCCATCATCAAATGGATAAACATCCCCCCCAACATCGACCCTGTAGGCTTCTATTCTCTTGCCAGCTAATGCCACTGCCGCCTCCGAAACATCGATTCCAGTAACCCTGGCGTTTGTGGTTTTGCCAAGGAGGGATGCGAATTTACCGTTCCCGCAGCCAATATCCAGTATTCTGGTAGGTTTCTGATTCTGAAACAGATCTAGAACGAGCTTAAGCCTCGGGTCAAGAAACTCTTTTGTATCTTCCAGATATTTGGCATAATGGTCAACGTAATATTCATTAATAGTCGCAGATTCTGAATTGCATTTCTGGCTCATTATTTTATTTTTCCTCATAAATCCTGATCAGCTTTTTCACCACTTCATTCCAATCCATAATATTTTTAAGTCCGTTTGGAGGCATGCTTCTAATGGATTCTATCGCACTGGCAAGCTTTTCAATGTTGATAGGGTAATTTAAACCCACGCATGTTTTGCCATCTACAAACTCTTCAAGGGCGCTTCCCATTGCAACGATACAAGGAATACCGCTAGTGAGCGCCTCAGCGACAGTTATACCGTAAGCTTCATGTGTTGAGAGCATTAAGAACACATCTGCAGAAGTATAATGCTGTAAAATTTCTTCTCTTGGCAGGTCCCTATACCAATCAATGCGTTCTATGACTGAAAGTTCTCTCGCTAATTCGCGAAGATCGTTTTCAAAATGTCCTTTTCCTATTATTTTCAGTCTGTAATCTTTTAAGTGCGGAAGAACCATGATTATATGCTGGATACCTTTATATTTCTCCAGGCGCCCAACATATAAAATTGTTCTCTCACCGTTTAATTTTTTTTCGTGTTTGATATTTACAAACTCGGCAAAATTAAGACCATTCGGGATTTTTTCAATTTTTCCCTCAGGAACGCTGAAATCTGATATGACTTTTCTTTTTTCGTAGTCTGAAACGCATATCACTTTATCAGCCATTTCAAAGATTTTGCCACCAATAGGTTTGTAATATTTAAGCAACAGATTTCTAAGATGCGTATGCCCTTCCCTGTGATAGTGAGGTGTAAAGATAAATCTACGTCCATTCTTTGCAAGCGCTGCGAAAAGTGCGGGTAAAGCATGATAACTGTGTGCATGAATAATGTCGTAATTTTTATCTTTTAGATAACAATAGATATGTGGAGCAAAATAATATGCATCTCCTGGCGCAACTGATATGAATCGTGTTACTGTAACCCCATTTATAATTTCGTTTTTGGGCAATTCGCCGGTCGGATCAGTGCAGATAACTTCAACCTCGAACCCCCGTTTCACAAGTCGCTCGCTGATTTCACGCGCATGAGTTTCCACTCCTCCGATATCAGGATAATACCGGGGACATACCTGTGCTATTTTCACTAAGACTGCCTCGTTTCCACCAACGCATTAATTTAATATAAAGATAATGTAGTACGAATTTATGAGTAATATAAATATCTGCATTGTAGGTCCATCAAAACGATTCTTGAGCGGGATCAGCTATTATACTATCAGGCTGGCGAATGCCTTATCGACATCTGCCACCGTATCTGTCATCTGTTTTAGAAGGTTGCTTCCGGAATTCTTGTTTCCCGGGCGCGCGCATGTAGGCAAGAACATATCGAATCTTGAGTTCCAGCCTCAGGTACAGGTTTTCGATGGCATGGACTACAACAATCCGATAACATGGTATAGCGCATACAGATATCTAAAGAAATCAAAACCGGATGTCATTATTTTGCAGTGGTGGACGTCTTCGGTATCACATATGCACCTTTTATTGAAAATAATGGGCATACTGTTAAAATCAAAATTGATAATAGAATTCCATGAGGTCGTTGACCCTCTGGAAGAGGGCTTCCTGCCTATCAGGATGTATTCTCGTTTAATGGGGACAATTCTTCGCAGGAATCTTAATACATATATCGTGCATTCGAAATCTGATAAATTATTAGTGGCACAACGGTATAAAATTGACCCGCAAAAAATACATGTTATACCACACGGGCTGTATGATCATTACGAGATTATGGAAAATAAAAAGGCAAAAGAGTTCCTGTCTATTAAAGAAGAATGCATGATTCTCTCATTTGGTTTAATACGGAAATATAAGGGAATAGCTTACCTGGTTAATGCTTTTGACCAATTACCGGAAAACATTGCTAACAGAAGCAGGCTTCTCATTGTCGGCGAAATCTGGGAAGATGGGGATGAACTGCTTGATCAAATAAAATTATCCAGATATCATGAGAAAATTACTCTGGTGAATGAGTATGTTCCTGACAATAAGATTCCGATATATTTCAGCGCCGCAAACATTGTAGTTTTACCATATACAAGGGCTTCACAAAGCGGTATTGCCCATATCGCAATGTCATTCGGAAAACCGGTGATTGTTTCTGAGGTTGGTGGATTGAAAGAATCCATGGGAAACTATGCAGGAACATTTTTTGTGCCCCCCGGGAACAGTGATGCTATTAAGATGCAGCTCATTGAACACTTCGGAAGCGAAAAAATATATAGCCCTCCAGCATTAGGATGGGATATTATAAGTAAACTGTATCTTAAAGTTATATCAGAGATACGATGACTAAAAACTATAAATATCATGTTCGCACATATACGAATTAATATACAGAGATAATATGACTCGTAACAAAAAAAAGCAAGACTTAAAAAAATCCGTCAATAATGGTAAAAAGGAAGTTAAAACTGGGTTAATAATACCACCCTATTTTAATTACATTTTTGGTATCCTTCTGTTAGCTGCTTTCGTCCTTTCGCTATATCTAAGGACAGTGATGCCCTATGACAGCGTTTTCAGGAATGGCGTTGTTGCTTTTGCTTCAGACGATTCAGTCTACCACATGCGGCTTGTGGAAAATACCTTATACAATTTTCCTCACAGGATTGTGTATGATGTTTTTACGTTGTATCCATACGGCAATGCCTTGCATTGGGGGCCCCTATGGACCCAGCTGATTGCTACTATCTCTCTAATAGTTGGTCTTGGCAGCTACAATATGCAAACAGTGAACACGATAGGCGCTTATTTCCCTTCAGTATTTGGCGCTCTTGTCGTTTTCCCGATGTATTATATAGGTAAAAGCCTGCGCAACAGGACTACCGGTCTTCTTGCAGCCTTCATGATCGCTATATTGCCGGGACAGTTCTTCTCCCGTTCAACGCTGGGCTTCACTGACAACCATGTTGCAGAGGTGCTTTTCAGTACTGCGACCATTGCTTTCTTTATTTTTGCATTAAATGCTGGCAGGGAAAGAAATATAAAATTCTCTGAGGTACGCCTGAAAGAAAAACCAGTGTTATATTCAATATTTGCAGGTGTGATGCTTGCCGGTTATCAGCTTTCTTGGCCCGGGGCTCCATTTTTTGCCTTGATTATCGCTATATTTATTCTAATTCAGTATATAATAGACGACATGGGTGGCAGGTCAACAGACTACATTGCCATAGCAGCAGTGCCCATGTTTTTGATCAATTTAATATCCATGCTGCCGTATTTTAATCCTGGATATGGTTTCGGGACGGATAAATATTCATGGTTCCACATAGCAGTGCCTCTCGTGGGTATGGGATTGCCGATTGCGTTAAGTATTATCTCAAACGAGATAAAAAAAAGAGGATACAGCTCGTATTACTACCCCATTTCTCTGGGCGGCTTCTTTGCAATAGGCATGTTAACTGTAAAAACGGTTCTGCCCCAAATGTACAGTGCTGTTGTGAATGCACCCGCCACCATATTTGCAGTCCACAGAGGCGGCGCAGCTACCATCGCCGAAGGCTCGTCCATTTTTGCAAGCCCGGGCATGCTATGGAGCAATTTCCCGATAACAGGTTTCTGGCAAACGGACAATCTCGTGCTATGGTTTATAATAGCTGTTCTGGTTGTTATTGGCTACAGGATTGTCAGGAAACAGAGAGCTGAGGATATGCTCTTCCTGGTGTGGGGCATTGTGATGCTTCTTGCAATGTACGGTCAGAACAGGTGGGCGTATTATGCGGCGGTGAACGTAGCCTTGATGGTTGGTT
>JAHFCV010000024.1:12430-18317 GCA_023249275.1 Candidatus Methanoperedens sp.
TATGCTGGCGCAGCCCTTTCAGAGAGAATATTAAAATTCGGAGGATGGGGGGGGCAAATCGATATAAAAAACATTGGCGGGAGCCATGTACTTTCCGCGATTCTGGTAGTAATGCTGCTGCTTTTCTTTGCCTATCCAGCATTTTCCGAAACTTACACGAAGTATTCAAGGTGGGGCGGGGGGGAACCTTCTGGCGGAGGATTTGGCGAATGGTATGAAACCCTTACCTGGATGCGCTATAACACACCTGACCCCGGGATGGACTATCTTGCAGTTTATAAAAAACCCGAAAATTTGAGTATCCCATACCCGTACCCTGATACAGCATACGGCGTCATGAGCTGGTGGGACTATGGGCATGTTATAACATACTGGGCACACAGGATACCCAATGCAAATCCATTTCAGTCAGGTGTTGGTGAAGCTGCCAAATTCTTAACCGCCAAGACCGAGGAGGAAGCCAGCAATGTCCTGAACGCACTTGGAATCAATGGAAAACCCGGAGCGCGTTATGTAGTGAGCAATGCCTACATGGCATATGATATACTGCAGACAATCGGAATCTGGGTTGAGGATTATGGCTATTACACCAGGATACAGACAAACCAGGGACCTCAGGATGTTCCTTCATTGAAGTATTATGATAATATGGAGGCAAAGCTTCACATTTTTGATGGCAACGGTTTAAAGCAGTATAGATTAGTACACGAATCCCCACGGAACCCTTATAATGACGAACCGTATTACAAAAATATTTATAACATACTATATGG
Source organism: Candidatus Methanoperedens sp. (assembly GCA_023249275.1). GTDB lineage: Archaea > Halobacteriota > Methanosarcinia > Methanosarcinales > Methanoperedenaceae > Methanoperedens. Next base: position 13,204 of record JAHFCV010000024.1, read on the forward strand.
GGGCAATATCCCGGTGGAAAATTCAGGACTTGTCAAGGTTTTTGAATACGTAAAAGGCGCAAAAATCGAAGGACGCGCGCCGCCGAATACTACAGTCACACTGACAAACACTATTAAAACAAACATCGAAAGGACTGTTCAATATTCACAGACTACTTCCTCCAACGGAACTTATGCATTTACAGTTCCCTATTCGACGCTCGGTCCAATCCCTGGAGAAACACAGTTTGACACCAGACCAACAGGTCCTTATACGGTGACTTTTGGCAATGCCTCAAAGCAAATCGATGTCAGTGAAAAGGATGTCCTTGAAGGTCGCACTATAACCCTTAATCTGGTTTAACTGCATCACAGGCGATTGCTTATTAGTCCAGATTCCATGTGATTTTAGAAAAGGCTATTAAGTAAATTCAACATCCATATACTCAGGAAATCAAAGTAAAAAGGATGAAAAATTATGATGTATGATGTCGTAATAATAGGAGGTGGGCCTGCCGGTCTCACAGCCGGGATATATACAAAGCGAGCAATGCTAAAAGCACTCCTTCTTGAAAAAACGGGTGTCGGAGGACAGATAATTGTTACAGATCTTGTTGAGAACTTCCCTGGATTCCAGGAAATATCAGGGGCTGACCTTGCAAAGAAGTTCGAGGAACATGCACAGAAATTCGGGCTTGAAACGAAAAGCATGGTCGAAGTCAGCGGGATTGAGGATAAAGGAAAGACAAAATTGGTGAAAACATCAGAGGGCGACATCGAAGCAAAGGCTGTAATAATAGCAACAGGCACCACGCCCAGGAAATTGGGGGCAAGAGGCGAACTTGATTTTATAGGCAGAGGCGTCTCTTACTGCGCCACTTGCGACGGCTTTTTCTTCAGGGAAAAGGTGGTCGTGGTTGTGGGTGGAGGGGATTCTGCAATCACAGAAGCTATTTTCCTGACCAAGATGGCGAAGAAGGTATATGTCGTACATCGCAGGGATAAGCTTCGCGCCGAGAAGATAAACCAGGAACATGCGTTTGCAAATCCGAAGATAAGTTTTGTCTGGGATTCGGTTGTCGAAGAAATAGCGGGCAAGAATGTAGTCGAGAAAGTGATTATCAGGAACGTGAAGACAAATGCGACCTCGGAAATAAAAACAGACGGAGTTTTCATATACGTGGGTCTTATTCCCAACACGGCTTTTGCAAATGTGAAAAAAGACGAATGGGGATTTATAATTCCAAACGATAAAATGGAAACCTCAGTACGGGGTATTTTCGTGGCTGGTGATTGCAGGGTTACGCCGCTGCGCCAGATAGCAACGGCGGTAGGGGACGGGGCGATAGCGGCTGTATCTGCGGAAAGATACATAGAAGAAATATCGGCTTGAACTAAGGATGAACCAGGAAGAACCTAAAGCTCTGGACGACTTCATTTCCCAGGAAGAACGGGAGCACTTACTTAACGGGCTGCACAGGTTTCTTGTATGGGTGGGTGAAAAAGTACCCGACGAAGTTGAAGTGAACGGTAAGAACATTAAACTTAACGAGTTAATCTGGCGGTGCATCCATAAAAAAGAGTTCTCAGAGCAGGAAAAAAAACGATTCCTTGAGCTTGTTCAGATTCTGGAATCAAAAGAGAAACACGATGAGGAAGCGCTTCGTAAAGCCCATCTCACACGCGAAGAGGCAAAAAGATTGTATGCTGAATCTGCAAGTCTCATCCGCGCTATTATGGATTTAAGGGAATGCGAGGCTGGAAATGTCAAATTGAAAGAATCCAGCGATGAAATAAGACGCAAAGTGGATGATGCGAGGCGATGGATTGGTTTTTTGAAGAATGTTGGGAAGAAAAACACAATTTAATTATTTCGGTGCAATTCGAGTTTCATCAAACAAGCGTCTTCAGCGTCGAGGTAGTATTTTTCTGCAATTCCGCTCTGGCAGAACCCATGCCTTTCATAGAATCTTTTCGCTTTGATGTTACTTGAACGCACTTCGAGGATAATTTCAAAAGCCCCCATTTTAAGGAAGATGTTGATTATCTCTTTTAAAAGGCTGCCGCCCACCCTGCGGTTGCGGTATGCCGGATGCACTGCAAGCGAGAATATGCGACCTGTCCCGGCAGACGCCAGAAACCCCGCAGCATAGCCCACTACAATGCCGTTTATTTCAGCCACAAGAAAAGTTTCAGGGTATGTCTCATAGAACTGCATGTAAAGATAGGGGTCATGCTCGTCAAAGACTTTCCTTTCAATATCAATGACCCACTGGAAATCGGGCGGCTGGAATTTTCTGATGATAATCACTCAATTCACCTGTTAATTACAAACGTCTAAAAACGCATAGGGTTATATTAATCTTGTATATATAATGCACTTTGAAATGCTTCGTTCAATACATTTTATAGTTAAGAACCTAATATTCAATACATATTTTATGAACACTTTGAGTTCTTGGCGTGCTTTTCAGTGTTTGATTTTATTCACCGCAAATTCTACTATGAACCATGGTTCATATATAACAATGAAAAGGGGCGCAAACATTAACAGCGAACTAATACGAACTCGTACGAACTCTGGTGGCGTGAGTTCGTATCAGTTCGTACGAGTTAGTTGTTTTTTCATACTTAACTATAATGGGGGTAATTATTATTCCATCGGATAATACTATTGGAATCAGCCTTTATTATACCGGAAATCCCGGGCTCGGCGGGCGTATAAGACAGCAAATCGAGGATTTCTGCGTTGAGGAACTCACGAACAGGGTCGAAACAACGAACGGGAAATACCTGATTGTGGAACTCACAAAGAAAAACTGGGACATCCACCATCTTGTGCGCGACCTTGCCCGAATCCTTAGAGTAAGCCAGCAGAGGTTCGGCTGGGCAGGCACCAAGGACAAGCGCGCCCTGACAAAACAGAAAATAAGCATCTGGGACGCGGGTGAAGAGGATATAGCGCGCGTGCGATTGAAGGATGTGGAGCTAAAACCATTGGGGCGCTCAAACAGGAAGATAAGCCTTGGAGACCTGTGGGGAAACCGTTTTAAGCTCACAATAAGGGATATCGGGCTATCGCAGGAAGAAACGCTTTCGAGGGTAAAAGCCATAACGCAGGAGCTTGAGCGGGGCGCGCCCAATTTCTTTGGCGTCCAGAGGTTCGGGGAAAATAGACCTGTGACGCATGTGGTTGGCGTGGCTATCGCGCGGGGTGATTTCAGGGGCGCTGCGCTTACATACATAGCAAGAGCTTTTGATGATGAGCAGGATGAGATTAGGAAGGCGCGCCAGCACGTGTGGGATTCGGGCGACTTCAAGGAGGGATTGAAGCTGTACCCTGTCAATTTCCAGTTCGAGAGGGCTATGATGAACCACCTGGTTGCGCATCCTGATGATTACACCGGAGCCTTCAGGGTATTATCCCCCAAGCTTCAGGAAATGTTCCTGCATGCATATCAGTCGTATATTTTCAATATCATCCTTTCCCGCAGGATTGAATCGGGTATGCGAATACATGAGGCTTATGATGGTGACATTGTGTGTTTTAAGAATGAAATGGGCTTGCCCGATACTTCGAGGCTCCAGAAGGTAACGAAGGATAACCTGGATGGGATAAATAACCTGATAAACAGGGGAAGGGCGTTTGTCACTGCGCCTATTGTGGGGTATGAAACACAGTTTGCAGAGGGCGCGCCGGGTGAAATTGAGCGTGCGGTTGTGCGTGAGTTAAGCATCGACCTTGAGGGATTCAAAGTTCCTCTTATGCCCGAATTGTCTTCAAAAGGATTGCGAAGGGAGATAATACTGCCTTTCAAGCCTGAATTCAGCGTTGGGGAGGATGAGCTAAATACGGGGAAGACGAAGCTCACGCTTGAGTTCTCGTTGCAGAAGGGAAGTTATGCGACCACTGTTTTGCGGGAGTATATGAAGAAATAATCTCGTGTGCCGATTGTATACCAAATAAAATCGTAATATTTTTTCAAAGTTTCATTATCATTATCTAAATAATAACAAAGTATATATATTTTTAGAAATAAACTGGTTCTATCAAATCTGTAACGGTTTACAGGACAGGAAGAAAATGAAAACAAGAGTTTTATTAATAATTTTGGCATATTCCCTTTTGGCAACATCTGCATATGCAAATCCATTAGATGCTTATATACAGAACCTGACATCGGCAGGGGCTGATTATGCATCAGGGAGAATAAGTTTTGAGGATATTGAGTGCAAAGTAATAGAAAACGAGTATTTAATGAAAAAAGACAAAAATGTCAAAGAGTTCATTTCCTCAAAAAGTACTCCTGAGATTGACAGGATGTTTGAAGTCATGTACGCCCCCTCTTCCTGGGAATACGGGGAAAAAAAGGCAAGCCGGGAGGTGCGTGAGAAATATAGTTTAAAATGGGAAGTTTTAGATAAAGTAACACATGCCAACCAGGACGAGCGGGAAACAACGGTGTATTATAATCTTCGAGGGGAAAAGCCTCTAATTATTTACTTTGCAATCGTAGAGAGCAGGGATACGAGATGGATGGACGTATATCAGTATCCTGAATCTTTCAGGAGATACTCAAATGAGGGACACGCTTTCATACAAAACTGCTTAAAAAAGTATCTAAAGCCCTCAGCAGAGGAAGCTCTTGAAAGTGCAACGCAGGCAATTGCTTCAGCTAAAGAGAGCGGGCTTGATATCGAGGGGGCGGAAAAGCTGTTGAAATCTGCAAGAGGAAATTTTGACAAAGGGGATTATGAAATTGCTCGATCCAATGCACTTGATGTCATTCCACTAGTAGAATCGGCAAAAAAACTGAGCGAATACCGGAGTTTAAGCGATGATGAAAAGAGAAAGCAGGCTGTTGAGGTTTTATCGCAGCGCTCAAGAGAAAAAACTAACAGGTCGGAAAAGATTTCAGATGAGTACACTAAAGACGACCTGGGTTCAAATCAGCAGTTTAATGTGTTTCTGGATGATGAGTCAAACTATGTATATTATCAGACAAGAATAGTTGATTTTAATAACAGAACACAAACATTCTACGAGAACCAGGCTGTAGGGGAGTATGACTTTTATATAGGCTTCGAGGCTAAACAGTACTATGAGACGATGCTTATGGTTGATGCCAGGGTCC
>JAHFCV010000172.1 GCA_023249275.1 Candidatus Methanoperedens sp.
TCATTTCTCTATATAGAGGTATTACTGGATGAAACCATTTCTTGAAAAGGGATTGCCAAACGAAAGCTGCATACTGGAAATCAGTCCGTGCAGTTTGATGAGGAGAGGGAGGTTGTTAAGGCCTCTCTTTTACTCTACCATCTGCGTAAATCTTTAGGAAAGGTTTATCAAAAACCGTTGCGCCGCTTTACTTCGCAGACACGTATGCCCACGGGCATACGTGGATACCGCATAAAGCGAGGTGTCGCTTTTCAAACGAGGGGTATGCGAAGCATACCCCAACACTGCGCAAGCCGAAGTTTCGGCTTATCTGCGGTTCGTTTTTCTGTAATACAAAGGCTACATCGGTTGCCTATTGGCGCGCCAAACAGTTGAAAATATTTAAGTCAGAGTTCGTACGAGTTCGTATTGAGTTCGCTGTTTATATTCACTCGCTGCTTTGCGTTCTTTGCGTACTTTGCGGTGAATAATGTTCAGGGGGCTGCATCGGATTTCTATCGTGCGCCGCAAATTAATTGCCCATAATTTATAAATTTGATATTTCACTTCGTGACCTGTGGATTGCCTGTGCGTTTAATATGCGTCCATCTGCGGTTTCTTATAGGTCACAAAACCACCGCTTCGTCGTTGCGCGAAAACCATGGAAGTGCAGCAAGTGCGCCGATAATGCCTTTGCCATCGATGCAGAGCAGAACACCGTTCTCCTCTGCCGTTTTAACAGTAAGTTCTTTTGTAATCATCCCGCTCCTGCAAAGCCTGCTGTACTCCATGAGCGCCGAGGCATCAAAATCCGATAGGGCTACCATGCCGGTCTCGTCAGACACGCTGTATTTAAGAAGACCTTTCCTTATTTTTGCAAGCAACTCTTTTTTCGCGCCGCCGATGCATGCAAATTCAAGCACTGTAGCCACGCAGTTCTGCGTCTTCTCTGGCACGGGATAAAGCTGCACAAGGGTATGGGAGATGTATTTGTGGTCAAGTGAATCAACAGCATCGGCAATATTATGCGCCAGAGTCCACGTAGCTCCGACTTCTTTTGAATCCGTGTTATCAATTCCCACAAGTACTCTTTCCCTCCTGGGAACAACGATTGTCCCGCTTGCACGTTTTCCTCCTCCCGACTCTGAAATTTTGCATCGCAAAACCCCGTTTGCATAAGCCCGGCAGGAGGTTGCGCCCACTCCCCCGCCTCCAAGACCGCTGTATGTTATCTCTATCTCTTTTTCATTGACAAGGACAGATTCAATACCAGCCGCCGCTACTGATGAGCGCAGGTCAAGGGGCGAATTCCCTGCTCTCACAAGATAGCGCATCATATCTCCCACAGCGCGGCTTTTAATAACAAGCGGACTTTTGGAATAATGGTACAGCGCCCATGCAGAGCCTCCGTAACAGGAGGAATGTTCCATTATCTCCACAAGCTCGTTTTTCCTGTCGGCTACGGCATAGATGCCTTTATAGGTTAGATTATACGGGTCAGATAAATGCATAAACATTGGTTTTAAGTATTTTATCTAATATATGAGTATGGGTAAAATATATGGTAAATAAATTCCTGTGCGTTGTTTTATTGTTTTTTGTGGCTGTGAACAGTGTTCATGCCCTGGAAGACGGGGTCACAATCCCGCTCGTAGCCGACCGCAGCACCGAGAATGGGGATGAAGGCATTCTTCTGGGCGCTAAGGTGATAGTTACAAACGGCACAGGTCATGTTTTCGTGGACACCAACCCATACACCCAGGTTGACCTTCAGGGCTCTGCCAGGCTTGCGGCAATGGTGGCTTCTGATGTGCTCGGGATTGACCAGAGGGCTTATGATTTTTACTACATTATCGATATAAGTTCACCGATTATCGGCGGACCTTCGGCGGGCGGCGCCCTGACAGTCGCCACCATCGCCGCCATAAACAAATGGGACCTGAAACCGGGTGTGGTTATGACTGGCATGATAAACCCGGACGAATCCATAGGACCTGTCGGCGGAATTCCTTTTAAGCTTGAAGCGGCGGCAGCAAAAAACGCCACACTATTCCTGATACCAGAGGGACAGAGTACGGTTACAGTAAAAAAAACAATTATCAGGACAAAAGGCGCGTTCATAATTTCTGAGGATAAGGAAGAAACCGTGGATGTGGTAAAACTCGGGAAAAATTTAAATGTGGAGGTAAAAGAAGTCAGCACAATTCAGGATGCAGTGTTAGCTTTTACAGGTCATGGCATCGCCAAGCCCGGGTATAGTGGGATAATTCTTACGCCAAAGTACCTCAATCTTCTTGAACCTCTTGCATCCAACCTGAAAAAAGAGTCAGGAAGTATGTATGAAGATACGGCATCTGCAGTCCCGAAAAGCCAATCCCTTGAACAGGCAAAAGAGATCTTAAAGAGGGCTGATAAGATGTACGACGATAAGAAATACTACGCTGCGACTTCTTCATACTTTAATGCAATGATTGACATGCGTTTTGCGCAGTGGAGTGATGGTTACGATAAGGCAACTGACAAAGAACAATATCTCTCTGAACTGGTAAATAAAGTTGAAAAACAAATACAGCTTTCAGAGTCTGATCTTGACAACTTTAAATTATACGGTGTAAGCGATGTGGAAGCTGTGGGTGCAGCCGAATCCAGGATAACAACTGCGCGGGCGAGACTCGATGAGGCAAAAAAACTCAATGATACGCAGGAAAAGATTTTTTCACTTGCTTTCGCGCATGAGCGGGGGCGCACAGCACAGTGGTGGCTGACTCTTGCTACGCCTGACGGTAAGGTCGTGCCCGGAGATATATTAAAAGACCGCGCAGGATGGTACCTGAGCCAGGCGCAGTCCATCAATACATACATGCAAACACTGATTTCTGAGAGCGGGGCTCACCCCGGGATTATAGGCGGAGCGGGCGAGGACATAAACAATGCCCAGAAAGAACTGGAACGCGGGTATTATGCAGGAACGATTTTTGATTCGCTCCAGGCTACAATAAAAGCCAGTACTACAATCGGGCTACTGGGCAAGACTGATGCTGATATGAAAATTGAACAAAGCGCAGAAGCGGCAAAGGTAGCAATTAACGAAGCCCGCGTTGCGGGAATCGAGCCCACGCTTGCGGTGAGCGCTTATGAATATGCTGAAACCATGACCAATCCTTATGACAGGATTTCCCAGTACTCGTATGCAAAGATGATTGCAAAGACCTCTCTGGTGCTAAATTCCCACGCTGTACCTGCAAATAAAACAGCGGTCAAACCCACTATTACCCCGTTCGTACCTGAGATAATTATTCCAACTCCTACTCAAACTGCCGCTGCAAGGAAACAAAATACCAGGATAGAAGTCCCGGCTTTCGAAGCTGTGGGCGCAATCGCGGTTATTTTGATTGCAAGGCGGTTGAATAAGAAATAATTCACCGCGAAGGAAAGCCTCCTTTTAAATATCTCTCGCACACTTCCAGCTCCCCCAGCGTATTAACATTCAGCGCCAGTTCCTCATCCTCCAGAATGAGATTATAATCCTCCTGCTCTTCCCGTATCCTGTCTGCATCGAGAATGTTAACCCCGCATGGCACTATGAAGCTGCTATTCTTGTGAAAAACCGTATCAGGGAGAAGACCAAGTCTTGTGAATACATCGAGCTTCATGTGAACAGATAGCGCAGGCGTGTTTATCCCGTGGTATTTCCCTATTATCCTGTCTATCAGTCCTGAAGATACAAGCGGGAGGTCAGCCATTATTATTAGCACATGCCTTTTTATTCTGGCTTTTTCTACAGCCAGCGCCATATCATGGACAAAACCCATACCAGGAGTTGAGATTATCTCCACATTATCATGTTTTTTTTTGAAATCACAAAGCCAGACATTCGTTTTTTTGACCCTTGGCGATGTTGCGACAAATATCCGGTCAATGTTTTTTGAGCCAAGGAGCGCATGAAGGACATAAGAAATCAAAGGTTTACCGAGAAGCAGGGTAAGAGGCTTCTCTTCCTTCCCCAGGCGCTTTCCCATCCCGCCAGCCATTACAACTGCATCCATGCGGCTCCTCCGATAAAGAGCAAAGCTGCAAGACGCCCTATCTCATTCGATGCGCCCACAACATCTCCGCTCACGCCCCCGAAATGGTGGTTTGCAGTATGAAGAACAAGAAGACCTGCCAGTTGGGATACTATAAATGCCTCAACGCCAAAGACCCCGAGAAAAAAATAGCTGACTGCGCCAGTAAAAACCATCCCGATTATAAAATCGGAGCTCTTTGTATTCTCCACGGTCAAGGCTCCGAAACCCTCATGCAGCTTCCTGCCGAATGCCGCGACCGTAACCATGGACTGCTTTGCGCTTGTTTCTGCAACTATTAATGCATAGGGAAGAAGCAGCACGTTGATTTCCAGAATAGAAATAAGAGAGACGAAAATACCCATGATGGCAATTATGCAAAACACCATCCCGCCTGTGCCGACTGCGGTATCGCGCATGGCTTTTATCTTTTCTTCTCTTGTGCCGTGCGAGGCTATACCATCGCCAAAATCAG
>JAHFCV010000025.1 GCA_023249275.1 Candidatus Methanoperedens sp.
AAATATTCAAGTCTGCCGTTATCAATAGGCACGAACACTTTCGCCCTCCATTTCCTGCCAAGTTCTTCCATCACGCCTTTTATCTTGGCGCGCATCGCAACTCCTTTCTCATCAGGCTTCTGCACCTGCACATATCCGGCATCAACGGCATTCGCAAGGAGTTTTGCCCCCTTTTCCGAATTTATCTCAACGAATGTGGCTTTTCCCACAAGGTCTCCTGTAACGCCCCAGTTGCCGCAGGCAATATCAGAGTTATTGGGTATCTTTATTGTGCAGTAGCGGCAGCTCTCGCGCCGACCATACCCTTTTTCTTCAAGCTCATCAATAGTTATTGCGTGCTCTTTTCCATCCTTTGTCTCAAAAATGAGCTTTCCCTTCTCGATCTCTTCGCTATGGACATCTTCCGGCTTTATCTTGTACATCACTTCAAGCATCTCACGCGTAACTACAGGATGCATCGAACCTCCGCAGTTCAATCCCACTATGAAAGTATTGTCAAGATTTATCGAATTGCGCTTACCCTGCTCGATTATTCCGCGCACATCGCATCCTTTTGCGGGAAGGGCGACTTTCAGGTTCCTGTTCGCAATCAACTTTGCAAAATTGCTCGGGACAGAGTGCAGCGAACCTGCGGAGTTCAACACCTCGTTCACATCAGAAGTGATGATAGGAACTGCCTCGAACTCGTTTATTTTCTTCAGTACCACAACTGCATCAACAAGCTTCTTTTCAAGCGCTGCTGCCAGCATTGATGTCACAAGACCGCCTGAGCCTCCGCGCTTCCTGACATCATCTTTCGTTGACCATCCTACGTACATCTCGCCTTTTTGCATTACGCCACCCCCTCAGGTTTTAAGGGACTTGGACCAAGTTTTTTTATCTGCTCGGTCACATCGCGGATGAAATTTGCAAATTTCTCGCCTTCACTTGCCGATATCCAGTTAAGCTGGAGCCTCTCTTTTTCAATACCAAGCTCATGCGCAACGTTTTCAAGATACTTGTATTTTATTTTTGTTTTATCGTTACCGTTAACATAATGGCAATCGCCGATATGGCATCCCGTTACAAGTACAGCGTCAGCGCCTTCCAGAAATGCATTGAACACATGCAGCGGGTCGATTCTTCCTGAACACATCACACGTATGATTCTTGCCGAAGCGGGCTGCTGGAACCTTCCCATCCCCGCGCTGTCAGCGCCTCCGTATGAACACCAGTTGCAGCAAAACGCTACTATCTTGGGTTCCCAGCCATCAGTTTTCGTGGCTGCTACTGCTTCTGCGCTCATGCCGCCACCTCCTGGAATTTGAACACATTCCTGACCTGGGCTAACAACTGGTTATTCTTGAAATGGCTCTGCTCAAGCGCGCCTGTCGGGCATGCTGCTACGCATGTTCCGCATCCTTTACAGAGCGCTTTCATAACATTTGCCTTGCCAGCCTGTTCATCCATCTTAATAGCCTGGAATGGGCACATTGGGATGCATACCTGGCATCCCACGCATACATCAGGATTCACAATTGCTGTAATGCCTTCTGTTATGGCTTTTTTGTTCTTGAGTAAAATAGTGGCGCGACCTGCGCATGCGCTGCCCTGCGACACCGCGTAAGGAATGTCCTTCGGACCTGATGCCACGCCAGCCAGGAACACACCGTCAATGGTAGTATCAACTGGTTTCAGTTTTGGATGGGCTTCCATTAATAGACCGTCGGCAGCTTTTGATAATTTCAATAACTGCTGTATCTGGTTGATCCCTTCATTCGGGACGATGCCCGTAGCCAGCACCATAAGATCGAATTCAAGATTCCGCATTTCACCAGCTAGTGTATCCTCAATCCGCACCTTGATATTCTTGGTAACCGGGTCTTCTTTCACTTCCACAGGTCTTCCGCGCAGGAATTTCACGCCAAGGTTTCGCGACCTGTTGTATGATTCTTCGTATCCCCTGAAGGGTGTCCTGATATCGATATACATTATCGTCTGGTCGGTTTCGGGTCGCTTTTCCTTGAGGAGCTGTGCGTTCTTTATAGTGACCATGCAGCATACACCAGAGCAGTAGATGTTAGTTGCCTTATCGCGCGACCCGACACAGTTCACGAATCCTACGCGTATAGGTTCTTTACAGTCCGATGGTCTCACAACGTGACCGCCAGTAGGCCCGGCAGCATTAAGAAGCCGCTCAAATTCCATCGCAGTTATGACATTATCGTATAATCCGTATCCGAAATCATGCCTGGGTTCGGGATCGTATGTCTTGAAGCCCACTGCGCCGATAATGACGCCTACGTTCAGATCAGTATACGAAGGCTGCATATCATAATTTATCGCACCGCTCTGGCATGCCTTGGCACAAGCTTTGCATGAAATGCAGTTCTCTTTGTCTAAGACTGCGCGAAGCGGCACAGCCTGTGGGAACGGTACATAGATCGCTTTTCGTGTGCCGAATCCTTCATTGAAATCATACGGTACTTCCACAGGACATACTTCGCTGCACTTGGCACAGCCTGTGCATTTGGCGACATCAAGATATCTGGGTTTGTGTTCGACCTTCACATTGAAGTTGCCAACATAGCCGTCAACGGCTTTCACTTCCGAATAGCTCATTATCTTAATATTTTTATTACGCGCGACTTCTACCATCTTGGGACCAAGGATGCAAATAGAACAATCGTTCGTGGGGAACACCTTATCAAAGCGCGCCATCCTGCCACCAATTGAAGGCTCCTTCTCCACAAGGTAAACCTGGAAACCCATATCAGCAAGGTCAAGGGCTGACTGCATGCCAGCGACGCCTGCGCCGATGACAAGAGCTTTATCAGTTACTGGCACTTCGCTGGCTTGCAGCGGCTCAAGAAGCTTTGACCGCTCAACGCCCATTCGAACAAGGTCTTTTGCCTTCTCGGTTGCTTTCTCCTTTTCCCACATGTGTATCCATGAGCAGTGGTCTCTGATGTTTACGAATTCAAGGAAGTACTGGTTCAATCCCATTTGCTCAATACAAGCGCGAAATGTTGGTTCATGTGTCTTTGGCGAACATGCTGCCACAACAACGCGGTTAAGGTTGTATTCTTTTATTTTCTGCTGGATATCAGCCTGACCTGAATCCGAGCATGTGAACTTGTTCACGGAGGTTACTTTAACGCCCGGCAGCGTACCTATATAATCAGCTACCGCCCACGTATTTACGACACCCCCGATATTTACGCCGCATTCGCATACAAACACGCCTACCCGTTTTTCCTCGCTTTCCTTTACAGTACCTTTTTCGGTAGCTTTAGTATCATTCATCTACTTCACTTCCTTGACCGGGTTTTGACCCAATTTTTTGATTTCTTCTGTAAAATCTCGAATAACTTCTGAGAATCGCAATCCTTCGCTCGCTGATATCCATTCAAGCCGCAGCCTCTTATCAAGTCCCAGTTTCGCCAGCGCCTTTTTAGTATTATTTATTCTGACCTCTGCGTTCTTATTGCCATCGATGTAATGGCAGTCGCCGATATGGCATCCAGCCACAAGCACTCCGTCTGCGCCGTCTTTTAACGCTTTCAGGATGAACGCAGGCTCGACCCTGCTTGAACACATCACCCTTAATATCTTAACCGTGGGCGGGTACTGGAAACGGGAGACACCCGCAAGGTCAGCGCCTGCGTATGAACACCAGTTGCAGCAGAATGCAAGTATGTTAGGCTCCCATCCGTTTCCTTTCGGTGCCGTTGATGCTTCGCCGCTCATACCGTCACCTCCACCACGCCTTTCCCAATCGAAATGCTCCGGACACCTTTATCGAAAGCGTCTATCGCCTCTCCTATTTCCTTTGATGAGAAATGCTGTGCTGTTATAGCGCCTGCCGGACACGCTGCAGCGCATGAACCGCAGCCCTTGCATGCAGCAGGGTTGATCTTTGATTTCTTTGTAGTGTAAGTGACCTCTTCTACTTTAACGGTCACATCATACAATGAAGGCGCATTATAAGGGCAAACTGCGACACAGGTGCCGCAGCCAATGCATCTTCCTTCATTAACGACCGAGATCGCGCCTTCTGTCTCGATGAATTCCCTGGACAGGATCGTACATGCCCTCGATGCTGCGGCGCTTGCCTGCGATATTGCCTCATCAATGAGCTTGGGCGCCTGCGCGCTTCCGCACAGGAACACGCCGTCTGTGGCGAAATCCACAGGTCGCAGCTTGGGATGAGCTTCGAGGAAGAACTTGTTCTTGTCAAGAGGTATTTTGAATAGCTGGTTTATCTCTTCGTTTTCGCCTGCGACCAGCGGCGTGCTCAGAACTACAAGGTCAGATGCTAATTCAATATCCTCGTTTAGCATTGAATCATGGACGACCACTGACCCGCCCTGTACTTTTGGCGGATTTTCAGCTTCGTATTTAATAAATATTATGCCAAGGTCTCTTGCGTTTTCGTATAATTTCTCCATCACACCGTAAGTCCTCATATCACGGTAGAGGACATAGACATTGGCGCTGCTGTTTGCTTTCTTAATCCGCGTGGCATTCTTCACTGCATCGATGCAGCAAGTTCTTCCGCAGTATTCCCTATCCTTATTGCGTGCTCCCACACACTGTATCATTGTGATATTATTTGTGCTGATGCCTTTCCCGAGCATTTTTTCAAGCTGCGCCTGGGTAACCACATGCGAATCTTTCCCGTAACTGAATAAGCCGACAGGCTCAAAATTCCGCGCCCCTGTTGCAATCACAGCAGCTCCGAAATCCAGAGGTATCTCTTTTCCTTTTACCGCTACGGCTCCCTTAAAGTTGCCAAGAAAGCCTTCGACCTTTGTGAGTTTTGCCTCGTTAATGACCTTTATGTTCTTGTTTTGATTCACCCTGCTTATAAGTTCCTTTAATACATCGGAAGGATTCTTTCCATCGTATAATTCAGTCATTTCCCGAAGCTTGCCGCCAAGTTCTTTTTCCTTCTCTATGAGGGTCACGCCGTAACCATTGTTTGCAATATCAAGCGCTGCTGTCATGCCAGCTACGCCTCCTCCGAGCACAATCGCCTTATTTATCAATGGGACTTTCTGTTTATACAGGGGCTGGAAAAGCGCTGATTTAGCCACTGCCATCTGGACAATTCCCTTTGCTTTCTCTGTGGCTTTTTCCTTTTCTTTCATGTGTACCCATGAACAGTGTTCGCGAATATTTGCAAGTTCGAAAAGATAGGGATTAAGTCCTGCCTCGCGGCATGTATTCTGGAAAAGAGGTTCATGGGTGCGGGGCGTACATGATGCAACAACAACGCGATTCAGGTTATTCTTGGCAATTGCATCTTTTATCGTGACCTGCGAGTCCGAAGAACAGGCATAAAGCATCTCCTGCGCATGTGCCACGCCAGGCAGGCTTTTTGCATATTCAACCACGTTCGGGACATTTACAACGCTTCCGATATTTATCCCGCAATGGCATACGAACACGCCAATTCTTGGTTCGGGCGAGAGGACTTTCTCATCAGGGAATTTCCTCTCTTTTATCATCGTGCCGCGTTCCCCTGATAGAAGTGCTGCGGCTTTTGATGCGGCGGCGCTTGCCTGCGCCACGGTATCAGGAATATCCTTCGGTCCCTGCGCCACGCCGCAAACATATATTCCAGCAACGCTTGTCTCAACAGGATTTTCGATACTCGTAGCGATATTCCCGAAATCATCCAGCGCAATTCCTGATGACTGCGCCAGTGTTCGGGTCGAATCCGCAGGGTCAAGACCTATGGAAAGAACGACCATATCGAAATTCTGTGTTTTAAGGTCGCCTGTATTGAAATCCTCGTATTTCAAAGAGAGAGCATTATTTGCATCAACGATAACTTCAGGAGGACGGGAATTGTTATATTTGATTCCATATTCCCTCTGCGCTCGGTTATAGAATTCCTCGAAATTCTTTCCAAATGCCCGTATATCAATATTAAATATCGTGATGTCAAGTTCAGGGTCGTGTTCTTTTGCGATGATTGATTCCTTCGTGGCATACATGCAGCACACGGAAGAGCAGTGCTTCCTATTGATTCGTAGGTTGCGTGAGCCGACGCACTGGATGAACGCGAGCTTCTTCGGGACTTTGCCATCGGATTGTTTTGTAACATGCCCCTGCGTCGGGCCGCTTGCACTCAGTAGCCGCTCGAACTGAAGCGCTGTGATAACATCGGGATGCTCAAACCTGAACTGTTTTAGCTCTGAGGGGTCAAATGGTTTGAAACCTGTGGCGAGAACAACAGAACCTACGTTCAATTCGATTTCCTTATCCTTCTGTTCATAATCCACAGCTTTTGGTCCGCATACTTTCTTGCACACACCGCATTTGCCTTTTGTAAGATACAGACAGTGAGCAGCATCAATGGTCGCCACTCTTGGAATTGCCTGTGCAAAAGGAATATAGATGGATTTGCGCTTGCTCATTCCTGCATTATATTCATCGGGAACTTTTGATGGACATTTTTCAGTGCATGAGCCGCATCCTGTGCATTTTGTCTCATCCACATAGCGCACTTTCTTTATGACTTTGACTTTGAAATCTCCGGCTTTTCCGGATATGGATTTTACGTCGCTGTATGAGAGCAATTCAATATTCGGATGCCTCGCCGTTTCCACAAGTTTTGGCGAGAGGATGCACATGGCACAATCATTTGTAGGGAAAGTCTTGTCAAGCTGGGACATTACTCCGCCTATGCTTGGTCTTGATTCTATGAGATAGGTCTTGAATCCGCTATCAGCAATATCCAGGGCTGCCTGTATGCCTGCAATACCGCCGCCAACTACCGCTACCGAGCCTTTCATAAAGGGTTACGCCCCTTTATGACGTATAGGGGACGTGCAACGTCCCCTTGTTTTGACAAAACTTTCCTAAAGTTTTTCATTCAGCCGCCTCCGCTTCTGCTGGTTTAGCCTGAACTTTAGCTTCTGCCTTTGTTTCTCCTTTCCCAATGGCTCCGATAACTTTAGCAGGAGACACCATGTTTTTATCAAGTTCAAGTTCTTTCTCGCTCAAACCCATGGCAAGTCCTATAAGCTGGGTAAAATAAAGCACAGGCATTTCTATCTTAGTATTGTTTGCCTTTTCGATCATTGTCTGCTGACCGTCAAGCAGCATGTGGCACATGGGACAGGCAACGACAACACAGTTTGCTCCGGCTGCTTTAGCTTCATCGAACAGCTTCTTCGTGAGTATGAAAGCATAATCCTGTTTGCTCATGAGAAGATTGCCGCCGCAGCATTTTGTTTTCTGGGTGAAAGGAAGGCAATCTGCGCCTGTTGCTTTTATAAGATTATCAAGAGACATCGGATTTTCAGGATTATCGAATTTTGAAACCTCAGATGGTCGCACAAGCAGGCAGCCGTAATATGCCACAGCTTTTATGCCCTTTAATGACTTTACGAATTTCTTCGATATCGCATCCGTCCCCACATCATTGACAATAACATCAAGCAGGTGCTTTAATTTGACACCTTTGTATTCTTCACCAAGAGCCTTTTCAATTTTTTTCCTGAAAGACGGGTCATTTTTCATGGCTGAATCTGCTCTTGAAAGATTGTGCGAGCAGATGCTGCACGGGATAACAAGGTCAAGCCCTGTTTTCTGGGCTTTGAAGTTGTTGCGCGCTGACAGACCCATCGACAGCTCCTTATCAAAAATAGCCTCAAGCGCGCCGCAGCAGTTCCAATCCTCTATCTCGACAAGTTCAATATCTGCGGCTTTACATACTGCTTTTGTGGAGGCATCGTATTCGCGCGCCGTTCCATGCAGCGTGCATCCGGGATAATAAGCAAGCTTCATTTCTTCTCCACTTCCTCAAAAATCCGTTTTATCTCTTTTGTGCCTTTTATCTTATGCGGCAGGATGCTCAATTTTCCCTTTTTAAATAATTCAAATCCCATAGGGGCATAGCCAATAGCCCCTCCGATACCTTTTGTTTTTAGCATGAAAGTGCCGCTGACGCCTGCTTCATACCATTTGCCGTTACTTTTTACTGAATCAATGAAAAGATTATCAAATACAGGTTTTGTATTACTTATCTTGATCTTACCAGCTTTTGCTTCACGCTGGGCTATCGCACGTATTGCTCCTATTACTTCCGTAATTTTGACATCCTGCGGGCAGCGTTCATAACAGATATAACACGATGCGCAAAGCCACAGCGAGTCGTCGGTCAGGACTTCTTTTCGCATGCCAAGAAGAGCTTTTCGCAGTATCATCCGCGGATTGTAGTTTTTGTCGATTTCCGTGACCGGGCAGCCAACTGTGCATCCTGTGCAGTTAAAACACTTCTTGATGTTCTCGCCACCTGGTTCTTTTGCGATCTCATATTTGAAATTCTGGTCAAGCTCGCTTGTTTTTATCATTTTCCCGCCTCCAACTGACGCGCCAGGAATACGCTAAGGTCAACAACATCGAAATCGTACTTCTTTACTGCATCTTTTTCTGTCTTTAAGCAATTAAAATGAGCCAGGCATTTTGAACATGTCGTTATCAGGGTTTTCGCGCCTGTCGCTTCGGCTTCATTCATTCTTGCAATGCGAAGCGCTTTTGTCTGCTCGTTGCAATTCATAAAACTGCTGACTCCGCAGCACAGGGCATTTTCTTTTGAGTGTTCCATTTCTTTTATATTTGCACCATTTGAGGTTAGCGCTTTTCGAGGAGCGTCATATACCCCCATATGTCTCCCAAGCCTGCATGGGTCATGATAGGTAACATCAGCATTTATCTTCAATCCGAGTTTATCCAGAAGCTCTGAGGTATGAACAACTTTTATCCCAAGGTCATAATCCTTTGAAAAAGTGCGATAGCATTCAGCGCAGCTTGTAACAAGGGTCTCGATTCCGCTCTCTTTTATGTATTTCTTATTATAATTCTTAAGCCTGTCAAAAACATCCTTTTTCCCCTGCCATAGGACATCATGACCGCAGCATTTCATCTGCAAAACCTTCGGTTTTATGCCAATTTTATCAAGAAGCTTGAGCGATGACGTTGTAATTTCCCCGAAATCAGTTTTGACATCGTGTAAGAATAAGCCCAGCGAGTCCACACAGCCAGGGAAGTACCCGTACTTTGAATCGCCGCTTTCCGGCTTTGCTGTACCGTCAAGTTTGGAACTCAGATCCGCAAGTTCGGTGAAAACGCCGAGATGTGCGACCTCAAGCGGCTGTTTCCCTTCGCGCTCTTCTTTTATGAAACTCAAGAAATCTACCTGCTGCGGGCACTCCATCGGGCATAATCCGCAGGTCAGGCATGTCCAGATGTCCTTTGTATCAAGCCCGTAAACATTAGCATTATAAATAGAACTGCGCGGAGAAGTCTTTGAAACTCGGCGCATGGGGCAAATAGATGTGCATTTACCGCACTGATAACAGGCTTGTTCGTTACTCGTTGTACCCACCAAGGTTTTTGTCTGTAACGTTTTTTTGTGTTTAGAGGGATTAATTGGCTTTAAATATTTCTATTTTAACGCCGCAGCATCATGATTAATAATGTTACTTATTATTTCCTCCCGGATGGCATCATTTTTCTTCCTTTTTCCCAATTACACAGACTTTGTCTTCCATTTTTGCATGTGGGTCTATTAAGCCAAGCATGCGCTCATCTTCAAGATTGAGCCTTTCATCAGTCTTGCTCCTGAACCCGTACTTGCCGTAATCGGTCAGCGTTGGTCTTCTCTTAATGAAGTGCCCACGCTTGAATTCAAATGGGAAGGGTAGCGCCCGTTCACACGCCCCTCTCACCCTGTCCACGGCGGCTTCGTCATCAACTTCGACCAGTATTTCTCCCACGATTATATGCAATTCAAATGCGCAGTCGCCTACGTGAATGAGCTTCCTGTCAGGATGGTTAACATCAGCGCCTGTGCCTGGTCCAGATGTTATTTTTCTGGGCAGGTTCTTGCCGTTGATTAGCATTCTTTTTACACCTTTGACCCGGTCAATCTCATTTAAGACTTTTTCAGCGGTCGCAGGCTGTAATAATCGCTGTGGGAATACTCTCACTTGCAGTGCTTTATCCTTGGTTGTTGTTCTGTTCATGATGTTTTTTCTCCTTAGCGTTTTTATTTGGCTATGGCTCCCCGGTCGCCTATCGCTATTATCAGGTTGTTTACTTCCAGTGTTGTGGGTTCCCTGTTGTATTCCATCTCAAGGATGTCGATTATCGCACTGAATGTGCAGTGCAATCTGTCTGTCGTTTTTCTTCTGGCGCATCTGGTCATATTTTACAATTGATGTAAACGCTTTGAAACATATTAAGGATTTTGGTTCGTAGAGGTACGAATAAAATATTTAATAATGATAGAATTGACCCCTTCTCTCCCAAATCGTAATCTATTTACGATGCCTTTACAGTTAAGCAGCCATGAAAGCGGTACTCGGGCTTGAGGACGGAACATTCTTAAAAGGCGAAGGGCTTGGAGTGGAAGGCATTGTGCAGGGCGAGCTTGTTTTTACCACGCAGTACACGGGCTACGAGGAAGCCCTGACAGACCCATCGTACAAGGGACAGATATTGATGTTCACGTATCCGCTCATAGGCAACTACGGCATAAGCGGAGAAACATTCCAGTCAGATAGAATGCAGGCTGAAGGGCTTGTGGTGAGGGAAGCATGCGACCATCCTTCACATCATAAATCCACGCGTTCAATCTACGAATTCCTGAAGGACGAGGGCAAATCAGGCATCATGGGAATTGATACCCGTATGCTCACCATAAAAACAAGAGAGCATGGCACCATGAAAGCCGCAATAATAGTCGGGAGCGATGACGGCGAGGAAGCGGTAAGGCTTGCACGGGAACAGCCGGATATAGGAGGACTTGACCTGATTAGCAGGGTCACATGCAAAGAGCCCTACCATGTAAAAGGACAGGAAGACGGGGGCAACGTTGTGCTCATGGATTTTGGCGCTAAAAGAAATATTATCAAGAGCCTCAATAAACGAGGCGTGAATGTCACTGTTGTTCCTGCTGCAACAAAGGTGAAGGATATCCTGAATTACGAGCCCGATGCCCTGCTTCTCTCCAATGGTCCGGGAGACCCGCAGCAGGCTGTAAACGGCATCTCGGTCGTAAAAGAGCTTGCTGGGCAATTGCCTATTTTCGGAATCTGTCTCGGTCACCAGATAATCTCACTTGCACTTGGTGGAGAGACTTATAAGATGAAATTCGGGCACCGCGGAGCCAACCAGCCTGTGAAGGACAAAAAAAGAGGCATCGTGTACATAACATCGCAGAACCACGGTTATGCTGTGGATGAGAGCAGCATGGATGAGAAAGAAGTTACTATTACGCAGCTTAACACGAATGACGGGACTGTTGAAGGACTTGAGCATAAAAAGCTTGAGATAATGTCGGTGCAGTACCACCCTGAAGCGCATCCCGGACCTCTGGATACAGAGAAGATTTATTTTGACAGGGTGGCTGAAACGGTGAGAAAGATGAAGGTGCTGGTTAAGTAAACTTATGATGCTGGAAAGCCATGCCTTTACTCTACTATTACACGAAACATTTTGATTTCTATGCCCTACGCAGCAAAAGACAGACAGGAATTCATCAAGCGCTCAAACCTTAACCCCGGAGCTCAGGTGCTTGATTTCGGAGGAATGCTATCAGATGAGCTTCCCTCCGCGGTATTCGGTATAACTACACCACGACCATTAACAAATGCAATTCTCATAAAACCCACGCTTTTGCCATTTAAAAATTCTGTCTTTGATGCAGTGGTTTCCTATCATTACTTTGACCTGATTTCATCCGAAATTCTTGGTTACTCATTCAATGAGGCTGCGAGGGTACTGGCTGAAAAATCATGCTTCTCCTTTATGATAACCCTCTGGGCGCCCCGAAACGAACCGCAACGCTCAAACCTCTTTTTCAATGAACTCCTGAAAAGCACAGGTGCGTTCTTTAACCACGACATAGAAGAAATCAGCAGGCTGCTTTCCGAATCAGGCTTTAATGAAATAACAGTAGAAAGTGTAAAACGTGAGATTCCAATACCCAAAGAATATGTAAGGACGCATCTTGTAATGCTCGGAGACCTCATTAAAAAAGAAAAAGCACAGGGAGGAACAGGAATTAAGACGCTTGCCAGGCAATATTTTAATCATGTAAAAATTCACGGGGAGGCAATGCTGCCTGCGCTCCATTTCACAGCAAAGAAACTATGAGAAAAAGACATCTGGATATACTGCTGGAACAGGTAGAAGGTTTCAAATCCCCCAGACCTGAAAGGGAACAATATGCCACGCCTGCAACTGTTGCCGGGGAGCTATTGCATTTTGCTTTTATGAGGGGGGATATAGTAGATACGGTCTATGACCTCGGGTGCGGAAGCGGAATACTTGCAATCGGGGCAAAACTCCTTGGAGCAGAAAAGGTTATAGGTTTTGATGATGATAAAGACGTACTTGAGACTGCACGGGCAAACGCAAAGAAACTTGCGGTGGACGTCGAATTCGTATGTAGCGACATAAACGATGTGTCAGGAAAGGCGCATACGGTCGTGATGAATCCGCCGTTTGGCGCCCAGGTGAAGGGAAGCGACCGCCCTTTTTTGAGGAAAGCCCTCGAAGTAAGCAGCGTGGTTTACTCCATACACAACGCAGGAAGTGCAGAATTCATAAAAAAATTCATTAGCCCAGCGGTCATAACAGACATGCAAATAATCGATTTTCCTATTAAAAGGACATTCGGGTTTCACACCAAGGAAATACAGGTCATAAAAGTCGAAATATACAGGATTGAGAAAAGATAGAGGGATAATTATTAGGATTAAAAGAAAGAAAATCACAAGCAGAAGAAAGCTCGGAAAAAGCGATGTTAGCGGAGAGAAAAAAGGTGGAAAAGAACACGAACTTGAGTTCGAAGAGGAAGTTGAAGAAATAACTCCGGCAGAAGAGGGAACGGAGCAATCAGAGCAGGAAGCAGAGCCGCAAGAAGAACCTGAAGCAGAGCAGGAAACAGAGCAGCCTTCTGTGGAAAGCACGGCTGAGGAAACAAAAGAAGAAAGCAAAACCGTTTTTCCCGGAGACCTTATAGGAACTTCAGAAGAATTTACGCCAAAAAGCGGGACTTATGTGGATAAGGGTAATATCTATGCATCAGCAAGCGGAATTGTTAAGATTAACACTAAAGAACGTTCCATTTCAGTTACGCCGGTCACAAATACACCGCCGTACCTGCAGGTAGGCGATATCGTTATCGGTCAGGTGACTGATTTAAAGGAGTCCGTCGTCCTGGTTGAAATTGCCGGGATAAAAGGCAGAGGCGAGCGGGAAATTGTCAATGCAGAACAGGCAGCAATCCACGTCTCAAACGTCAAGGATGCGTATGTCAAGGAGCTGTATAATGAATTTGCCCCCTTTGATATCGTAAAAGCGCGGGTTATTGATATGAGAAACATGCGCCTTACTACGGTAAATAAGGAACTCGGCGTCATGAAGGCTTATTGCGGCAATTGCAGGGCAGTGCTGAAAAAAGATAACGGTGGACTTAAATGTCCTAAGTGTGAAAGAACAGAAACAAGAAAATTGTCCTCGGATTACGGGACTGGTATTATATAAGGTGATTTCATGGAACTTACAATACTTAATAAGACCGGCAATGAGATAAATATCAAAGTGGCAGGGGAAACGCATACCCTGCTTAATATGCTAAAGACTGTTTTGTTAAATAATAAGCACGTTGAAATAGCGACATACGATATTAAACACCCCACAATAAGCGAACCCGTGCTTTTCGTGAGGACAGACGGCGCTGACCCCATAGATGTTATTAAAAAGGCATCAAAGGAAATGGCTAAGGAATGTGATGATTTTATTAAGCTTTTTAAGAAGAAGGCAAAGTAGTTAAAGCCGCATATTCCTCTTTTATCAGGTCGTCCACCATAATCCCATGGTCTATTGCGACAAGAATGGCACTGACCTCAATAACTACCATTTTTGAGAGTTCTTCCTGTTTTTTATTTATGAGCGCAATTACTTTCCGCTTTTCAATGCCTGTGCCTGATATGATACGGTCGGTAACCATGTCAAACAGGGTTTTTTTATCAAAAGCGCCCGGTTCTGGCTTGAATCCTGAAGGGATATTTACGCCGGATACATCAAATGCCGGATGAATTATATCCCCTTCCCTTTTCAAAAGTCCTGACTTTTCGGCAATGTTCAGCACATTTTTAGCCTGTTCGGGTGTGAACCAGTTCAAATCAATGGAAAGCGCGAGAACAAACTCACTTTCTTTCAGTGCATCTTTACCTTTTCTTAAAAAAGGCATCGAAGCCGTATAAGTAAGGTCAGACTCTGATGAACCCATTGCTAATCACTTATGGGGCGCGTTTCTTTCTATCTCTTCAACAATAGTATCGGCTATTCTTTCACAGTCCGTCCTGCCCATGCCGTCGATATGGTGAACTTTCATCGTGAGTTTGCCGTTTTCAAGGTCTGCCCTGACAAGATATGAATCGCCTTTGAAAGGGACACGGTTAAAGTTTTCATCGAGGAAAGAATAGTTGAGATTAACCCTGAAATCAATAATCCCTTCGGTGCCCACGTCCCGAAGCACGGAATCGAGGTTGTTTTTATTCAGGGGATAAAAATCAATGCTTTTATCTGTGATTTCAATATTGATGCTTCGTTTGGCTTTTATAGGGGTGGATTTTCTGTCCGGCCCGTCTGTGATGAAAGTTCCGAATTGCCCATCCATTCCTGCCATGATTTTGACGATATAAGGAAGGTCTGCCTGGAAATTGTATTTTCGTTCAAATTCTGGATTTTTTGGAAACTGGTGATACATGCGTTTCATAATAGCATGTATCGTCAGGATTTCTTAAAAGCTTTCTGCTCAATCATTTCATCTCCTTCAAAAACGGATAACATGGAATGTGAATATACTGTCATGGGATAATGGATTAAGTTAGCCATGTATAAAGGTTGCAGGATTCTACATGATTCAAGTGTATTCCGAAATGATTATATGTTTCAAGATACTTCTATATTAATAGGCAACTTAAAAGTTGGATAGAAAACACCTGAAAAAATGAAACTCCGCAAGTTTCTATGAATATGGTTGCTTCACAGGAGGAAAAAACGATATGAAAAAAACGAATGCAGAGCTGGAATTTTTAAAAACCATAACTAATTCACTTTATTATAGGAGCCTGTAATCAGTTTATGATGCGGTGAATCATATGATAGAAATTTATACTATTATGGTTGCGCTTTCCCTCATATTTGGAGTCATTGCAGCCTATTTTTCCATCAATAGCTGGAAACGCTGGAAAGAAAGCGATTTCGATACAATAAAAGCTAAAGTGTTCCTGGACAAGTCCTTTTTAGATTATAATTTTAAACTTTCGCTAAGCGTAGTATGGATTGTGGGGGTATTTATAAGCCTTCATTCGATAATGGAATATGTTGAAATCAAAGGAAGCATACCCTATGGATTTTATGGTATTTACTATATCGTGCTGCCATTGGCTATGTTGAGCCTTGTGTCGGTGACTTATACGTGGTTTAAACTTCTCGGCAAACACACAAAAAAATTCTCATGATGTTATAGTTATCCGCATAACATCTGAAAATAAATCACGAATCACGCGAATATACAAATTTCACGAATATAAGATGCATCGGGTTGAAAGTTCATCATGAACTGCCTGACTAAATTCGTGTCATTCGCTCATTCGTGAAATTCGTGATGAAAAATTATCATATATTTCGCGGGAGACTATAATTTACAATAACCCAATATTCGTCTTCCGTACAACTTCATCATAATTTTTATATCCAAGGAGCTTCTCAATCATATCAGATTGCTGTCCCTTGATTTTATTCAACTCGGAAGACGCGTAATCAGTAATCCCTTTTGCAAACACTTCCCCTTCGTTTTCAATTTCTATAATGTCGCCCCGGTCAAACACGCCTGAAACCCCTGTAATCCCTGAAGGTAATAGCCCCATTCCCTTTTTTATAGCTTTTTCTGCGCCTTTATCAACGATAAGCTTTCCAGACGCCCTGGACAATATTATCCAGCGTGTCCTGTTTTTGTATTTTCCATCACGCGCAAGGAACAGCGTTCCAACGCTCTCCCCGTCCATGATTTTTATAACCACATCATCAATCGCGCTGTTGGCAATCACCATGTGGCAGCCAGACATGCAGGCAATTTTGGCTGCTTCTATCTTAGTCCTCATCCCCCCAACGCCTTTCATGCTTGTAGGGCTTCCCCCGTAGCTTTCTATCTCAGGCGTGATTTTTTCTACTGTGCTTATGAGCCTTGCATCATGGTTTTTCTTTGGATTCTTGTCGTACAGCCCGTCGATGTCAGATAAAAGTATGAGTAACTCTGCCTCGACCTTGCTTGCAACCATTGCCGAGAGCCTGTCATTGTCCCCGAAAGTAGCTTCTATCTCGTGAACGCAAATCGGGTCGTTTTCATTGATAATTGGAACAACACCAGCTTCTAACAGCGCAGAGATGCTGTTGCGAAGATTGAGATACGTCATCCTGTTCGAGAATGCTTCGTATGTCAGCAGTATCTGCGCAACCTTGAGGTCATACCTGTTAAATGCAGCCATCCATTCCTGCATCAGGATATTCTGACCCACAGCTGCTGCTGCCTGCCGCAGCGGAATTTCCATCGGGCGGGAAGGCATTTTCAGTTCCTCAACGCCGATGCCGATTGCGCCTGAGCTTACAAGTATCACGGTTTTCCCGAGTTTCCTGAGGTGCGACACCTGCGCAGCTATGTCTTCTGTCAGCCTGCGGTTAAAGCTCCCGTCTTCACTGGTAAGGGACGAGGTCCCTATTTTCAGGACAATCCTTTTTATGTCACGGAAGAGTTCTTTCCGGTTAATTACATGAGTAGAATTCATTCAATTCCTATCCCATTTTATCGGCAAGACTTACATTAAGCTTTTTGTGGGTATATTTCCTGGCATTCTTTCCAACATAATCTGCCACTTTATGCCCTTTTCCCATAAGCACGTATTTGTATATCAGGAGCCCTTCCATCCCGACTGGTCCGCGTGCATGAATCTTGTTTGTGCTGATGCCAACTTCAGCGCCTTTCCCGTACCTGAACCCGTCTGCAAACCGCGTAGATGCATTCCACATAACACTTGATGAATCCACAAGCTCGATGAACCTGCTGGCGTTTGTTTTATCTTCGGTAACAATGGCATCAGTATGATGGGAGCCGTATTTGTTTATATGCTCTATCCCCTCGTCCAGAGAATCCACAACCCTGATTGAGAGAATCAGGTCGTTATACTCGGTCTTCCAGTCCACCTCAGTGGCATGCAGTATGGCTTTTAAGAATCCCATGTCTTCTAAAAGCGCAAATGAGCGTTCATCGCAGCGAAGCTCAACGCCTGCCTCGTTGTACCTCTTCCCGATTTGGGGTAAAAATTCCCCTGCAACGTCTTTATGCACAAGTAATGTCTCCATGGCATTGCAGACCGCAGGATACTGCACCTTTGCATCATAGCACACATCCACGGCTTTCTTCAGGTCTGCCTCGCTGTCCACGTACACATGGCAAATCCCTGCCGAGTGACCGAGAACTGGTATTCGGGTATTGTCCTGTATGTATTTCACGAACTCGTTTGAGCCCCTGGGAATGATGAGGTTTATGTGCTCATCGAGTTTTAGCATCTCGTTTACCTCTTCCCTTGTTTCCATAAGAGCAAATGCGCCATGAGGCATGCCTTTTGTGCTCTCAATGGCATTAACAAGCACATCAAAGATAGCCCGGTTGGAATGCGAAGCCTCGCTTCCGCCTTTGAAGATGGTGGCATTTCCGCTTTTGAGGCATAGCGACATTATCTGGGGAACCACGTCCGGGCGGGATTCGAA
>JAHFCV010000173.1 GCA_023249275.1 Candidatus Methanoperedens sp.
CTCCGCCCACAACGAACATGTCCATCATCTCAGTAATAGAGATGGTTCCCATGATAAGCGGGAAAGCAATTCCCATACTCAGCACCATACCCGCGCTGTTGAAAAATGCCCTGAGGGATGAAGCCACACCGCGCCGCTGGGGAGATACTGACGACATGATCGCGCTGGTATTCGGGGCCTGGAAAAGTCCTGAGCCGAAACTGTTGATGAACATCCATACTGCAAGTATCCAGTAAGGCGTATTGTAATGCATTGTCGCAAGACCAAGCAGACCGACAAGGGATATGACCAACCCGACGGTGCTGATAGTCCTTGAGCCATACCTGTCAGAGAGCACACCGCCTATCGGGCCTGTTATCGCAAGACCGATCACGAGAGGAATGATGAGTATGCTTGCCATAAGCGGGTCATAGCCTCTTGGTCCCTGGAAGAAAAGGATCAGAAGCATCATTACAGCTCCGCGGGCAATAGAATTCAGGAGTGCGCTTAGCTGTCCGTAAGAGAATATCCTTATTTTGAAAATATCCAGGTCAATAAGAGGATGGACAGCCCTTCTTTCAACACGCAGGAAAGCGGCAAAACTCACGATCGCGATAACAAGCGCCAGTAGCATTGGAATTGATGTTAAACCAAGGACAAATCCTGCTGTGAGGTAGATAATAGATGTGATGAAGGCAATGGTGAATAAGACCATTCCCTTAAGGTCGAACGTTTCACCTTCTGGCAGCGCTGCAACCTCTTTTAGTTTAAGATGCGCCCATGCCGTGACAACTATACCTATCGGGACATTAATAAAGAAATTCAGGCGCCAGTCGATCATTGTGAGAAAACCGCCAAGTATCGGGCCAACAACAAAGGCTGCTGCCATAACCATGCTGAGGATGCCCATTGCTTTTCCCAGTTCACTCCGTTTGAAAGCGTCAGCTACTATTATTGTGCTATTAGCCACGAGTATCGACCCTCCCACAGCCTGCACCACCCTGAAAGCGATAAGCTGTCCAATGTTAGCAGCAAGACCGCAAAGTAAAGAGCCGATTGTAAACACTGCCAGTCCGTAAACGTACAGTTTCTTCCGTCCATGGATATCTGCAAGCCTTCCCCAGGCAGGCGCCAGTATTGTCATGAGAAGAGAGTAAATTATCAGCACCCACATAATCCCGAAGAGGTCGGTGTTCAGTTTCACCATCATAGTGGGAAGAGCGATAATCAGGGTACTGGCATTGAGGATACCGACAAGCATTCCGAGGGATGTTACGGAAAGGGCAGTCCATTTATAGCTTTCCTGATCATTTTTTTCAACAATAGATTTCATATTAAGTTATCCTAAAAATAATAGTGTGTTTGGATCATTCTCACAGGTCATCCACTGAGATATTGTGGTATCCTGATTTCAGTACTTCATAAATGATATTCGTCTCGATTTTCTCTATCTCTTTCCATGTCCTCAGGTTTTCCACAATGTTATTGAGTGTCATCTGGTCCCTGGCAAAACATGCAGCCACTATTGAGTGCGTGGGTCCCAGGGAAAGGGAAACAAAAAAAAACTCCCTCATGGATGCAATTTTCTCTGCGATTTTCCTGGTATCAGAACCCGGGATAAGAGTTATTCCAAGAAAAAAGACGTTTGAGTAGCCCAGCTTACAGGGATTGATGTTTGCTTTTATATTAATGTAACCAACCTCTTCCAGTCTGGTTCGCCTTCTTTTCACTGTATCATGGGATACGCCCACTCTTCTGGATATCTCCACATCATCCATTCTTCCATCCTGCTGGAGCAGTCCGATTATTTTCCTGTCCATCTCATCCATATTTTACTCCAAAACTGGTATATTATTGCGAATTTTACGCACAATACTTTAAGTATTTATATAATAATACGCATGCCAGTATAAGAATCTAACTAAAGGAGGAAAATTATGAGAATATTAGGAATTTCCGGCAGCCCGAGAGCAAAAGGCAACACCGAAATACTTGTACATGAAGCTTTGAAAGCAGCGTCTGAGATGGGAGCAAAAACGGATTTCATCACCCTGTCAGGCAGGAAAATCAAACCTTGCACAGGTTGCGGTACATGCCGTACTGAAAGCTCAATGGGAATCTGCGTGATAAAAGATGATGACGTGCCCCGCATTTATGAAGCTATGAGGGAAGCTGACGGGATAATCATTGGTTCTCCCGTGTATTTCCTTTCTGTGACTGCACAGCTCAAAGCTCTTCTTGACAGAAGTGTAATACTGCGATATGCAAAAGGCATGCCGGTGGACAGGCCGGGTGTTCCCGGAGGGCCTGAGTTCCTTTTGAAAAATAAAGTTGGAGGCGCAATAGCAGTGGGTGGCGGCAGGGATGGAGGACAGCTTTTCACTGTAAACTCAATACTCCAGTGGATGCTTTTACAGAGTATGATTGTGGTGGGTAATAACTACGGTATGGGCGGAAGCGCCAAGGCTGGAATGAAGGGTGATGCCCTGAATGACGAGATAGGGCTTGCGATGGCAAGGCATGTAGGCTTGCGTGTGGCGGAGGTTGCGGGCAAGATTGGAATTTAGCGAATAACCATGCTTTTCACAATGACAGACGGGGAGGCTCTGTAGGAAGGAGCAGCTTCTGGACGCCACCAGTACCGTGATGCAGAGATGGTTTTAATGGTCTAATTAACTAAAAAAGCCGTTATGAGTTGCCTTTCCTTTTCACCGAGGTCAGTTACCTCGATCCTTTCAAACCCTGCTTCTTTAAGCCATTCCGTGTACTGCTTTTCAGTATATGTATTGCCCCCATCGGTATTTGCCAGCATGTTCACTGCAAATAATTCTGCGGTCGGGCTCCTCCCGCGCACGAAATCCTCAATAGCAACCATCCCGCCCTTTTTCACCAATTTCTTTACGTGCTTCAGAAGTTTTCTATTCTCATCCTCGGAATAGATATGGAATATATTTGCCATAAAAACAATGTCGAAAGACTCATCTTTGAATTCCTTTACGAATTTGGCTTTGGTAAAATCCCCTTTCTTCAGGGTCAGGTTCTTGACATCTTTAAGCTTGAACTCGCCGCTGACATACTTGATTATTTCAGGCATGTCATAAAGAACAGCGTGTAGCCCCTTATTTACAAAAGCCAGTGCATAAGTCCCAGGACCGCCTCCAAGGTCAAGCACATTTTTTGCGTCTTTCTTTCTTTTCAGGCAATTATCAATAGTCTCATCAACTCCTTCATCCGTCTTTGATGCCATGGCATGCATAAAGGCTGCTATATCTCGCTTTTCTCTCTCCGGCTTTTCACCTTTGATTATTTCAGGAAGCAAAAGCCATGCCTTCAAAATGTTCATTAAATGAGGAAGATACCCTCCCACATATTCCCCGCCGCGCTCAAGAAAAAGGGAACGTGAATTATCTGCTATTACATACCTGTCCATTCGTTTATCGACATATCCGATGGCGTAAAGCGCCTCAAGCATGATGTGCAATGCTCTCTTGTCTGCATGAAGCTCACGCGTAAGGGTTGCAAGGTTTTTCTCCTCGCCAAGAGCCTGGAATATCCCTGCTCTCAGAGCCGAGCCAATAACTACGAGTTTCCTTGCATCTTCGCTTGCTTTTTCTATATCCATTTCATCGCTTGCGTTCATTCTTGAAAACCTCTTGTAGAATATTCGCGCAGACCATTAAATAACAGTATTATTGGGTTTCTATAAGAATCTGTCATGCAAAGAAAAGTGGCTCTTTCACAGGAAATACAATATCACAGGAAGCATTATCACTCCCATGGCGTGCGTTTTTCTAATTTTTGCATATGATGCCACCATCCCGATAAGAGTGGATATTAAAAACACAACAAAACCAAACCATCCCGTAAGCATGAACACCATAACCGACAGCCCATAAAGGACAGCGGCGCACAATTTTGAATAATTTATCCGTGACATAAGCCCTGAAATCCTGTCTCCCAGATAAATGGTGGTATAATATGAAATCACGGAAACATATACAATAACCGCTAATAAAACGACGATGAGTGAAAAATCCCATTCATTTATATTGACAAGTTTATCAATGGAAACCATTGCGCCGCTTCTTGCCTTTCCGATTATATACAGCGCCACAAGGCTAAAAACCGCATTGGCTGTATTGGCGCTGCTTATCGATACCATGAATTCTTTTGACGATTCGGCATCTTTTTCCTCACTGACAAAAAGCCTTGCGATTATTGTGCCCACGGTTGAGGATACGCCGGGAAGCCATGCCACAAATGAACCTGCCGCGCTTCCTGTGACCATGCCGCGCACAATCTTTTTTTGAGCAAGCGCAAAACCGCATGTTGTTTGTTGCGGCGGGATTTCGGATTTTGTCATGAGGCTGATAACGAGCATGGAGGCGCCGAAGATGCCTGAAAGAAGAGGAAGAAGGATAGACGGCTC
>JAHFCV010000174.1 GCA_023249275.1 Candidatus Methanoperedens sp.
GTATTCGCGCCTTGTAAATGAGCGCTGGGTGATCTTCGTGTACATTCTTCCTGGTTTTCTTGCCATTTGAGTAATCCTCCAAAACCCCGTATTTAAATACGGGGTATAATATGGAATGTGAGTATTAAAAATATATCACACGATTTGGTTTCCAGACGACTTTTGGGTTTATAAACTTTATTGAAACTGACCTTCCAAAACATTCAATAGCATTTAAAGAATAGTATCACTAATGGCGCAAGAGCTTACATTCTTCATTTATGCCTTTACATCCATCTTCGCAATCGTCAATCCGGTCAGCGGCGTGATGGCTTTTATTTCAATGACCACACACATGAGCCAGGCTGACAAAATCTACATAGCAAAGCGCTCTGTAATAATCGCCAGCATTATCGCAATTACCTTCTCCATATTAGGAGAACTTATCTTAAAACTTTTTAATATAACAGCCGATTCATTGAGAGTGGCAGGCGGAGTTTTACTTTTCCTTGTAGCAATAGATATGTTATTTGCAAGAACAACGCGTGAAAGCATCACTTCCGAGGAATTAAATGAAGCGGCGCAAAAGGAAAACATATCGGTATTCCCGATAGCAATGCCCCTCCTGACAGGGCCGGGAGCTATTACGACAATAATAGTACTAATAAGAACCGCCGATAACCTCAACTTGAAACTGACAGTTATAGGAGCAATACTGCTTACGTTTATTATTACCTTTTTAATCTTCAGGTTTTCAGATTACTTTAATAAAGTTGTCGGAATGACAGGCATGCTTGTAATGACACGCTTGATGGGTCTTTTCCTGGCTGCAATAGCAGTTGATTTTATCTCTACGGGAATTAAAGGAATATTCAATCTGGCTTAACTCACAATGAACATCCTCGTAGTAACAGGGAAACTTGCAGAGAATGCTGTAAAAAAGTATGTAACAGATGAAGCTGATGTCCTGGTACTGGATATAGAAGTTGCGGCTTTTGTTACCCCTGCACTTTTGCGCCGCTTTTTGCCAGATAAAAAATACGACCTGATTCTCATTCCCGGTTTAGCTTCAGGCGATTTTTCAGGACTTGAAAAAGAGCTCAACACGCAAATAAGGCTCGGACCGAAACATGCAGTTGACCTTGATTTTGTTCTTTCATTTGCAGGCACAATCGCTTTTTCCAAAAAAGTTCCTGCATGCGAGCTGTTATTGGAAAAAAGGCGAAGCAGCGCATTTGAAAAAATCACCGAAATTGAAGAAAGGTCAATTTCACCTTCAACGTTAAAAGGAGTAAAGATTGGCGGGAATTCCCGCATGAAGGTGATGGCAGAGATAGTGGATGCGGGGCATTTGACCCGGAGCGAGTTAATCAATAAAATTTCCTATTATGTAAAACAGGGAGCCGATATCATCGACCTTGGGATTTCACTTGACACCGCGCCGGATAAGGTGGGAGCGGCAGTAGAAACTGCAAAATCGGTCACTGATATTCTTTTGAGTATCGATACTCTTGACCCAACTCTAATCAATACGGCACTTGATTCCGGGATAGATATTGTTCTCAGCCTGAACTCTGAAAATATCAACGAAGTAAAAGAAAATATCATCCTGAATTCCGCAGCCGCTGTAATAATTCCTGATTGCGTTGAGGAGCTGGAGAGTTTATTTAAAAATATCGCATCTGTCCGAAATTCAGGCATCAGGAATATCTTCGCAGACCCGGTGCTTGAACCTGCGGGGCATGGTCTTGTGGAATCGATAAACAGGTATTATGAGTTCAGGAAACGCGACCGGAAAACGCCGCTATTCTTTGGCATCGGCAATGTTACAGAGCTTATCGATGCAGATTCGATAGGGGTTAATGCCATATTGTCTGGTATCGCCATGGAGCTTGGAGCAAGCATCCTGTTCACGCCCGAATTCAGCTCAAAAGCGTATAACAGCGTGTCCGAGTTAAAAACCGCCTCTATGATGATGATGCTTGCAAGGGAACGTGGAAGCGCCCCCAAAGATACGGGGATTGATATGCTTGCGATAAAAGAGAAAAGGAGGCGGGAGTTCGGGCTGCTTCCTGAAAAAGCGATAGAAGCAAAAGCAAGCGAGAAATGGCATCTTGACCCGGCAGGATGTTTTAAAATCGGGATAACAGAGGATGAATACCATAGTGGAAAAGTCCATCCGGGAAAAATCGTGGCAAAGCATAATGATAATTCAATCGCGGGAGAAACAGCAAAGGAAGTTCTTGACACAATCATAAGGCTTGGGCTTGTTTCACGCCTTGACCATGCAGGTTATCTTGGAAGAGAACTAATGAAAGCCGAACTGGCGCTGAAATTCAAGAGGAGCTATTCACAGGATGACAAATTTTGATATTATAAAAAAATTCTCGGATAACGATGCTGTTTCCGAAATCCTCAGTCGTGCTCTGGATAGTGAATCAATTGGACTGCAAGAAGGCGTTTCGCTTCTCGAAAGTAACAACCTTAACCTGCTGGGCGCAGCAGCAGACGAGTTAAGAAAACAAAGCGCCGGAGAGCTTGTCACTTTCGTGGTTGACCGGAATATAAATTATACGAATGTCTGCTCTTCAAAATGTAAATTCTGCGCATTCTTCAGGGAACCTGATGCAAAGGACGCATACGTGCTGACAATCGATGAAATTCTTGCAAAAATCGAGGAGGCGGTAAGACTCGGAGCGACACAGATTCTTCTTCAGGGAGGGCTGAATCCCGATATCCCGATTGATTACTATGAAGAGATGCTGAGGCAGGTTAAAAAGAGGTTCAATGTCCAGATGCATGCCTTCTCCCCGCCTGAAATAGTGCATATCTCAAAATTATACGGCGCAGGTATTAAGGAAACGATTTCACGTCTCCACGAGGCGGGGCTTGATTCCATACCCGGGGGGGGCGCAGAAATCCTTGATGACCGCGTTCGAAATAGCGTATCACCCAATAAGATAGGATGGAAACAGTGGCAGGGGGTAATGCTTGCGGCTCATTCGTTGGGTATTCCCACTACTGCTACAATGGTTTTCGGGCATGCCGAAACTCTTGAAGAGCGGGTGAAACACATCCTTCGCGTGCGGGACATGCAGGAAAAATATTCTGGATTCACTGCGTTCATACCCTGGAGTTTCCAGTCGGAAAATACGCAATTGAGCGGGACTTCAACGGGAGTGGATTACCTGAAAATGGTAGCAATATCGCGAATTCTTCTAAACGGCTATATTAAAAACATACAGGCTTCATGGGTTACGCAGGGTCTTTCCGTGGCACAGGTGGCATTGAATTTCGGGGCAAACGACCTTGGCGGGACGATGATAGAAGAGAACGTGGTACGCGCGGCAGGCGTGCCTTTCCACAACAAGAGCATAGACGAGTTTGTGCATATTGCTAAAAAACTGGGGCGTCAGATTGCTAAACGTGATACTTTGTATAATATTATAGAACAGTATAGCCGGGAAAAAGCTTAAAACCATATCAGACCAAATATAACGGACGAAAAAAAATGAACCTTAAAATACGGGAAGAAATTTTAAAAAATACCACAAAATGTAAAAAAGATTTTTCTTGTTTATCCGGAGAAAGAAAGGACTTATGCAAAGTTGAACTTTGCATTGGAGATAAGCTCCATTTTATTAAATGCATGAGTAGCAATCCGTGCAGCTACAGGGCAACATTTGGATACTCTTTTGTGTGCACTTGTCCTGTGAGAAAAGAACTCTATAATCGTTATAATCTCTAACCTCCTGCCCTGTTAATCATCAGTACGGCGCTTATAAAGAATCGGGATTATTCCTATAACCACAAGAATGCTGCCTGTCCACAGTATAGTCATGCCTGGAATGACCCTGATATTGGCAACGGAGATGAAAATAGGGGTCTGGGTGCCTATTCCCTGATACCTGATGTTTACGTCTGCAAGCAAACCCCGATAAATCAGAGGTTCCGTGACGAATTCCCCTTTAATTTCCCTGAATTTTGCCTCGCCAGAATCAATCAGGACGCCGTCTTTGTAGATATTATACACGCCAATTTTTGTAAGTACGGCAGTTATATGCTTATGCTCTACGGGGAAAGCAAGGTCAACCAGTTGGATATCATATACGCCTAATTCTGGCATCTTGCTCATGATACTTTTCTTTTCGTTGAATTTCATGAACAGCACGGTTTCTGAATTCGCATAAGCGCTCATCAGCACCCCGATGAGAATAACCGCAATCCCAAGATGAACAATATGGGGACCGCTTGAACGCAGCTTATTCTTTATGCCGGTTACCTGCGAGCTTTTGAATATCTGGTACAGTGAACTTACAACTGCAAAGGCGAGTACGCCGGCGGAGAGGTTTGTGTACGTATCCTGTGAAGGTTTTACCAGAAGGATGACGAGTATCAAA
>JAHFCV010000175.1 GCA_023249275.1 Candidatus Methanoperedens sp.
CTACCACGCCTCTCTTTTCAAGGTCAGTAACCATCCTTGACATCTTTGCCTTTGAGAAATTCAACGAAAGCACAAGTTCATTCTGAAGCATTTCGCCGCCGTGGTCAGCGATTTCTTTGACCAGCTTTTTTTCATCGCCCTCCAGTGCTGTTAAGACCGCATCGATTAATTGCGTCCCTTCTTTGACATGCTCTGCAATAGCAGCTATATCAGTAATAGGAACTGGGATTTCTGCTGGTTTTTCTTCGATTATCATGCTTTTAACCTCGCTTTTTCCTGCTGCAAGCAGCGTTGTGAGAATATACGATAGCATCATGCCGCCGATTGTAGAGCCAATTACCAGAACGTATGCATCGTTCTTTGTGTAGGTGTAAGGAAGCTCAAGGATTTTGAAAGACCCATCACTTATCTGGATAATCGATGGCTTTGTAGCAAGCAGCATGCTTGCGACGATAACGCCTGCTACCATCAGCAAAGCGCCTGCCAGTACCGTCGTCCCTGTCTTCCTTGAAATCATCAATCTTGCACCTTTGCTTAGGCTCTCAATTGTACCTCCTTTTAAATAAATTGATTGTAAATAGAATTGCTATTGCAAGCGCCGCGCCAAAGCCCGGCGCTTTGGGGGCTGCTGCTGTTGCTGGTTTTGTTATCTCTGGTGATGCGGTCAGGATTGGTTCAGGTGATAATTGTTCAGATGGCGATTTCTCAACCGTGATGGACTTATTTGCCATTCTAAAACCCTGTTTGACAGCACTTAACCTGAGATTACCCGCTTCTTTGAAGCCATATTTTAGAAATCCACTCTCATTGGTTTTCCCAAGTTCCCTGCCATTAAGAAAGATTGTTGTATTTTCAATAGGCTTTGACATGGATTTGACTTCAATAAAAGCAGAATCCCCTTGTTTAATTGAACCTGGAGCATAAATCGACATAACTTCATCGTATCCCTTCATTTTTAAGATATAAGTACGTTCTCGCGCATTTAAGCTGCCAATGGTAAAAACTATCCTGCTACCATCAGGGCTTAAGTATATTTTGTTGCTGTTATAAAGATCGGCGGGTATATTCTTAACAAGCACCGATTGTTCAGTTCCATCTGGTTTTATTTTAACAATAGAATCATTAGTCAGATAGTATATTTTATTGTCCGTATCCCAGACATAACCACTTTCCACTCTTGCGGAGTAGCTTTCAGGCAGAGTAATTTTATCTGTTCCATCCGAATTTACTATATAAAGGCTACTGGCTCTGGCGGAACGAAAAGCTATTTTATCGCCGTAGGGACTCCATGAAATTTGACTTGCCCACTTCTCATCTACTGTTTTTGTATTTCCACTGTCTATATCAAATATTCGAAGGTAGTCATAATCTCCATTTCCATTATTCTTAGTATAAATTATTTTTGTTCCATCGGGGCTCCATGAGGCAAGGAAAAAATATTCCCCCTTTTCTTTTTCGATCGATTTGAGATTGTTGCCGTCAGCATCTATTACATAAAGTGCACCAATAGTATTTACGACTAACTTTTTCCCATCAGGTTTCCAGCTCAGTCCTATGGCTTGCATATCACTGTTAGTTGTCAGTTGCTGGACAGATGCATTATCGACATTAGCTATATAAATTTCTCCATCTTTGTCGCCAATGAAAGCGATTTTTTTCCCGTCAGGACTCCATTTTATACCATCCTGATAATCTGCAGCGCTCCAGCCAAGAGGAAGTTGCTTAACGGTCGAATTATCCTCCTCAATAGAACCATTTCTGTCTGAAACGTATTTTTGGTTTTTCTCATCGCAAGGATTCAGAACCATGAATACAATTTTATCTCCATCCGGACTCCACCAGGCAGACTGTATAAAACCTGCAGTATTGTTCTTTGCTGCCCTGATGCTTTCCTCGGCTCTTGCGACGTTAGTAACCTCACTGCCGTCCGCATAAATCCAGAAAAGAGTGGAAGCGCGCTCGTGAAGGCCGAATTCACCACATGGGACACGTTTTGGGTCGCCTTTCGTCGCCATATTCCTGTGAGCTAAAATCAATAACCTTGACCCATCAGGAGACCACATGAAATTGCTATCTGCTACGGTATAGAAAATGTCGAACTTAGTATAATCGGTAGACTTTTGCATCTCTTTTTCTATAATATCTGTGATCTCAATCAGGCTATCAACGTTATCGGCATCAATGGTGAGATTTGCTGCATCGGCTATATCTATCTTGACTATAGATATGAAAAGACCGATTGCGATAAATAAGAGCGCAGCGCTTATTTTTTTAGTCATTAAGCTCTCCACCTTTTTACTAAAAATACGGAAACTATCAGCATAATTCCAGCAAATATCGAGTTAAAACCGGGCGTTTTGGGCGCATCCGCAATCGCTGTAGGCGCTGATGTCGTTATAGCGGCTGTTTGCTCTGATGATAGCTCTTTGACTATGACGGACTTACTCGCAGTCCTAAAACCTTGTTTAGCAGCGCTTAAACTGTAATTACCTGCTTCTTTGAAGCTATATTTTAAAAATCCAGTTTCATTGGTTATGCCTATTTCTCTGCCATTAAGAAAGACTATTGCATTTTCGACAGGCTTTGACATGGATTTGACTTCAATAAAAGCCTCTGTTCCCTGTTTGATAGAACTGAGGGAATAAACAGATAAGACTTCATCATATCCACTCAGTTTTATTATCGATACATTCCACGCTCTCATTTCTATATCCGAAGAAGAACCTATAATCAATCTGCTGCCATCTGGACTCCAGCCCCCTGTGATTACATTATAAGGCTCTTCAGCAGTAAGCTGTACACGCTCCGTACCATCCGGGTTACTTAAAAAGATATGAGCTTCATAATATTCTTTCCTTGCCCAGAAAGTATCAAAATCTACTTGTTTCCCTGTTACGGGGTCTATGATTGCTGAAAAAACAATCTTATCGCCTGAAGGATTCCATGCATAAACAGGACGCTCCAAAAACTCTCCCCAGCCTGTTAACGCAATTAATGTCTTTCCGGTCCCATCCGGGTTCATGGTATATAAGATGTATTTAGGTCGTTCCACAAAAACTATTTTTTCAGTATTTGTTTTCCTATCATCTTTTAAAATATTTTCTAAATTCATCCCATCCGCAGCTACTGTAGTAAATTCATTTAGATCTCCTATATAAAAACCCTGCCAGAGTCCTGCATCAGGTAAAAATGCTAAAATCGAGTCCATATCCGAGAGATTGGTTCCAATGGCTCTCAGTCCTGTTCCATCAGGATTTACGACTACAAAAAGAGATGCATTGGGTCGGTTTAAAAAAAAGGCTATTTTATCTCCACCCTGAATCCATGTAGGAGATGCAATCCTTGCACCTTTTGAATTTATGAATCTGGACGAGACGATTTTTTTTAATCCAGTTCCATCAGCATTCATAACATAAACTTCATCTAATTCTTCCGATTGACCCCAACTGACCATAGAGCGAATGAGAATCCTTCCACCATCGGGACTCCATTGGACTGGTTCCATAAAATATCTGCCTGGTTTCAGAGAAACTTCTTTAGAATCATTAATAGTATGTGGTTTCACAATATCCGTAATAGAAATTACTTCTTTTATCGATGTATTGTTTTTAACCACTCCTGCGTCTGTAGTCAGGTTTGCTGCGTTCACTATGTCGACCTGAGATATAGATAGGAGCAGACCAAATGCTGCCAGTATGAGCGCGGCGCCTATTTTCTTACTCATCAACCATTCCTCCTTTTTATTAAAAATATAGACGCTATCAGCACAATTCCTGCAAAGATCATGCTAAAACCGGGCGTTTTGGGCGCATCCGCTGTCGCTGTGGGTGCTGATGTCGTTATGGCGACTGTTTGTTCTGGTGAGTTCTCTGAGGACTGTTCTTTGACTGTGATAGACTTATTTGCATTTCTGAAACCCTGCTTAACTGCACTTAATTTGTAATTGCCCGCTTCTTTGAAGCTATATCTTAAAAATCCTGTATCGTTGGTTTTGCCTATTTCCCTGCCGTTAAGAGAAATCACTACATTTTCAACAGGCTTCGACATGGATTTAACTTCGATAAAAGCTTCAGTTCCCTGTTCAATAGAATTGGGCGCATATATCGACATAACCTCATCATACCCTTTCATTTTCAATAGATAGTGGCGTTTTCGCTCGTGTGTTTCTAAACTGCCAACTGTGAAAAGTATCCTGCTGCCATCAGGACTTAAAGATAATCTGTTGTAGCTATAAGCATTGATCGGTAGATTTTTGACAAGCGGCAGCCGTTCAGTTCCATCAGG
>JAHFCV010000026.1 GCA_023249275.1 Candidatus Methanoperedens sp.
AACCTTCTTCATTGACGGCGCAGGACGATATCGCTTCCAGCGATTCTACTTTGCTTTTTATTAACTGATAATTTCCGGGTATGCTTGTTATCTGGATGGCACGCTCGCCAGCAGCGTTCTTTAGCTCCCCGGGTTTTCCTTCGACAACGATTTTGCCCCTGTTCATAATCAATATCCTGTCGCAGAGCAAGTCCGCCTCTTCCATATAATGGGTGGTGATAAGGATCGTTGTGCCTTCCCTGTTTACGCCCCTGATGGTGTCCCATAAGGCTTTCCGTGATACGGGGTCAAGCCCCACGCTGGGCTCATCAAGAATCAGCGTCTCGGGTTTATGGATAAGCGCGCAGGCGATATTCAACCTGGTCTTCATGCCTCCTGACAGTGTGCCTGCAAAGCTTTCGCTCTTTTCTGAAAGATGCAGCATATCCAGTATCTTATGGCTCCTTTTCTTAATTTCAATAACCGGGACTCCGTATAATGAACCGAAATACAGGAGGTTCTCATTTACGGTAAGCTCGTCATAGAAACTGTTTTCCTGCGGGACAACCCCGATAATGGAAAGTACTTCTTTCTTATCAGAAACTACGTCAAGACCTGATATGTAGGCATGACCCCCTGATGGTCTTGCCTGGCAGGAAAGCACCTTGATTAACGTCGATTTGCCGGCTCCGTTGGGTCCAAGCAGCCCGAATATTGTTCCCTTTTCAATAGTGAGGGAGACATTATCCAGGGCTTTGAAGTCCCCGTAATTTTTTGACAGGGAGCGTATTTCTATTATCGGTTCCATGACTAACTCAAAATTTTTCTAAAACCCAATGGCTGGGCATCATCATTTTAAAAGAATATATCATGCTTACTATTTAAAACTTTTTTATCGGATGTTTTTTCCATTCCTCATGATTCATACGTGGGCTTTTCTCGTAGCTTAGAATGGGATCTTGTGATATAAATTGGAAGCTTTTTTAAAGAAAGAAGGCACATTATAATCAATGGCAGGAGTTAATCTGATATACTCTCTATTTAAGAGCCAGATCTAAGGTAAAAACGCTATACCTAGGACATGAAGCAGCATTATAAGGATTGCACCAAGAATTCCCCCCAGTGCGCAAATCAATATCACCGTAGCGGTATAAGCAATATCTAATTTAAAAATGATGTTGCCTATAGCAAGAATAATGAGGCCCAGTATTGAATTTACAATCAGGTACTTTGCAGCCTTCAAAACAATATATACAGCAATCACAGCTATAATCACCAAAAATAAGATTGTTGTTTCGATTGTCATCAATGTTAAGAAGAAACTTATATTTATTAAGCATTTTGGTTCCTCTAATTTATGGGTTAATCCATGTGCTACTGGTAATTGCCATTATTGTGATACTGGTTAGAATAATACTGTACTCGCAGCAGCATATTTCTTCTATCTGGCCTTAAAATAAACTTAAATCGTGATATTTCTGGTAAAACCATTTAAAGAATGAACAATATTTAAGTGTCCAATGGTAAAAGTTGATAAATTCATTGCTGAGAGCATCCAGAAAATTAAAAAAGACATTAAAGGCAGGGCAATAATAGCGCTCTCCGGAGGAGTTGACAGCTCGGTCTGCGCTGTGCTTGCGCACAGGGCGATTGGAGAGCTGCTTACGCCTATTTACATCGACACAGGACTCATGCGAAAAGGAGAAACCGACAGGATAAAGAAAATCTTTGCAGATATGAACCTTCAGGTCGTCGATGGGAAGGAGAATTTCCTGAGAGCCTTGAAAGGACAGACAGACCCTGAGAAAAAAAGGAAAGCAGTGGGCGAGGCTTTTATCCGGGAATTTGAAAAAGAAGCCAGAAAACTGGGCGCGAGGTACCTTATCCAGGGAACCATATACCCTGACAGGATAGAGTCAGAAGGAGGGATTAAGAGCCACCATAATGTCGGAGGTCTCCCTTCGGTTATCGATTTTGAGGGGATAATCGAGCCCATAGCTGACCTCTATAAGGATGAGGTGCGAGAGGTGGCAAGGGCGCTGGGTTTGCCGAGAGAGATTTCAGACAGGATGCCCTTCCCGGGTCCGGGTCTTTCAGTCAGGATAATAGGTGAAGTAACCGAAGAAAAGCTGGAAGTGGTGAGGGCGGCGAATGCAATCGTTGAGGAGGAGCTGGTGGAACAATACCGACCATGGCAGACATTTGCCGCGCTGCTTGAAAAAGGCACTGGGGTAAAAGGCGATATACGGGTGCACGGATGGATAATAGCAGTACGCGCCGTGAGTTCAAGGGACGGCATGACCGCAGAGGCGATGGAACTGCCATGGGATACGCTTCGGAAAATCGAATCCCGCATCACGAGCGAGATACCCAATGTATCGCGGGTGCTTTACGACCTGACGCCAAAACCGCCTGCAACGATAGAGTTTGAGTAACCCCGCATTTAAATGCGGGGACTGATAAGAAATGTCACTTACAAAAGTCGTGCGGGACATCCGTACAAAACAGAAACTCAAATTCAACCCGCCCGACATGCCAACAGCAGTCTGGACAGGTAAGGATTTGCTTGACGGAAAGCCCATAACTGCGCTCACCGTGATTTTCCAGACTTCGGGCTGCCGCTGGAATAACTGCACCATGTGCGGATACGTTTATGACAGCGCACAAAAACCTCCATCGCATGACGACCTGATGAAGCAGTTTGAGAATGCCATGTCGCGATGTAAGGATGAAGATTTCATTTTGAAGATATTCACGTCGGGGAGCTTTCTTGATGACGGTGAGATAGATGCGGCGACCCGCAAAGAGATGCTCTCGCGCCTCGGGACTGATGACAGGGTGAAAAAAGTCATTGCAGAGACAAGACCCGAATATGTGACGAAGGAGAATATTTCAGAATCTGTCGCAGCCCTTGGTAAAAG
Organism: Candidatus Methanoperedens sp.; assembly: GCA_023249275.1. GTDB lineage: Archaea > Halobacteriota > Methanosarcinia > Methanosarcinales > Methanoperedenaceae > Methanoperedens. The sequence continues at coordinate 2,901 of JAHFCV010000026.1, forward strand.
ATTCGAGGTGGCTATGGGGCTTGAAACAAGTAACGATGTGATACGAAGGGACTGCATCAATAAGGGTTTTACGTTCTCGGATTTTGTCAGGGCAAGCGAGGCTGCAAAGAAAGAAGGCGCAACCGTGAAGGCTTACCTGATGCTTAAACCTCCTTTCATTCCAGAAGGCATAGCTATCAACGACATGATACAATCCATCAACGACGCAGCGCCCTATGCGGGAACGATATCGGTCAACCTGTGCAATGTCCAGAAGGGCACGCTTGTGGATGAGATGTTCGAGCGCGGGGATTACCGCTCACCATGGCTGTGGAGCGCCGTGGAAGTCCTGAAAAAAGGGAAGGATTCAAATCCCGATACCATCCTGATGTCAGACCCCGTGGGCGCAGGTTCGGCGCGCGGGCCTCACAACTGCGGGAAATGCGATAAGGATGCGGCAGAGGCGATTCGGGTTTTTTCGCAGACGCAGGATGCAGGGGTTTTTAATAACCTTGATTGCAAGTGCAGGGAGTTATGGAAAAAAGTGGTTGAGCTTGAGGAGTTTACGTTTGGCGCGCCGATTGTGAGATAGATGCCTTTAAGTACCTCATATATACATACTAATAATGCGTCAATTAAGGTGTATTATGAATACAGTCAGGGTTAATATAACATTGCCTTCAGAAATCGCAGAATTGTTGAAAGATGTGAAAAATAAATCCAGTTTTATAGCGGAAGCAATACGGGACAGGATAGAGCGGGAGAAGAAAGCATATCTTATAAGAGAATTAACCGAAGGCTATAAGGCAAGTAAACGTGAAGACAAACAGCTTACTGAAGATTGGGATGCAACTTCAGGAGACGGAATTGATTAAGAGGGGCGATATTTATTGGGTTAAACTCGATCCGATAGAGGGTTCAGAGATAGGAAAAATAAGACCTGCAGTTGTTATTTCAAACGACATTAACAATGAACTGGCGGATACGGTAACTATTGTTCCTATTACTTCAAACACAGGAAAGGTGTATCCTTTTGATGTTCTTATACGTAAAGGAACAGCAAATCTGACTGACGACTCCAAAATAAAGACAAACCAGATACGAACTGTGGATAAAAGGAGGTTAAAGGACATGATAGGAACAGTACCCCCAATCATTTTAGAAAAAATTGAGACTGCTTTGAAGATACACCTTGACTTCAAATAAAAATTCACAATTTCTACCATCGTCAGACATAACCATTAAGGCATCGAGCATATAATTACCATCATGCAAATCCTCGTCCACGTCTGCTGTGCCCCCTGCTTCACATACCCGCATAAGCGGATGCTTGAGGAAGGACATGATGTGACAGCCCTGTTCTATAACCCGAACATCCATCCCTATACAGAATATAAGAACCGGATGCAGTCGCTTGAAAAATATGCTGAAATAAAAGGAGCTAAAATAATATACAAGAACTACGACATGGAGAACTACCTTCGCGGCGCCGTGGCTGCCGATGAGAGATGCGAATTCTGCTATACATACAGGCTCGCAGAAGCTGCCAAAACCGCTGCTCAACTGGGATTTGACGCTTTCACCACAACCCTTCTTATCTCGCCGTACCAGAAGCATGAACTGCTTGTAAAAGTCGGGGAAAAAACCGCTAATGATTACGGTATCGAGTTCTATTATGAGGATTTCAGGGAAGGGTATAAAGAATCGCGTGAAATTGCCAGGGCTCTTGAATTATACATGCAAAAATACTGCGGATGCATCTTCAGCGAAAAAGAGCGTTATTTAAAACAAAACGCCTTCTTTTTTTAGAGAGTTTATTGTTTTTTTCTGGACTTCAGGTAAAGAGCTATGCTGATAAAAATAATATCCAAAACTAAAACAGTACGAGACATATTCAGTATATCCCCCTGATTGAGGTCTTCTAGGCCAGCGTTTGGAAATATTGGTATGTTGTATATAAAAAATCTAAGCAACTCACGGATGCCTGCTTCGTATAGAAACTGAGAGACAAAGAACAGTGTCAGGTATAAAACGGTTATGAGGGCGGCTACTTTGGCGGAGATTTTGACTGCTTTTTTTACCGTCATGCTGCCTGCATCGTTGTGTTTGACCATATTACCACCGATTGCTTTCTATTCGCGGAGGCGGTTAATAAGCATTTTCTTATAGTGTCAGTTTTTAAAAATTGCGCGCCTGAATACAATGCAGAACGTGGACGGGCTTAACTGCTGTCTTCGGGATAAATCCATCTCAATTAAGCTCCCAAGCTTTGCGAAATGCCTTTTTTATCTCACGGGCACTATGCACGACGGCAAGTATCTCAACATCCTCGCTGCCTTCTACAAGCCGGTAAACGATTCTGTAATTCTGGTAAACGACCTCTCTGAATCCATAACCTTCAAGCTCCGGAACTATGCGCCCGCAGCGAGAGGCATTTGCTCAAGTTTTGAGGTCGCACTGATAAGAGATTTTATGAAACGTGCAGCATATGTTTTTGAGTCTTTAGCAATATAATCATAAATCGCCTGCAGATTGCTACCTGCCTTTTCTGTCCATTTTACTTTGCCCATTGCTCGACCCTGTCAAGAAGCTCCTCAGTGGTCAGCAGCTTTCCCTTCTCAGCATCCTTAAGTCCATCGAGAACCTGCGCAACAAAATTTATCTCGTACATGATGTCTTCTAATGAACTCTCATCAGGCAATCGTTTTATAGTTTCTATGGTTGCTTCTTTGAGCAGGGTCATTATTGATACCTCAGTATTCTGAATTTTTAAAGTAAATTTATGTTTGCAGGTATATGAAGTTTGCCTGAATGTCAGCCAGAAACTTCATCGAGCCCTCTGTCAGTTCCAAGCAGTTTGGATAATGTATGCGTTTATATTTTACCATACTCCGGGCAAAAACCGCAGCTTTAATACGAAATAACCCGTTTTTCATCCCATGAAAGTACTGGTCGCTGAATACGCAGTGGGCGCAGGCGTGGATGAATACATGCTTGAAGGGAGGGCGATGCTTGGCACTCTCGTGCGGAGCTTTGTTTCATGCGGTCACGAGGTTTTCTATCCGACAGCGGGCGCGCGGCTCGGCGCAGGAAAGGCGGTAATGACGCGGGGATTCGAAGAGGCTCTCGAAAAAATATCAAAAAAATGCGATGCTGCGATTGTTATTGCGCCTGATGAAATGCTGGGAGACCTGACAGAAATAATAGAGGAGAATACAGCGAACCTCGGGTGCCCCTCAGATTCGGTGCGCCTGTGCGCAGATAAACTCGAATGTACGCGCATACTTGAGAGGGAAAAGCTCCCCGTGCCAGAGACCATAGGAAGCGGGGATTACAATGGCGATTTCGTGATAAAACCAAGATTCGGCTGCGCTTCCGAAGGAATCCATAAAAGTAAAAGAGGAACGTTAAAAGAAGGCTTTATTGCCACACGATTTATCGAGGGAGAACACTTAAGCGCCAGCGTGATAACGGGCAAAACACAGCTACACCTGACGGTTAACAAACAATTGATTGAGATAAACGACAGCATATCCTATAAAGGCGGGATGGTAGGGTATCGCTGCGGCAGGAACAATGAAATTATCGATGTCGCCAAAAAAACGGTAAAGGCGCTGGGATGCCGGGGATACGCAGGCGTGGATATTGTGCTCGGGCATAAACCGTATGTAGTGGACGTAAATCCCAGACCGACGACATCCATCGTCGGGATAGCAAGAGTTCTGGATACTGAAATAGCAGACCTGATTCTAAAGTCAAAATCCAGGGAGCTTCCCAGTGAAGTAAGTGCGAAAGGCAGTTTCACCTTTAAAAAAGAAGAACTATCCGGTCTTTAATGAGCCACTCAGGTAAAATGCACCGAGTACTGTATTAAACCAGTAGGATGCCAGCCTGTAAAGCAGCGTTGCTAATATTGCCATCTCGACAGGAACACCGCCGTATATGAACAGTATTGCCATGGTACCGTCCACGATACCAAGCCCCCCTGGAAGAAAAAGAGGAAGCCATCCGCTTATCATCGAGATGGTATAGGTGACAATCAACACACTGATATGGATATGAGTTTCACCTATTGAAAGGAATATCGTGTATATTGCCAGGATATCAAAAATCCACCCGAAATAAGAGAACAATGTAGCTTTTGCAAGTCCGTATTTATTATGGTGGATATTTCTTAGACCGCCATGGAAAGAATTAATCGAATCCTCCACGGCAACCGTATACGCACTGTGGTCAAAACCCTTTTTCACCAGCCCGATAAATGGTGCAAAAAACCGGATTGACGAATGGACGAATGAGGAGAGTTTGTCCTTCCTCAAATAGAAATATATGATAAGTCCGAATATCGAAAAAGCAAGCCCGATAGAGAACATCATTGCAACAATTTCCCATGTTGCAAGCTGGATCTGTCTGGGTTTAGAAAATAGGAGCCAGATACCCAGCATCCCGATGGTCAAAAAAGGGAACATGTTGAGCATCCTCTGAGACACCACGCCTGCAAAACATTCAGCCTTGCTCGTACCGGTCTCCTTGCCAAGCAGCATGGCTTTTACAGGCTCGCCGCCTGTCCCGAATGTGGGGGTGATATTATTGATAAATGTTCCTGCCATATAGAACTTGAACAATTTATAAAGGCTGATGTCCGCAGGAGTCAGGAACCTCCATGTGATTGTGAATGTTATGAGATTTAATAGATTGAAGAAAACAGCCAGAAGAATAAGCGGTTTATTTACGCTGCTTATTAAAAAAATAAATTTCTCATATCCTATCTCGCGCATGAAAATTGCAAAAATGATTCCCCCTATTATAACCACAAGCCAGATATTTCTTGTTTTGAACCGATCCATAATCCCGCTGATACTTGCGCTTACACTAAATAAAATTGCTGGTAGCCTGATGTTAAAGCCAAATTATTTAAATAGCTAAAATAATCTAATTAATGCCTCAATATTTCGAGTTTTGGAGGCAGAAGGGTACAACTAAATGCCAACAATGACTGAAGATGCATTATTCAAAGCATTATTAAAGAACAAACCACCACAGCAACCGCAAAAGCCTCCTGCGGCACACCCCGTGCCAGCAAAAGAGACATTCAGGACAGCTCCTGCAGCCCAGCCTGCCGAGAGCTATGAAATGGAAGAAATTACGGCAAAGCCTCCTGTCAAACCTGTACAGGCTGACCTTGTTGTAGAATCAATAAAAAACCTGAATTCAAGCGTGAATGCAATGTATGGCTTGATTAAGACTGTAATCGTGCCTGTGCTCGTGTTGATTCTAATTATCGGTATCGCAATACTGGTGAGAATTAAATAAAATTTAAAGAGTTCATATACCTGAATACTGGGATGCCATTAAAAGCGACAGCTTAATCTGTTCATTGGCATTGGTTACAATATCCCCATGACCGGGATACATAACACTGACATCAAGGAGTGATAACTTTTTTATAGATTCAATCAATTGCGCTGCGTTCCCTCCGTAAAGGTCGGTGCGCCCAAAACTGCCGTCCTGGAATACCGTATCACCTGAAAAAAGAGTTTTTGATTCGGCGTCATACAGGCAGATGCCGCCCGGGGTATGTCCAGGTGTATGTATGACCTCAAGTTTCCCGAAAACCTCACCGCCGCTCAAAATGATATCAGGCAAAATGGATGGCGCGCTTTCCCCGAATAACCGTGATGCACTGGCGATGGCGTTGTTTAAGAGCGGGGCATCGTCTTTATGGATGGCTATTTTTGCGCCTGTGGCTTCGGCGACATATCCCGCACCGCCTGAATGGTCATAGTGGCAGTGGGTGAGGATTATCGTTTCAAGGCGCTTGAGCTGGATATGCTTTTCAAGTTCAGAAATTACAGCCCGCCCGTCCATTCCCACATCAACCAGCACAGTTCCCTCTACTAAATACGCATTTGCATCGTATGGCGAATTCTCCAGTTTTATGACCTGCATATTAGCCCCCTATACCCCGAATTCATTTAAAAGTTTGCAAAGAGGATAACTGAAAAAGCATATATACTTAAACAACTATTAAAATGTAGCCGTTCATATGGAGGAGGCTATTAAAACATGGTTACTGACTTAAAAGCATTTGCAAAAGCAGCCAGACCATCCGTTGCCGTAGTAGGCTTGGGTGGAGCCGGTTGTAATATTACAACATGGATCGCAGAAAAAGGTATTAGCGGCGGCAGGATAATTGCTGCAAATACCGATGTGAATCACCTGTATGTTCAAAAAGCAGATAAAGTGATTTTGCTCGGGGAAAAACTGTGCAAAGGGCACGGGTGCGGAGGCTACCCGGAGATGGGCGCCCAGGCAACAAACGAGAATGCTGCCGAATTAAAAGCCGAACTTGAAGGTTCGAATCTCGTATTCCTGGTAGCTGGACTTGGCGGTGGAACAGGAACAGGCGCAATACCCGTTGTCGCTGCAATCACACGCGAACTCGGCGCGCTCACCATCGGATGCGTCACCATCCCGTTCACTATCGAAATGGCAAGAAGAGAGAAGGCAAGGGAAGCTATCAATTTACTTGCACAGTCATGTGATTCGGTTGTAATAATTGATAACTCAAAATTAAGAGAAGTGGCGGGCAATCTCCCGCTGAAAGAAGCCCTTAACGTTGCAAATGCGCTTGTTGGAGCATTTGTAAAGAACCTTACTGACACTATCACACAGCCAAGCCTTGTTAACCTTGACTATGCCGACCTGCGCGCTGTCATGGAACGCGGCGGGGTATCGTCAATCGGTATTGGTGAAGGAGACGGCGCTGACAGGGTAGCCAAAGCCGTGGCTCAAGCCATCAGCACACCGCTGCTTGATGTCGCAGACATAGGGGCAAGCTATGGAGTTCTTATCCACATAGTTGGAGGCGAAGACCTTACACTGGAAGAGGTCGCAGTCACCGGCGAAATGATAATGGATAAAGTCCCCAATACCAAGAGGATTATCTGGGGCGCAAAAGTTGATAACAATTTGACCGGAGCTGTACGCGTAATGGCAGTATTAACAGGTGTTGAGAGTCCATTCGTATCAGGAACGGCTAAGAAAGAGGTCGTGGTTGAAGAGCCAGAACCTGCGCCGAGACCTGAACCACCGAAACCAAGACCTGCTCCAAGGGTAGAACCACCGAAACCCCAGCCCCAGAAAGTTGAAGAGAAGAGCAACAGCACTTATATCTGGATTGGCGTAATCCTTTTAATAATACTGATTCTGCTGTATTATATCTTTGGGCGAGGATAAGACAGCTAGTTCCGGTCAACCGGAACCTTCTTTTTATTTTACAATTTTTTTAATGGATAGGAAAGTATAGATGCATTTTCTTAGAATAGGAATAAGATATAAATTTCAATAAAGCCCAAAGGTGAGCAATGGGAAAACCTGAGTGTAATGAAATAGTTAGTAAATTCATAAAAAAATTAGAACAAATTGGGCAATACACCATCAAACTAGATTCAAGAAAGCCCCAGATATATATCATAGATGGGAAAAAAATCAATATCCGTTGTACCACCATGCCAAAACTATGGTATAGTGTGGACTTAGATGTTCTTCCTATAGTCAATTGTACAATATATCTTACCAGTAGCCCTTTGAAAAATCCGAATTATTTTTTGATGTTTCCTTCTAAATCTCTAAAGGAAATAATAACATTCAATGAAATGTATGAAAGCGAGCATAGCAATCAGACTCTAAAGCATTTTGAAATTGATTGGGATGGTTGTGTATTAGTACTCAAAAATGGACTTCTGGACGTTATGAAATACGCTTATGATTTAGACAAACCTGAATCCTATCCAAACTTTAAGAAATGTTAACGCATCATATAAAACTGAAGACCGTGTGATTATTTTTACTTTTTAATCTCTGAGAAAAATCGAGAAGTGAATAAATGGACAGTAGGGATTTGTCTCATGAAGTTGTAAGCAAACCATTAGTACTCCGTGAGTATGAGTTTTTCGGTGGATGCATCCGTGTTAAGATCTCCGTAAAAAATACATCAAATTTAGCCATCCTTGATGCTGCAATTGAGCTTGAGAGTGATGAAAGGATACTTCATTTTGACCGTTGCGAACCCGAGTATCCTGAAAAAAAGGGAAAGATTCTGCTCGGTAATATCCATCCCAATACTGACAGGACTATCGCTTTTTATCTTGACCCACTTATATGTGCGAAAGAGGGTACTGATATCAATTGCCGTGTAAGCTATAAGGACGCCTCTGGCAGACCTGAATCGGTTCAGATGGAGACCCTGAAAATAAAGGTTATCTGTCCGATATTCCGCACCGAGCATGATGTTAATATTGGAAGGCTCAAGGAACTCGTATCAGAGCTTCAGTTCCATGACAGCAAGGTCTATACAATTCCTAAGAGAGTGGAGACATCTGAGCTATTAAGGATATGTCAGGGCGTTATCCAGTTACATGATGTGCATCACATCAAGACCTTCAAGACTACAGATGAGAAGACATACGAAGAATGGTTTTATGGAAAGACAAAAGTAACGAAAAAAGATTTAGTTATAAAAAGCTGCATCAGTAGAGATATCGAGAGTATTGAGGTGTTTGTAGCAGGAAACGATCCTAGTGATATCACAGGACTTCTTGCTGAAATAGGACGCAATCTTACCAGAGAGTTTGAAAAACTTGGCAATATCCAACCAGTTTTTAATATCCATATAAAAGATTCCATTATCCAGCGTAGCAATCTTCTAAGTTTCTGCGACATGGATGGTACCTGCGGTGGAAATGTGGTGATTGAGGATAGTGTCGTTCAGCGTTCAAATATAGCTACAGAGAATGAAGTGCTGAGGCTGAACGAACAAAAAGTAGAATCCGTAGGGAAATTTCTTAACCCCGCAACAAAATCATATCCTCCAAAACTGCAACCCAAAAAAGAAGACGAAAAGGGCAGTAGCGCTTATATCTGGATCGGTATAATCCTTATAATACTGATTCTGCTCTGGTATTTCACAAGATAAGTATGTTATTCCGGTTCTTACCGGAATTTTTCTCTTTTTTTATTTAACATTAACTGAAGAGGTGACGGACTCGCCGCGATTCGAACGCGGGTCTGCGGGTTCGAAGCCCGCCAGGATATCCTGGCTACCCCACGAGTCCACGATGTTGGCAGCGGGTTTTATAGTGTAGGAGTGTATTAAATGTTTCTTGAAGAGCTATGGTTATAACGCTGCTTTCGGATTTCGGGGATGTGTATCCTGCATCCATGAAAGGCGTAATACTGGGCATCAATCCAGACGCAAATATAGTGGACATTTCCCATTCAGTGCCGCGCCACGATGTGCACGCCGGGGCATTTATGTTGATGAACTGTGCCAGATACTTCCCCTCAGGGACTGTGCATATCGCAGTCGTTGACCCGGGCGTCGGGACGAGGCGGCGCCCGATTGCAATCAGGGCGGAAGCTCCCGGCTCTGGACTCCAATACTTTATCGGTCCTGACAATGGCATTCTTATTCCGGCAGCAAGGAGCATTGGAGATTTTGAAGTGTATGAAATCACAAACAAGAAATTAATCCGGGAAAGTATATCCGGCACTTTCCACGGCAGGGATATTTTTGCGCCAGTGGGAGCGCATATCTCAAATGGAATGGATATTGGCGATGTCGGCGAGCTGGTTTTTGACTTTGTAAATCTCGATTTTGTGGTGGGAATAAAAAAGAAAAGGTCTCTGGAAGGCAGGATTATATTCATTGATTCATTCGGGAATATCGTGACAAATATTCCATCCGGAATGGTAGAATTTAGACAGGGTGATGTACTGGAAATCGAAAAAAAGCATGTTTTATTCCAGAGTGCGTACGGTTTTTGTAAAAAGGGGGAGCCTCTGGCGTTAATCGGGAGCCACGGTTATCTTGAGATTGCGGTAAATCAGGGGAGTGCGGCAGAATTTTTTGATAAAAAGCAGGGCGATAAGATCATCATAAAAACTTGACGTCATTACTATAGTTTAAACACAGTTTAATTTTAGTATGGAAAAAATTAAACAGTAGTTAAATTTTAGTAATATTTAAATATTCGTGCCACTAATAGATAATCATGTATGTCGAACGAGAAATCAAAGAAATATTCAGAAAAGTAGCTGGAATCTATAATGTTGTAGCTGTTGTAGGGGCACGCCAGGCAGGAAAAACAACATTCCTTAAGGAAAGTGTGAAGCCTATCCACTCGTCGTACGTATTTTTTGATGACCCGGATGCCAGGGCGCTTTTTGAAGAAGACATAAAGAAGTTTGAAAAACAATACATAGAGGGGTATGATGTAACAGTGCTTGACGAAGCGCAATATTGCAGGGATGCAGGACCAAGACTCAAATATCTTGCAGATAAAGGCAGGAAAATTTTGATAACATCATCATCTGAGATTATTTTAGGTACTGAGATATTATCGTATCTGGTAGGGAGGGTTTCCATTATTAAATTATATCCTTTCTCACTCAAAGAATTCCTTACCTCCAAAGGTCAAAAAGAGGTAACATCAGGGATTCTTGAAAGGAACATCTGGGAACACATAGTATACGGCGGCTATCCTAAGGTTGTAATGACAGAAGATCCTGAACTGAAAAAAATCATTCTTAAAGACCTGTACGATACAATGATCCTGAAGGACGTAGCAATGACATTTTCAATCGAAGATATAAGGGCACTTGAGGTATTTACAAAATACCTGTCTGTAAATATCGGGGGTGTGATTTCTTATGAAAATATTTCAAGAGATATAAGTCTCTCGTTCCAGACGCTCAAGAAATATCTCGATGCCATGGAAAAAAGTTATGTTATCATAAGAGTTCCGCCATTCTATACAAACAAGAACAAGGAAATCACGAAGCAGCCAAAGATATATTTCGTGGATACGGGTTTAAGAAATGCAGTCGCAAAGGCTTTTAGTGCAGAAATAACCGGGACTCTTTTTGAAAACTATGTTCTTCTGGAATTAATAAAAATGGGATTTGCGCCGAAATACTGGAGAACCAAATCAAAAGCAGAGGTTGATTTTGTTGTTGAGAAGGATAATATGATAATTCCAATAGAGGTAAAGATAAATGCAGAGCCGGGTAGGATCAAAAGGAGCATGCGCTCTTTTATAGAAACTTATCAACCCGGAATGGCGCTTGTTGTGGCGTATAAAGGGAAAAAAGGCGAGATGAAAGTCAATGGCTGTAAAGTTATTTTTACGGATGCGTTGAGTATGAGGGAATTATTATTAAGTTGATAATGATCTCCATAATATCGTAAGAAAAATTACTTAACCCGGCATGTGAACTAAGCACCAGATGAAACTTTGCGATTTCGATTATAATCTTCCTAAAGAACTAATAGCCCAGTCGCCCACAGAGCCCAGGGATGCATCAAGGTTAATGGTGCTTGGAAAAACCATTGAACACCGGTATTTTTCCGATATCCTTGATTATTTTGAACGCGGCGATACACTTGTGCTCAATGATTCAAGAGTCGTCCCTGCAAAACTCACAGGAAAAAAAAGCACTGGCGGGCAGGTCGAAGCGCTCGTAATTTCCAAAACAGATAGTGGCTATGAATGTCTTATCCGTGGAAAGAACATCCGCGAAGGCACGAAACTCCATTTCGGTGAATTTGATGAACCCAACAAGAATATTTCTTCTTTTTCGACGGGTTCATCAAAGCTTGACGCAACAGTCCTTGAAGTCATAAAGAACCCCAACACAAACAGGTATCTTGTCAATTTCAATTGCAACGGGAACCTTCCTGACATTCTTGAAAAAATAGGAGATGCTCCGCTTCCGCCTTATATCAAACAGAAACTTGGAAATAGGAACCGTTACCAGACAGTATATTCAAAAGAAAGAGGCTCAATCGCGGCGCCGACAGCAGGTCTTCATTTTACCAACGAATTGTTGGAAAAAATAATAGAAAAAGGAGTTAATATCGCTTACGTCACGCTTCATGTAGGTCTTGGTACGTTCACACCTGTTAAAGCCGCAAACATCGAAGACCACATCATGGAGCCTGAATATATCTCTGTAAGTCCTGAAAGTGCAGACATAATTAATGAAACCAAAGGAAAACTGATTGCCGCAGGGACGACCACTGTAAAAGCGCTTGAAAGCTCATGCGTAGACGGGAAAATCATGGCAAATAATGGATTCAGCCAGCTTTTCATCTACCCGCCTTACAGCTTCGGTTCACGAATAGACTGCATGATAACAAACTTTCACCTGCCAAAATCCACACTACTGATGCTGGTAAGCGCCTTTGCAGGCAGGGAACGGCTGATGGGCGCTTATAGCGAAGCCATATCACATTCATACAGGTTTTACAGCTTCGGTGATGCAATGCTGATTTTCAGGTAATAAAAATGTACGAATTAATTCACACAGATAAAAATACAGGCGCAAGAGCAGGAAAACTCAGAACCAACCACGGCGTCATAGATACGCCCGCTTTCATGCCTGTTGCAACCAAAGCCACGGTAAAGACACTCGTTCCAGAAGAGCTGTACGATATGGGAACGCAGGCGCTCATCAGCAATGCATTCCATCTCTTGCTTGCGCCTGGCATGGAGGTCATCCGAAGAGCCGGAGGGGTACATAAATTCATGAACTGGGAGCGCGCCATTTTCACGGACAGCGGGGGTTTCCAGATGATACGCAAGGATTTTCCGTTCAAGATAAACGATGAAGGAATCACTTATAAAAACCTGCGTGACGGTAAAAAATACTCATATAGTCCTGAAATATGTCTTGAGAACCAGAAAATTCTGGGAAGCGATGTCGCCATGATTCTGGACGACTGCCCCGCTTATGGAAGCGAGTATAACATTATCGAGGCTTCCATGGAACGGACAATAAAGTGGGCTGCGGCAGCCAGGGATGTGGAAAAAAACAAGGGGCAGCTCTTTTTTGCGATTTTGCAGGGAGGCACGTTTGCGGAACTTCGGAAAAAATGCGCAGAGGAACTTATCGCCATGGATTTTGACGGGTACGGCATAGGCGGGCTTTCAATCGGCGAGCCAAAGGAAATAATGAACGACGTATTAAAACACAGCGTTCCGCTGGTTCCCGAGGATAAGCCGCGCTACCTGATGGGTGTAGGTTCTCCTGTTGAAATCATTAATGCAATCGAGTCCGGGATTGATATTTTTGACAGCGCTTTCCCCACACGAAATGCAAGGCATCAGACGTTGATGACCTCTACCGGGAATATCGATATCGCCCGAAATAAATTCGCCCAGGATTTTGCGGCGGTCGATGAGAATTGCGGATGCTACACATGTAAGAATTATTCAAGGGCATATCTGCACCATCTTTTTAAGGAATCGGAACTGCTTGCGCTCCGGCTTGCGTCCATTCATAACGTGCACTTTATCCAGTCAATAGTAAAGGGCGCAAGGGAAGCGATACTTGAGGACAGGTTTGCCGGGTTCAAGAAGCGTGTATTGACAGGTTTTTGTGAGAAGTCATAAAGCGCATCCACAGAAACTATAATTAACAATCCTGCATCTTTAGTGTTCAATGGAGCTACAGAAAATCGTAAAAGAAATCCGTGAATTTGAAGGCGTGACCCGCAAAAAACCCATCGCAGACCTTATCAATATATTCGAAAGCGTGCGCTCCGAATATTCAAATGCCGTTGTGGATTTCGGGGACGATGCCGCTGTCATCGATATTGGCGGTGAGGAGTACATACTTTTCGCGGCTGACGGCATCTGGGGGCGCCTTGTAAACGCAAGCCCTTGGTGGGCGGGATACACGTCGGTGCTTGTCAATGTAAATGATATCGCTGCAATGGGCGGGCGTCCTGTCGCAATGGTCAACGTCCTTTCATCTAATAATAAACATGCATGCAAGGAACTCCTGCGCGGCATCAGGGATGGGATAGCCAAGTTCGGAGTTCCAATGGTTGGCGGGCACCTGCATCCCGATACTCCCTATACCTCGCTCTCGGTTGCAATTATAGGCACCGTGAAAAAGGGATGCGAGATAAGAAGCGGCACAGCCAACGCTGGCGATTCTATAATCGCGGCTTATGACATGGAAGGAAAAACAGGCCCGAATTCCCCTTATAGTTTTGATTCTACAACAATGAAAGAGCCTGAAGCGGTGCGCGGAAAATACAGGGTAATGCAGGAGCTTGGCGAGAGAAAACTTGTCACGGCTGGAAAGGACATCAGCAACCCCGGATTGATCGGAACGCTGGGCATGCTGCTTGAGACAAGTAAAAAAGGGGCGCGCGTTGACCTTACGAAAATACCGGCGCCTCATGATATTGAATTTGTA
>JAHFCV010000027.1 GCA_023249275.1 Candidatus Methanoperedens sp.
ACCGGCAACAAAACCAGTGACGTATATCTCGGAGAGCAATCCAAGATTCTCCATGAACGCCTTATTTTCATTTGCTGCTTTTACCCTGTACTGCTCAGACTTAGAAAGAAAAAACGCCGAGATGTCACCCCCGGATGCGAGTATCGTGGAAAGACTCTCATTGAAATTCTTAAAAATCTCAGACGGTGTACTTGCGGCTAAGTTTTTCAGGGCGGTTTTAGGTTCCATGTTTAATATATTAGTATCTATCAGCGCGCCTTTTGCTTCTTCTGAAACTTCCCCATAGATTTTTTTATTATTAGCGATTATTTCAAAAAAAGCCACGATATTTTTGCTTCCCTGGCTCAATGCATGCATCAATGCAACCGCATGGGGAAGAATAATATCTATCTTTCGCCTTCTTAAATTTGCTGCGATAGACGGGTAAACCATGAATAAGTCATAAATCAAAAAACCAAAAATAACCGAAAAAAAAGGTATTATCAAAACGGAAAAATTTCCAAGAAGCGGCTTGAAGGCATCGCGCATCAGCATATATGCCATTAACCCGGCAGGCAGCGATGACAGTATTGATAAAAAATAAGCCCTTGAAATATAAACATCAAACGGCACACCTATGTGAGCCTGCATAAGTTCATGCTGAAGTTTGAGATATTCCCATGCCTTTGGGGATATACTTCTCCCAAATATTTTGTATGATACCCGGTCAAGCTTACTTATAACCATTTTTTTTCATCCAGAAGAGATTTTCCTTCAGCTATTGAATTTAAGACTGTTGCAGGGTCGGATGCATACATCCTGATTATCAACGACACATCCCTGTAATTATGTATATCGTTATCAACCATATACTGCAGCACAAGCTTGCGGTTCTCAAGCTCTTTATTAAGCCTTTCCCTGCTCCATCCCCTGCTATACATAATGTCTTCAAGAACTTTTGATGTGCCGCTCTGCTCCATCCTGTCATTTATCGGATTCCATTTATAAAGTTCCCGAATGCTGATATCCCCGGTTACAGCATCTATACCGACAAACTCCGAGAAAGTGTCCATTCTTCTTACCCGTTTTCCGCCGACATGGCGGAGTACCTGTACTATCATGACATTAAGGGCGCTCAACATCATGAGAGGTACGTTTATCGGTTCGTTAAGAAGCCTGTTTACTGCGAGCTGGACACTGCCTGCATGCATGGTAGAGTAGGTTGTATGACCTGTGCTCATCGCCTGGAATAAAGTATATGCTTCCTTTCCCCTGACTTCTCCGACTATCAGGTATTCCGGACGCTGCCTTAATGCAGAACGAAGCAGCTCGAACATATCTATACTGGCTGCTTCCTGTCCCATGAATGATTCTCTGACAACGCCCGGAATCCAGTTATTGTGGTATAGCGTGATTTCTCTTGTGTCTTCTATGGATATTACTTTTGATTCAGACGGGATAAAAAGGGATATTGCATTAAGTGTGGTGGTCTTGCCTGAAGCGGTTTCTCCCACTAATATGATGCTTTTGTTATTTTCAACCTCAAGCCAGAGATATGCCATGATTTCCGTGTTGAAAGTCCCGGCTTTTATGAGGTCTGTTGGTGTGAACGGTTCCTCCCTGAATTTTCGTATGGTAACAGTTCCACCATGCGTTGTTACTTCCCTGCCAAGAGTTGCCTCAAGACGGGAGCCGTCCGGCAGGCGGGCATTGAGTATCGGGTAGCCGGTAGAAATGGATTTGCCGCTTATCTGGGCAAGTTTCATTATCATCTCGTTTAGCTCTTCATCTTCGAAGGTGATGTTGGTTTCGATATTGGCATATTTCCTGTGATACAGGTACACAGGCGTGTTTGACCCGACTACAGATATATCCTCAATCATGGGGTCTTTTATGAGCACGTCAAGTTTTACGTATCCAACGTAGTTCCTCTTTATGTGATACCATATTTTTTGCCTGGATTTTTCATCCGGCTCGATGCCATAGATATTCAATATTTTGTTAAAATTATCATAAAGGACAAGCTCTTTATTCATACTGGTGAAATCAATCTTTTGCTCAAGAAGGAAAACTTTCAGGCTCTCATTCACGTTCTTCAAAAGAGCTTCTTCGAAAGGTGTGAGGATTGGTTCTGAAATGTAATACAGGTTCTTGCGGGTCTTTTTGTTGAAAAGTATGCTGGCTAAGGCACATGGCTCAGAAATCCATGACTGTTCTACAATATCAAAATGCTCCGGCGGTACAAAACTGATTATCTCGCCATATCTGCTTGTATCGTAGACCGGTATTTCAGTAACAGGTTTTTCTACAAAACTGCTCCGTAACATTTCAAAAACAGTTTTAACCAGGGGGATTATTTTTTCAATCCCCTGTACTTCGGGTTCAAGAAGAAGCGGTTTCAGGAGTTCTGCTTCTTTTTTTATAATAATTTCAAGAAGAGAATTTCGGTACTCAAGTTCCATATGTTCAGCCAGCATTTTTTTTTTCTGGACCAAAACAATGCTGCGTTTTTCTGTATCCTGTTGTTTCTGGTATAAAATATCGGATAATTCAGCCAGATAGTCCGTATTTACATTACGTCCGATGGATTCTTTCAGGTTCTGGAACTCATGCTCTTTTTCTTTCCTTGCCTGCGTGAGCTCTTTTAAAGCAGATTCCGCTTCATTTAACTCTTTTAATGAGGATTCAACCTGCAATTTCTTTTTGACCGGATATTTTTCAACGTCCTGCTCTGATACGCTGGCTGGAGGCTTGATTCCCATAGCGTTTGCGAGGCGAGTGCCAAGTGAACTCTTGGATTCGCGAAGTTTCTTTAATGCAACCCCGGCTTCCTGGCTTTGATTCTCCGCGAGCTCTGCCGTGTTTTTTTTGCTGTTAAGCTTTTTCAAAAGCAATGTGTATATAAAATTGAGCGGCGGTGAGGCAGTACCCCATCCTGATGCAAGGATTTCAGCGTTTATAGCCGCATGTTTGGCTTTCAGGGCATTCAATCTTTTTTTTTGGGTTTTCTTTGCGCCCGCTGCCTCGTCATGTATGAGTTTTTTAAGGTCTGCCCTCATCCCTGCAATGTCAACTATCGAACCTATTGGTGTTTCAGTCGTTTCTGCTTTATTTTTCGCCACTTTAATACCCTTCAAGGATTACTAAAATATTACTATCTTACTATTTAATAGCACTGTTGGGTAAATATATAATATGATTTATGTGGCGTTTAACGCTCTTTTTGGAAACCCCTCGTAAAAATAAGATGGGCCCGCGGAGATTCGAACTCCGGATCTCCGCCATGTCAAGGCGACGTCATAACCAACTAGACCACGAGCCCGGCTCATCCCAGTAGTGGATTATCGCTATTAAACCTATCGATTAAGCCAAGCCCAAGTTTTATATCGTAATAAATTAAAATAGTTTTCTATGGGAACCGTTAGTGCAAGGAAAAGGCTTGAATCCATAGAACGCGATGTTATTCCTGCCATGTTCGTGGGTGTGCTGTCCAAGGATGATAAGTGGCTGGAACATACGCTTAACGATACCCTTCCTCAACTGGAAGAACGTTCTCTTCGCCTCGCGCTGGAATGCAAAAAAAATGGGGAATGCGCCGAGGGTGAGGCGCTGTGCGATGAGGCACGCATCAGGGCTGTGTTTGCGGAAACAAAGAGGAAGCTTGGGAAGGAGCATGCGGTCAGGGAAGCGCGGACGAGGTTTCAGCACTGAAATGCACAGTGTAATTAAAGTACTTTTATCATATATAAGCTATATAGCATACGATGGTGCAGTTGACTGAGAAAAGAGTATATAAAAACTGCCTCCAGCAGGATATCGTCTGTAAGTAGAGGTGCAGAAAAAACCGAAGTCATAGTGATACAATGGAATACACAGTATTGATATATCGGGCTGAAGAAGGAGGCTTCTGGGCAGAAGTGCCGTCTCTTCCCGGCTGCTATTCTCAGGGCGAAACGATAGAGGAGACGATGAAAAATATACAGGAAGCAATAGAAGCGCACCTTCTTGCTTTGAAAGAGGAAAGGGAAGAAGCGCCCATCAGGGAAGAATTTGTTATTGGAAGAGTTAAAGTGGAAGCATCAGCCATAGCATAAGCCAGATATTGAAAACGGTAAAATCGAGCGAGCAGCGGGAATGCAGGGAGAGCGGGGAATGCGCCGAGGGTGAGGCGCTGTGCGATGAGGCGCACATCAGGGCCGCGTTTGCGGAAACAAAGAGCAAGCTTGAGAAGGAGCATGTGGTGAGGGAAGCGCGGACGAGGTTTCACCACTGAATTGCATGGATTGGTTGGTTTAATTTTGAGAGATATGCAATTTTCAGTGTATTCATAGTCATTACCAGACGTAACAAAAAAATTAAATTTCTATTTTGACCTCATCAATCAGGAACGGAGGATAGAACACACCATTTTCAGTAATGAGTGCAGTCACGTTTTCCATAGGCGTGGCATCAAATGCCGGATTATACACCTCAACATCAAGCGGCGCTATCTGGTGGCTTCCGAAAAACTTTAACTCCTCGGGTTTTCTCAGTTCAATCTCGATTTCATCCTCAAGATGTTCAAAATCAAACGTGGAAACAGGCGCTGCCACATAAAACGGTATCCTGTGCTCTTTTGCAATTACCGAATGGGTATATGTCCCAATTTTATTAAACACGGCATCCTGCGTAATCCTGTCAGCCCCGACAATCACCTTATCCACCATGCCTTTTCGCATCACAGCGCCGGACATACTGTCCGTAATAAGCGTCACAGGTATCCTGTCTTCCATCAATTCCCATGTTGTAATCCTGCTCCCCTGGTTCAACGGGCGCGTCTCGCACGAAATTACCTTGATGTCTTTTCCCTGCGCGCGTGCTGAGCGGATAACGCCGAGGGCGGTTCCCCAGTCCACGCACGCCAGCCTTCCTGCATTGCAGTGCGTCATCACGGTATCGCCGTCCTCAAGCAGCACTGCGCCGTGCTCGCCAAGCTGCATGTTCTTCTCCACGTCTTCATCAGCGATTGCTTTTGCTTCATCCAGGGCAAACATCCTTGCTTCCTTGATATTCCGCGCATCTTCCACTGCCCTGATAACGCGTTTCACGCCCCATGAGAGGTTTACTGCTGTGGGTCTTGTTGCTGTGATGTTTTCCCCTGCTGTTTGTATATCCTCCAGTAAATCATCAAGAGAAGAAGCATTGCTCCTGAACGCGCCGAGCGCTACACCGAATCCTCCTGCGGCTCCCAGTGCAGGCGCGCCCCTCACGCGCAGCGACTTTATGGCTTCGCATAAGGAATCGATAGTATTGCACGCAATAATTTTGTATTCCCGGGGCAGGAGGGTCTGGTCAATCATTATAATAGTATTGTTTTCATAATCCCATTCTATCGTTCTCATAGGAGTCGTAGTATCAGGCATTATGTATTTAAATATTGCAGTTTAAGTAAAAAGCATGATAGTGGTAAAACTCGGCGGCAGCCTGATTCACAGGGCAAGGGAGCTTGTGAATGAAATAATCGAATACGCAAATATGAGTGGCGAGAGAATCCTGATAGTTCCCGGGGGCTCGATATTTGCGGATACTGTACGAAAGGTGAATACTTCGCAGGAAGCGGCTCACTGGATGGCGATACTTGCAATGGAGCAGTACGGCTATTTTCTTGGTAATGGAACGAATGCAAGAATTGTTGATAGCCTTAGCTTTTATGACGAAGTAAGTATTCTCTTGCCTTACAATCTATTGAAGAAAAAAGATGAGCTTCCCCATACATGGGATGTAACCTCAGACACGATTGCAGCGTGGGTAGCGTTGCAGCTTAAAGCCAGGTTTATTAAAGCCACGGATGTGGAGGGGATATATATTAACGGGGAGTTTCAAAAAGAACTCAAAGCGTCGGAACTCGTGGGGAAAGAGACATGCGTTGACGCAGAGCTTCCGCATTTTCTCATGAGGCATAAAATGAATTGCGAGATTATCAACGGTAACTGTCCGGGAAGATTAACCGGCGCGCTTCGTGGCAACGTAATTGGAACGGTTATTAAAGGATATATTTAATAGCATTCGATTCTGTATGAGTGACCCACAGGAGAATATTATGGCAAGAAAAGAAAAAGCAGAAAAATGTATCTCATGCGGAGTAAATCTCATAGAGCGCGGTTATGTGCGATATCCATGCCCGCAGTGCGGGGCAGAATTGGGAAGATGCGCGGCATGCAGGCACCAGAGCAATCCTTATAAGTGCCAGGGCTGCGGATTCGAAGGACCGTGAAAAAAATGGGAGAAGTAGCCGCTAAAATAAAAATCATGCCTTCAGGCATGGATGTTGATTTGAATAAACTTAAAGAGGATTTGAAAAAAGTAATTCCAGCCGGGGCGCGGTTGCACAGCTTTGCCGAGCAGCCTGTAGCTTTCGGTCTGAAAGCACTTATAGCTGTTGTGAAAGTGGGCGATATTGAGGGCGGAACCGAAAAGGTCGAGGAAGCTTTCAGTAAGGTGAAAGGCGTGGAAAGCGTCGCTGTGGAAGAACTTGGCAGGATGTAGAATATATTAAATATTTTTTCCATTTTTTTTATAGGGCCTGTAGATCAGGGGTAGATCGTTGCGTTCGCAACGCAAAGGCCGCGGGTTCGAATCCCGCCGGGTCCATAAAACACTATTTCTCGTGAGGCTTTTTAGGGTCATGAAACAGTAAAATATATATCAACATATCATCAATTAATGATATGATGATAGAAAAAGAGAAATTGAAGATAAAAGCCAAGCTTTTTAGGGGGTTTGCCGATCCGACACGGTTAGCCATATTAGAGTGCATCAGGGATGGAGAGAAGACGGTAACTGAAATAGCGCAAGAGACCGGACAGAGCCAGTCTAACGTTTCCAACCATCTCGGTTGTCTCCTTGAGTGCAGCTTAGTGAAAAATCGGAGAGATGGGAAAAATATCCAATATAGCATCAGAAATGCAAAAGTTAAGGCATTGTTAGAAGAGAGCGATACTGTAATTTCTGAAGTTTACAAGGAAATCTTCGAGTGTACACGTTATGAGGAATAATGTATGGAAGAAAATGAAAAAGAAGGATTCGGGGAACTGCTCAAGTTTACCGCTACAGGATTCGCTGGAGGGCTTATCCTTGGGGTCGTGCTGGATTCTTTTGGCTTCCAAAGAAACGCTGTTGGACAATGGCTCGTTCGCACCCTGTCAGGTGAAGGCGAGAGTATCTTTGAAGGCGCATATTCCATCCGCCAGCGTTTTCGCAATGCAAAAATCTCAATGTCCGAAGCCTATGGGTGGGGCAAGTTCCTGTTTATCCCATTGCCGTGGTTCATAGATCTGGCAAGCCGCCTCATGGGTATAGATGTTTATGGAGTAGAGGGATTTTATATTCCTTACTTTTATGCCCTGAGCGACCAGATTGGAGCAAATATTTCAGGGCTGGTTTTCTTAAGAAAAAAGGAAGGGTCGTGGTTTGTTGCCATTAAAAAATATACCCGCCATCCTGTGATGCTGGCAAGCCTGCTGGTTATTCTCATTGTTCCTGTTGGATTGCTTGCGGCACGCATAGCAGGATTCAGTCCCACGACACAGACCTACACTGCTCTGGAAACCATTGCCGCAAATCTCTGCTGGGTGCCGCCGCTTGTGGGATGGTGGAGGGAGAGGAGAACATCCGATGAGGAATAAATATAGCCTTTATTCTTCCCCGACGAAATTCCCATGCCATGTATGGTACCATACCTGTCCTGAATAACCATTCACATCCAGCATGCCGTACATCTTGCCTTCCGTCTTTACATCAAAATGGTAGTAGCCATAGAACACTCCGCCTTCCTCTGCCTTCGTGCCCGGGAGCCGTGAATCCAGAAACTGCTGTGCAAATCCTTTCGCCTGCTCCTTTGTTACTGTCATTGCGCCTGCCTGAAGCGCCATCATACCGTATTTTGTGTTCCACATCATAGTGGGACCCATCTCATGAGAAACAATACCGCTGTACTTATCTATGACTATCTGGAATGCTTTTAGTCCAGTGCTTTTCTCTTTATATTCGGCATAGAAGTTGAATTCCCATTCCTCAAGGTCGCCAAGTTCCAGGTCAGGAGCATTCTGAGCAGACAGGTACTTATTTGCAATATCTTTGGCTTGCTCCAGGCTGACAAGGCTTCCGTTTGAATTATACGGGACACCGCCGCTCAGGAGCATATTCCCTCCCATAATCTGCATCATGTTTCCCATCATGCCGGCGCCCATCATCCCGGAACCCATCATTCCGCCATAGCCTCCCATCATGCTGCCATAACTGCCCTGCCACGGCGAGGGAGTTGTGGTTTCGCTCGTAAAAACCAATCCAATAATGCCGACGGCTGTTAGCACCGCTCCGAGTATCAATATTTTATTTCGTTCCATTTTCTACACCTTCTTTTTCACTTACCGGCTATTGCATCCACAACTTTTTTGAGCTTGCTTTCAACCTGCTCTGCAATTGGCAAAAGCTTTGGATTTCCCACTTTTCCAAGTTGTACGGTTGGTAAGATTGCGCTGACAAAGGTTTTTCCATTTTGGGTGTAGACGATAACATTACAAGGGAGCAATACCCCTATTTCCCGTTCTGCCATTAGCGCCTGGTGCGCTAAGGGTGGATTACAGGCTCCCAGGATTATGTAATCATCAAAGTTCACATTGAGTTTGGCTTTGAGGGTTTGTTTGACATCTATTTCTGTTAGTACGCCGAACCCTTCTTTCTTCAATTCTTCCTTTACTTTTGCAACCGCATCTGCATAATCCAAAGAAATGGATTTTTTGTAGGTATACATTTTAGTCCCCGCTTTCCCTTTTATATCAGGTCTTTCTTTTTCTCTTCGAATTCTTCCTTGCTTATTTCTCCTCTTGCATACCTTTTCTTCAGGATTTCAAGCGCAGATTCCTCTTTTTTAGTGCCGCCTTCCCACAGGTATTTGATTAGCAGCACAAGCCCGATGAGAATCAGGAGCCAGAATATCAGGGCAAGAATTCCCATTATTCCAAAGCTCATACCATAACCGTAACTGTCCATCATTCCGTATTGCATAGTTTACCTCCACTAATAGCAATTAACTAACGGCTTTATGACTATAAAAATCCAACGTCTAATTCCCCGATATTGCTCCAACTTTAAGAGGAACACCTTCCAGATACTTTAGATAACACCACCTTTTGGGTGCAATAAGAGAGGGCGCGCATCATCCACCGGGTTTCGCCTGATGGAATTAAGGTGAGGGTGCTGTCGAATGATGGTGAATATGCCGGCGTGGGGAGCGCGGGGGCGGGAAGGAGCCGGATAAGGTGGCGCAGTTTGAGAGGTTCGGGTTTGTGAGGATTGACGGCGTGGGCGGGGATGGGGTTGTGGCGTAATTTTACGCACAGGTAACATAAAAATACTCTAGAAAATCTTATAAGTTTGAATGTATTAAAGTATATTTTATGGAAACAAAAACTGTGGCTGAATTGAAAAAGATTCGTACTGACCTTGATATGCTTGCGAATCTATATTCAAAACTTATTGATAGGTTGATTCCAGAAGAAGAACCTGAGGCTCTTGACCTGAAAGCAATAAGGAGCAGGGATAAAATAGCCTCAGAATCCGAACTTCTAAAGGTATTGAACGCATGACCTTTGAAATAAACATCAAAGACAAATCTTTGAAATTTATTTCATCCCTGCAAAAACATGATCGAGAGCGCCTCAAAGAAGCGATTTTTGTTTTAAAAGAAGACCCCATTCCCATAAAATCTCTTGATATTACCAAACTAAAAGGTGAAAAGAACACATATCGTATACGTAAAGGCAAGTTCAGAATTGTTTATGAGGTTATCTGGGAGCAAAAGCTTATCCTGATTCATAGAGTTGATTTTAGAGGCGGAGCTTATGGATAAAAATGATTGGTGGCGCTGGCGCATGATGGTGAATATGCCGGCGTGGGGGAGCGGGAAGGGGCTGGATAGGGTGGTGCAGTTCGAGAGGTTCGGGTTTGTGAGGATTGATAGCGTGAGCGGGGATGGGGTTGTGGCGTATTTTACGCACGGGTGAAAGGTGCATTTATGCAGACATTATGTGCAACGCAGGTAGGGGAATTGTGGAAGTCAGATAGTGTATTTGAGCCCACAACAAACAATTATAATTACCTAAGTTTTCCATTTTATTTATACACTACATATATTAAATATCTCTTTCTGAACATTTTTAACCTCATTTAACCCTTCCCACAACATCGTTCCGTCTTTTCGTAATATCTTGACCTGGAAAACACCTTCCATCTCCTCAAGCGCATTGGAACCGTTCATATTGAGTTTTTTAACTTTGTAATTCAGAAGAGATAAAAGTGCAAAAGCGAGATAGCAGATGTGTATATGTGAAATAATATGCTCTTTCAACCAGACCCGGATTGGTCTTAGAGAAATGACTCCTTTAAACAACTTGAAGGCTTTTTCAATAAGATCTTTTTCAAAATATAACCTGACGACTTCTTTATCGTCATAATCCGTATCTGTGTATATCAATGAAAAACCAGCGTATTTTATTCGATTCTCTTTATCCTCTTTTCTTTCGAACATGAGTTCTCTTTTAACATATTCGAAAGATGGATTATAGACAATTAGCAATCTTCCATCCTCGTAGGGGAAAGATTTTACAAAAACGCTTAGCTTTGTCAGTTTTTTTCTATATTTTTCTGAATACAGCTCTTCTTTATCTATTCTGTTGATATATTCAACAAGTTTATCGTCCTTTTTTAATCCGATTATTATTTTTGAGTCACTTATTTTTGTGAGTTTTATGTTTTCTTTTGAGTGGATTCCACGGTCAAGAATTGTAAGCGATGAATACCCTCTTTCTATCAGAGTAATCATCATATCTTTGAATATTTTTGATGAATGAACATTTCCCTCGTAAACTTTGTGGTGTATTGGAAAACCATTTTTTCTTGTTATTGCAAGCCCAATTTGGATAAGTTTGTTGTATTTCCCATCCTTACCTTTCCGTTTTTTCCAGGGAAGATATTTTCCTCCTTCAAAATATGTATCTGTTATATCAATAAAAATTCCTTCCTTTTCCCTGGTATATTCATTGAATTGTTCGATCAGACTTTTTTCTATGATATCGAAATTTGCTTGAAAAAATTCACCCAATTGTGCATATAATTCTTTGGTTGAGAATCTGTCTATCTTAAGTTCTTCAAGAATTGTTGTTTTATCAACCCAATCTTCGATTTTGTTTATACTGAGTTTTGATTCGATCAGATGCGAATAAATCAATACAAGTATTTCTTTTGTTATGAACTTTTCAAATCCCAGTTTTTCAGTTAAATTTTTTAAGATACGGATCTGTCCATGATGTTTTACGACAATTTTGTCGATTTCGGTTGTGCTAATCCTTTTTACTGGCTTTCCTTCTACTTCTTTTCCAAGATACTTGATAACTTTCTGCTTCACTTTTCCTTCTTCCCGATATGATTCGACTTCTGCCAGATAGATTCCACTTTTCTTTTTTATTTTCCGTATGAAAGACATAGTGTATAAATTATACACTACAAGTATATAAGAGAATGCTTTGCTTGTTTTTGAAAATTAGGTTGTAGTGAGAAAAATCAGGGAAAAGTCAGGTAATTAGTATGTCCTTAATTTTCCCATCCATACACTTCCGGTTCCATCACAGACACTGCATTTTCCACTATCATGCCCACTCCCTTTGCAGTAAGAGCACTGAATTCGTGGAAAACACTTCACTAGAGCTCCAACGCCCTTACAAACAGAACATTTACCATAATCATGTCCACTACCATTACAGTAAGCGCACCTTATAACCCCCTTATCCCGCATCTCCTCCTCCGCCCCCTTCGTAAACCCCTTCTTTGAAAAAATCATAAAAAACTCCCTGCGCCTCCCCTTTCGCCATTCCACCGTCTCCTTTTTTTCAGCAGCTCTTCTATAACCTCTGTCCCTGCACTGCATCCCACCCATCATCCACAGTTGTCTCATTGCCCTGCCACATCCAAAATCAGAAATCATTAAATCCATTGCCACCATTTTACTATTCATGACAGAAGTTATCGTGCACCTCCCAGAAGACCTTGGAATTGTTATGAAGCGGCATGCTTCAATAGATTGGTCAAATATAGCAGCCGAGGCAGTAAGAAAAAGCGCAGCGGAGCTTGAGCTGCTCGATGCAATTGCATCAGAAAGCAAGCTTACAGAGGAAGATGCAATAGCTCTTGGCAGAAAAGTAAAGAAAGGCATGTGGGAAAAGGTATACAAAAAGCTGGTATAGATTTTACTTCACAGCCACAATCTTCACAATATCCCCGTTCTTCAACTCATGCTTCTCCCCAAGCCTCATCTTGGTGCGCGCATCCACGGCATAGAGAAATCCCTTACCGATATCGGTATGCACCATAAAAGCCAAATCCTTCGGCGTGCTCCCTCTCTTCACAAGGAAAGCATCCGGAAGAATCTTCCCCTTCTTATCGCTGAACTTATTCTCATCCTCGACCGGATAAACCACCACAAGGTCAAGGAGATTGAATACAGTTTCATTAATACACTTCTGGATGCCGGTACCGCCGTTTTTCTTCATCAGGGTGCGTATCTTGGAAAGTGCCTCTTTCTGTGCTTCCGAGAGAGTTGGTGATTCCGTAAAGTCAGCATCACCGGGTATGTATTTTATCGCCCCGCCTTTGTCCGCAAGCCGCAGCGCAACCTCTGCCGCGGCGCTGACAGGTATTGCGCCGGCTTTCACAAGTTTCTCGATGTTCTCCTGCGAAGCCGTATCTATTTTATTTGCCGCGATGATGAGCGGCTTACTTCCAGCCCTGAGTTCGTCTGAAAGTTCAATAATCTGCTCATCAGTCCAGACGTGGGGTTTGTCCCTGGGAAGTTTCAGTTTGGTAAGCGCTGTTTTTACATGAGCATCGGTAATTCCGGCACCTTCAAGCTGCCCTGCAATAGTTTCCTCTAATTTCAGCCCCTCTGCCTGCACCTTGCGCGATAACCTCTCCCAGTTGCGCTTCAGGATTCCGAACATCCACATTGTTATCTCGTGTTCAAGGAACGATATGTCGCCGAGCGGGTCATGCGAACCCACAGGCACGGGAGCGCCCTCGATGTCCGTGCCGCCAGAGGCGTCTATGACATGAATAATTGCCTTTGCCTGTCTCAAATTGTCAAGAAATGCATTTCCAAGCCCGCGTCCTTTATGGGCATCAGGAACGAGTCCTGCGACGTCTATCATTTCTATTGGCACAAACCTGATACCGTCCCTGCAAATTCCGCAATCCAGTTTTAACTCCCTGCACGGGCAGGCTGTTCTCACGTATGCCACGCCGTGGTTCGCATCAATGGTGGTGAAAGGGTAATTAGCGATTTCAACGTTTGCCAGCGTCGCGGCTTTGAAAAAAGTGGATTTGCCGCAGTTTGGTTTCCCTGCAAGAGCTATTGAAACAGCCATGCCCTTAATACATTTCTTGAGGACTTAACTTTTATCTCGGCTCAGAGTATTTCTTTTACTTTTCCGATTGTCCTTTCAAGTTCCCTGATAATAGGGTCAAGGCTTGCATTCTGCGTGGCAATCAATGAAATCAGCGCTTTTGACCCTGCCGGAGCCGTAATCAGTTTCCCCCCGTTAAAATCCACAGTCACCCGGTTGGAGTTCACGTGTTCGATCTTAGTGGTAGCTGCTTCTGCCGCCCTTAGCATGGTTGCTGACATCATCGTTAAAATTTCCATCTTATCGTTAGCATGTTCGGTGATAAGAAAACCATCCCTGCTAGCGAGAGCAATCATTTTCACTCCGTCTACTTCCTGTAAATCGTGCAAGACATTTCTATATAGTTCAGACATCTTTCCCCCTTTCATAATATCTTCTCTAATAAGTATTAGACTTCCTGCTTAATAGTTTTTTCGGAACTACACACTGGTATCCAAATCCCAATAAGCTTATAAATAAGCTGGTATTATAATACCAGATAATGGAAGTTTCAGATTTCAATATCCACAATATCTGGTGGAAAGGAAAAGACTATCTTAAAGATGATAAACACTTGCGGGATTACCGTGAGAAAAAATACAGGTGGCAGCCGAGGGTATTAAGTGATATCAAACTTGTTCCAGGGAATTTATATTCTTTAAGAGGACCAAGACAAATCGGGAAAACCACGCTTGTCAAACTTATCATAGAATCATTAATCAAAAGCGGTGTTCAGGAAAGGGGGGTTTTCTATATGAATTGTGATTCTATCCTGGATTCTGACGAGCTTCTTAAAACGCTTCGCATTTATCATGATTATGCCAACTCTATCGGGATTAATGAAAAATATGTATTCCTTGATGAAATATCTGGTATCCATGACTGGCAAAAAACCATAAAGATACTTGTAGATTCAGGCGAAATGGAACACACATGCCTCTTTCTGACAGGTTCTCATACGCTTGATATAAAAAAGGGATTCGATCTGCTTCCGGGCAGGACAGGAAGATATGGAAAAGATTATCTGCTGCTTCCGCTCACGTTTAATGAATACATTTCATTAATCAGACCCGATATAGGAAAAAAATTAGAAAAAATAAGTTCTATATTCATGACAGAAATTAATTCAACCGTCAAAAACACTTTAGTCTTTAATAATGAACTTAAAATTATTTTTAACCAATACCTTTTGACAGGCGGTTTTCCTCTTTCGATAAATGAATTCCACACGGGCAAAGAAGTTCCTGATTATATTTACGAGATATATTCGAGATGGGTAATCGGAGATATTGTAAAATGGGGTAAACAGGAGAAGATTTTGAAACAGATACTCAGGACAGCTATTTTAAAACAGTCTACAGCAGTCAGTTTTGATTCTTTTGCAAAAGATGCAGAGATTAAAAGCCATAAAACGGTCAGCACCTATGTGGAAGATCTTGAGAATATGTTTGTATTTCTTGTTATTTATTTTCTCGATCTCAATAAAAAAATCCCGGATTTTAACAAAAATAAAAAGATATACTTTTTTGACCCCTTTATTTACCATATATTCAACAGGCTTCTCAATTTGAAAGAGGCAGAAATTAGTCCGTCTCTTATTGAATCTGTTGCCGTAGTTCATTTTGCCAGATTCGTTCAGGAAAAACACCCCAAAATGGGCTTTAATGACATCATATTCTATTGGAAAAATAAAAGAGAAACAGATATAATCGTAAAGTCCGATAATAAACTGCTCGCGGTTGAAGTGAAATACCAGGAGAAAATTACAAAGGATGATTTCCAGTCACTGTACCATTTTGGAAGCGGGCTTATTTTATCGAAATCAGAATTGAAAATTGATGAGAAATATTCGGTTATTCCAGTTCATATTATGCTTGCAATAATCTAATTGGTTCACCATCTTCTTCCTCAACTCCCCTCCACGCTGTAATAATACTCCCCTTCTGCCTTCTGCGTCCTGTCAAGCTGCGAATCAAGCTTATTCACTCTCGGTCTCTTGGTCTCCTCATCGCGCCGAAACGTTATCCCAATCCCTTTAAGGAACCTGTTCATGCCCTGCCTCATGTCAAAAGGCCCGTGAACCTCACCTTTCTTCATAGGCTCACCCTCAAAAACAAGAAGCCTGTCGCTCAGCATATCAATCATATAAATATCATGGTCAACCACCATCGCCGTCACCTTATTGTTCTCTGCAAAGCGCCTGATGACCTTGGTAGCCAGCACCCTCTGCTCAACATCAAGATGCGCCGAAGGCTCGTCCAGTAGATATAAGTCTGCCGTGCGGGAGAGACACGCCGCTATCGCAACCCTCTGAAGCTCACCGCCACTTAAATCATCAAGCTGCTGGTTCATGAGCCTCTCAAGCTGGAGAGGTCTTAGAATCTCGGTCTGGTAATAACTTGTATCAAGCTGTTTCGTTATCGAGCGCAGGTAATCCGAAACCATTACCGGTTCTTCGGCTTTGATATACTGGGGTTTGTAGGAGACCTTTATATTCATATCTATCTTCCCATTCGATGGCTCGATTTCCCCAGCCAGTATCTTCACGAAAGTGGATTTTCCGATGCCGTTTGGTCCAACAATGCCTGTAACTTCGCCTTTCCTTATCTCGCCTCCCCTGGCTACAAGTTCAAATCCTCCATCGTATTTTTTGGAGAATTGCTCGAAGGTCAAAAGAGATGAAACTTCTTTTGTGAGTTGCGGCGCATGAATGTCAAACTTTATGGCTTCTGTGCGGATTCTTACATTCTCCTCACGCAGGAACCCCTTCAGGTATTCATTTATTCCCACTCTTACTCCTTTGGGATGGGTAATTACACCGAACCCTCCCGGCGTGCCATACGCGACATGGACTACATCTGCAAGCAAATCCAGGATTGCGAGGTCGTGTTCCACCACCATTACGGCTTTTTTCTGCGCAAGTTCCCTGATTATTTGCGCCGCTTTTATTCTCTGGTAAATATCAAGATACGGGCTTATCTCGTCAATGAAATAAAAATCAGCTTCCTTTGCCACACATGCTGCAAGCGCAACTCTCTGAAGCTCCCCGCCGCTTAATTCTTCGATTTTCCGGTCTGTGATATCCGCGATATCAAGCTTGGACACAAGTTCCTTAAGGACGCCCCTTTCATCGGTTTTTGATAAAAGCTGCGAGACTTTCCCTTTGAATTTTTTGGGAATCATATCCACATACTGCGGTTTCTGCGACGTCTTCACCTTCCCCTTTGAAACACCTTCAAGATAATCTGCAAGCGCTGTGCCTGCATAATATTCAAGAATCTCCTCCCATCCTATCCTTCCCCGCCCCAGATTGGGTTTCAACGTTCCTGAAAGTATATTTATGGCTGTACTTTTTCCTATCCCGTTGGGACCAAGGATGCCTGTCACTTTGCCAACCATCGGAACAGGAAGCCCGTACAATGCAAACCCGTTTTTACCGTACCTGTGCGTTGCCTCTTCAAGTTTCTCCGGCAGGCTGATAATTATTATTGAACCGAAGGGGCAGCGGTTCACGCAAATGCCGCATCCCACGCATAATTCCTCAGAGATGACAGGTTTTTCATCCTCCCCTATAACTATTGTCTCATCGCCTGTCCTCACCCTCGGGCAGAACTTTATGCATTGAAGCCCGCACATTTTGGGCTGGCATCTATCCCTGTCTAAAACAGCAAGTCGCATAAAAACCCGTATTAT
>JAHFCV010000028.1 GCA_023249275.1 Candidatus Methanoperedens sp.
ATGGTCAGGAATAAGGACATAGATTCAAGCAAATACGAGGCGCTGCGCAATACCCCGCGCCCCGGGCACGCTGATTTGACTTACGAATTGAAATACGGCATCCGTGACTGGCGGGGAGGGGGAAGGTCGTCAGCGCGCGAGACCGTGGGGCGCGTAGCAGCAGGAGCAGTCGCAAAAAAGATTTTAGCCATTCATAATATTGAAGTTCTCGGGCATGTGGTGGAGCTCGGAGGCATCCGCGCAAAACCTGTGAATATTGAAGAAATCCGCGAAAACACGGAAAAAAATCCGGTCAGGTGCGCCGATATAGAGGCGGCTGTGGAAATGGAAGCCATGATACATGCCGCGCGAAGCGAGGGCGATAGCGTGGGAGGGATTGTCGAAATAATAGGCACTGGCGTCCCCGCAGGAGTCGGCGAGCCTGTTTTCGATAAGCTGAGCGCAGAGCTTGCAAAGGCATTGATGAGCATAGGCGCTGTTAAAGGCGTTGAAATAGGAGCGGGGTTTAAATCTGCCAATATGAGAGGAAGCCAGATGAACGACCCGATTACTATTAAGGGCGGGAAAATAACCACGCTTACCAACAACGCTGGCGGAATCCTGGGAGGCATCAGTAACGGTGAACCTGTTATTTGCAGGATTACAGTGAAACCCACACCTTCTATCTCTAAAGAACAGCGTACTGTTGATATGAGTACTATGAAAGACACAAAAATAAAAATACAGGGGCGTCATGACCCTTCAATACCGCCGCGCATCGTTCCTGTGGCAGAAGCCATGATGGCGCTCGTGCTCGTAGATATGATGATGAGAGGCGGGTTTATAAATCCAATTATCGGAGAATAGTATTAGCATGAAATTCAATCCTGACGATATTAAAGAAGCGACAAAGGCTGATTTTGATGCAGCCTGGAACGAAGGGAAAAAATACGTTTCAAGCCCCGGAATTAATGAGAAATACCCGCGCGTTTCGTTAAAGTACGGTAAACCCCATCCGGTATTTGACACTATCCAGCGTCTGCGGGATGCGTACATGCGCCTCGGATTTCTGGAGTTCATGAACCCCATTATCGTGGAAGACAGGGACATCCACAAGCAATTCGGGTACGAGGCGCTCGCAGTGCTTGACCGCTGCTTCTATACAGGCGGTCTTCCAAGACCAAACGTGGGCATCTCGGATGAGAGAATAACTGAGATTAAAAGCATACTTGGTGATTTAAATGACGAAGGGATTGAAAAAATAAGGCAGATACTTCATTCGTACAAGAAAGGTGAAATTGAAGGCGATGACCTTGTTCCTGAGATGGCAAAAGATTTGAACGTCCCTGATTCAAAGGTTGCCGTGATGATTGACCATGTTTTCCCTGAATTCAAGTCGCTCGTTCCCGTATGTTCCCAGAACACGCTGCGCAGCCACATGACATCTGGCTGGTTCATCAGTCTTGGTGAAATGGCGGATTATTGCAGGATTCCCTTGAAGCTCTTTTCTGTGGACAGGTGCTTCAGGCGCGAGCAGGCTGAGGATGCCACGCGCCTCATGGCTTATTATTCCGCATCCTGCATCATAATGGATGAGAACGTGAGCGTGGATGACGGAAAAGCCGTGGCGGCGGGGCTACTGTCACAATTTGGTTTTTCTAATTTCACCTTCAGACCCGATGAAAAACGGAGCAAGTATTATGTTCCTGATACACAGACGGAGGTATTCGCTTTCCATCCCAAGCTTGTTGGCTCGAAGACCAAATACAAGGACGGATGGGTGGAAGTTGCTACTTTTGGGATTTATTCGCCGTCTGCGCTCTCGCAATACAATATTCCATATCCTGTGATGAACCTTGGAATGGGAGTTGAGCGGCTTGCGATGATACTGCATGATTCTACGGATGTCCGCGCGCTCACGTATCCGCAGTTCCAGTACAAGACCAACTGGGTGATGTCTGATAGCGAGATTGCATCCCTGGTTTATACCGAGGATGCGCCTGCGACAGGAACAGGGAAGGAAATCCAGGACGCTATCGTAAAGACATGCGAGCAGTATGGGAATACGCCAAGCCCGTGTGAATTCACAGCATGGGAAGGACAGTTGTTTGACAGGAATATCAGAGTGAAGGTGGTGGAGCCGGAGGAGAATACCAAACTCTGCGGTCCTGCTGCCATGAATGAAATTATTTCTTACAAAAACGATATACTTGGGCTGCCCAGAACTTCAAGATGGGATGAGGCTTTTAAAACCGGGGTGAGTACAGGCATCAGGTATATCGATGCTTTTGCCGCGCGATGCGCCAGGGAGATAGAGGATGCCGTGCAGAAAGGAAGCGGCTCTGAGACCAGAGCCAGGATTATCAAGGTGCCTTCCGAGATAAATATAAAAATAGACCCTATTGCGCAGCGGTATATTACGGGGCTAAAGAAAAAGATTGATACGCGTGGACCTGTTTTTACGACTGTGAGGATGGAAATATTATGAAACAGACAGGATACGCATACGCATTCGGCGCAGGAACGATAATCAACGCAATCGCCATATGGAAAGGCGCTGCATTTTGCATTGACCTGAAAACAGAAGCCGAAATTGTACTTACAGATGATAAAAAAATCAAAGGGTACATGGAAGAAGGAGGGGATACCGCACTCATTGAGCGCTGCGTAAAACTTACCCTTTCGCGCTTCGGCTCAACTTCAGGCGCAAAGGTCGCCACAAAAAGCGAAATCCCGATAGCCAGCGGGCTTAAAAGCTCAAGCGCCGCCGCCAATGCAACAGTGCTTGCGACTCTTGATGCGCTGGGTGAGAAACTCGAACCCATTGAAGCGGTAAAAATAGGCGTACAGGCGGCGCTTGATGCAAAAGTGACGATTACCGGCGCCTTTGATGACGCCTGCGCCTCCATGCTTGGCGGATTTGTGATTACGGATAATAAGAATATGGAGCTTATAAGCAGGGTGGAGCGCGATTCTGAGGTGCTGATTCTTGCACCTGAAAAAAAGGTATTTAGCTCTGCTACCAACGTTGGGCGCTCAAGGCTCATCGGGCGCTGGGTGGAACTTGCGTATAATGAAGCTCTGGAGGGAAATTATGAAAAAGCAATGACTCTCAACGGCTTCCTGTACTGCGCGGCGCTTGGTTTTGGCACAGAACCCATGATGGCGGCGCTTGAGGTGGGCATCGAAGGCGTGAGTTTATCAGGCACAGGACCTGCGTACACTGCGCTTGGAAGCCCTGAACTTCTTGATTTGCTTGAGCCTGTGTGGAGAAGGATGGGCGGAAAAGTGATAAGGACTAAGGTTATAAATACCCCGTATTTAAATACGGGGACTAATACTGGTGCGAGAACATGCCGCTAAAAATGGTCAGGGCGAAGATTGAAAAAATTGATGCGCAGATACTTAACCTTATCGAGCAGAGGACGGCGCTGGCAAAGGATGTGCTTGAGGCAAAGAGAGCCGAGGGCAAGCCGATTAATGATGTGGAGCAGAATAAAGTGGTGCTGGACAGGGTGGCGAATTTAGCGACTGAACGAGGGCTTGATGGGGAAGAGGTAAAGAGGATTTTTGAGATGTTGATTAAGATGAATATCGAGAGGCAGCATGAGTTGAGCGGGGAAGGGAATCTGCCGTGAAAATGGTATATTAAGATGATGTGGTGACCCTATGAAACAAATACAAATAACACTGACACCCCGTGAATCAAAGCGAATTATAGCCATGGGAGTAAAGAAACTCCCGGTTGTCCGGCAGGCGCTGAAGAAAGGAATCATCCTTATAACTCTCGGTACAACCAATGCGTATGTAGCAGAAGAACTTACAGGAAAGAAGATAGACCATCTCAGGTATGCGGCGGGTTACATTGATGGAACAGCTACTGTTGTTCCTCAGGACAGGCGCTTGCCTATGATTGCCCTGAAGAACGGAAAGGAAGTGAACGGAGACGGCGTAATAAATGAGATGACTTCCCAGGATGTGGTCATAAAAGGAGCAAACGCCCTTGACCCTGAAGGCATAGCAGGCGTCATGATGGCAAATCCGGCTGGAGGCACTACAGGAACTATACTGGGGGCTGTCATGGCAAGAGGCATTAACCTCGTTATTCCTGTTGGCATTGAAAAGTCCATACCATACTCTGTAACAAAGATTTCCAGAAGAATAGGCATCGAGCGCTGCAGCAAGGCAACAGGGCTTCCTGTTGGTATGATGCCGCTTTGCGGAACTGTTATTACCGAAGTGGAAGTGCTCACGCTGCTGGGTGCCGAGGATGTTTTCCCGATAGGCGCAGGGGGCGTAGCAGGTGGCGAGGGGTCAATAACCCTGTGCGTTATGGGGGATAAAGCCGAAGAGATTTTTGAACTTGTGCAAAAGGTAAAAGAGAGAAAAGGAGAGCTTTAAAAGTTCCTTCAAAAAATGTTCGTAAAACAGATTTACGAACATTTAGAAAACGGGCTTGACCCCCTGGAAATAGCCAGAAATATCAGGATACACAAATAATTGAGCGCAAACTATATCTATGATTGTTCGTAAATATATGAACTAATAGTAAAAAACGATGTCAAAAACGGAGATGAAAAAATGATAAATAGAAAAACGAAATTGGTATTGGCAATGGGGTTTGCCGGCCTGGTTCTTGCACTGTTTGTTCCGCTGCAAGCAATATTTCTTGGATTACTGCTCGGGCTTCTCTTTGTCCCGCCATTAGTAGCTCTGGGAACAACACTCATTGAAGGGGCTTCTGTAATTTCAAAGGAACTTGGAAAACCGGCGCAATCGGAAAGAAAAGCTCTGGCAATTTATACCTGAGTTTTATTTTTTTGATGCTACTCAGTGATGAATTATTCGTTCTGAGCTTAGCGTCTTTTTCACCGGTGTTTGGTTATTATCTCATCCGGAGTCATTACAGAAATGTCGGTACGCCCTTCAAAATGTTTCACATTCCATGTCACAAATTTAGAACAATTATGCTCTTCAGCCACATTCAGTATCAGCGCGTCCATAAAATTCATTTTCAAGCTGATTTTTCCAAACGTTTTGTCAAATAACTGCTCTACAAATGCATCGGCGGATTCGTATGCTGTAGAGGGAAATAGTATTTTTAGGTCATACACTTCAGGGAATCCTTTAAGCAATTTTTTCAATTCGGAAGTATTCAGATTGAAGGAAGCGATACCAAGAAGCTCAAACAAATTGTAGATTGATGTGCATTTATCCTTTAAATCACTATTTAGAAACTCTCTTGCAGCGCTGTATCTATTATCGTTTTTAAAAAGTTTCTCAATCACAAAAATATCCGTGTCAATGAAAATCATTTTTATCCCCTGAGTTCTTTCATAACGCTTTCAGCACTTGTTCCGAAACGCTTTTTCCACTCTATTCCGCCCCTGATTTTTTCCCATAGTGCATCGAATTCTTTTGTAGAGTAACCACGCTTTACATGCTTGCCCCGCAGTTCTTCTCTTATGAATTTGGCTACATCGCTTTCTGCCTGCCTTATACCCACGAAATGACGCACTGCATCAATAATTACCTCGCTCTTGTTTTTGTAAAAGCCTTTTTTAACGAGGTCTTCGATATTCTTTAGTATTACGGATGGCATTCTAACTTGTACTACATTAGTTGTCATACAAAGTAAGATATGCATTGGGGATACAAATATATAACGATATTATCCTGTGATGGAAAATTTAAAAGCCTTTAATGTTGCCTCAGTGATGATGCCCTTCTTCCTTCTCGGCTTCCCTTCTCTTAATAGTCTCCTCGCACGCCTCAAGGCAGCTCTCACATATTGCCTTATTGACTTCCCTGTGGTACGGCTCCTGGAAAATAGGCACCTGGATTTTTGCCACAAAAAGGGGAACATTTTTTATGCCGCACAGGTCGCATTTCTTGCTATTTGAGGGAATCCTGTTAAGGTTCGCCTCATGGCAACTGTTAAGACATTCTTCATTAATTCCTCTCCATGTTCCAGTCGGATATGCTGATAAGACGCTTGGTGCGTTCACTTTAACCGGGCAAAGGGTGGGTCTTGCCACGCCGCACAATTCGCAATCTGCCATAAGCTCACACTCCTAATACCGATGCTGCATTCATTGCCATCTGGATAAACGGTTCAGGATAAATCCCTATTCCGATAGTTCCTATCACTGCAAGTAGTATTGCCACAACATACGGGGTCGGCTCTTTTATTTTTTCACCGTTCGGAGGCAGCACGTACATGTACCTGATTACGCGGGCGTAGTAATAAATGGAGAGAGCGCTGTTCAAAATCGCAATAATCACAACCAGGAGCAGCCAGTTGCTTGCCTGGGCTACAGCCTCGATAGTGATTGAATAGAAGAGCACGAACTTCCCGATAAATCCGGCAGACGGCGGGATGCCTGCTAAAGCCAAAAAGAACACGAGCAGCGAGAATGCTGTTATTGGAGCGCGTTTTCCAAGCCCCGCGAAATTCCCGATGTCGTCTAAGTTCTTCGCGTTCCTGTTATCAGACAGCACCATATATCCTACCAGTGCAACAGCAATGAACGCCCCGCCTTTCATAAGCGCATGACCCAGAGCCAGCAGCACGCCTCCTGCAACGGACATCTGAGTCATGACCACAAATGCCAGGGAAATGTAGCCAGCCTGTGCAATGGACGAATAGGCAAGCATTCGCTTGATGCTGCGCTGCGAGATAGCAACAATATTGCCGTAAGTCATGGTAATTACTGCAAGGATTGCAAACGTCATCTGGATATCAATGCGTATCGCCACAAGAGCAAGTACAAGTACCCTGAACGCTGCAACAAATCCCATCTTCTTTGAGCCAGCCGCAAGAAGAGACGATACAACGCTCGGTGAACCTTCGTATGTATCCGGCGCCCACATGTGGAACGGGACAAGCGCCATCTTGAAGCCGAATCCTGCAACAAGGAATATCATGGCGATTATATCAAGCGAGTTTGTCGCCATCATGGGATTGGTTTTGAAGAATTCAATTATTACAGGGATATTTGTAGAGCCTGTGACTCCATATACCAGCGACATGCCGAATAACATCAATGCCGAGGATAGTGAGCCTATTATGAAATATTTTAATGCAGCTTCAAGGGATGCGGGATTCTTTTTCTCAAAACCTGCCAGTACGTACGTTGACATGCTTGCAAGTTCAAATCCCACGAACAACGCGACAAGGTCATTGGCAGACGCAACCACCATCATTCCCACCGTGGAGAGGAGAATGAGAGCATAATACTCGTCCTGGTTGCGATTGTCCTTGAAATAACTGATTGAAGCAATCACTACCATCAGTGATACTATCAGGAATATTAATTTGAATATCTGCGAGAGGGGGTCTATTACCAGCGCATTATAGAAGAAACTCCCTTCAGCGGTCATGGTTTTCAGAACGTATCCAAGTGCAACCACAAGTCCTGCCGCACCAAAGTATCCAATCATGTTCTTGGATTTATCAGTGATCAAAAGACCAAGCAATATAATTACCAGACCGACTATGGTGAGTATTATTTCAGGGGCAAGTAAACCATAGCTCATGTTATCACTCCTCTCAGTACAACGAAATTCAATAATTGATTTGCGTTCGTAGTCATCATAGTAAGCACAGGGTTGGGATTTAATCCAAAGAATATTATCAGCAGTACAAGTATTGCCATTGAAGCAATCCCATAGTCCGCGCCATCATGGATATGTCCCAGTTTTTCATTGTACGTCCCGAATACCGCTCTTTGCATCGCCCATAGATGATACCCTGCCGTGAACACGATACCGAATAGCGCAAGTATCACGAATGTGGGGAGCGTGAAATATGAATTGACCAGTATAAGGAATTCTGCGATAAACCCACTCATTCCCGGCAATCCAAGCGAAGCCAGGAAGCCTGCAAGCATCAGGAATGCAAGTTTTGGCATGTGCTTCGCAATGCCGCCGAGGTCATGTATTATCCTTGTGCCTGCTGAGTGCTGGATTACGCCGCAGGACATGAACAGGACGGCTGTGATAAGACCGTGGGAGAACTGCTGGAACATGGCGCCGCTTACCGATAGCGGAATAAGGGCTGCTGCTCCAAGCGTGACATACCCCATGTGACTTATGCTTGAGTATGCCACCATCTTTTTCAGGTCGCGCTGCGCCAGCGCCAGGAACGTTCCGTAAAGAATGCTCAAAACCCCGATTATAGCCATCAAACTTATTAATTTGCCAGGCGAGCCTGAAAATGGAAGAATCGGGAGGATTACCCTGAACAAGCCGTAGCCGCCCATCTTTAGCAGCAGCGCGGCAAGTATGACACTGCCCGCAGTAGGCGCTTCCACATGGGCGTCAGGCAGCCATGTGTGGAAAGGCACTGCTGGCATCTTGACAAGAAAACCGAACAATAATGCAAGGAATATTGCATCTTTGAGCAGTGGGGATTCAATTACGGAATAGTTTTTCAGCAGGTAAAACATATCAAAGTTCGGGACGCCTGAAACCTGCCAAGCATTAAAATAGAGTGAAAATATTGCAAGCAGCATCACAAGACTCGCCACATGCGTGTATATGAAGAATTTGATTGCAGAGTAGTCCTTGCGCGGTCCTCCCCAGATGCTTATCAGGAAATACATGGGTATGAGAACGATTTCCCAGAATATGTAGAACACAAAGAAGTCAAGAGAAGTAAATACTCCAAGCACTCCCACAAGCTCAAGAAGAATCAAGCCGTAGAATTGGTTTGCCTGCTTTGTCTCGCCCCATGCGAATAATACTGTAAGCGGGATGACTATATTAGATAAAAGCACAAGCGGCATACCTATCCCATCAAGCCCGAATTTCAGGCTTACGCCAAGACTTGCAATCCATGGATACGACTCGCCAAACTGGATAGTGGATATTGAACTGTCAAATCGCGAAAATAATATCAGGGAAATTACAAGGGAGAGTCCTGAGGTGAGTAACGCTATTGAACGCGCCTGTTCTCTTGTCCTTGTCAAAAACGTGATGATTGCCCCGAGTAGGGGGATTGCAATCATCAATGAAATTAAAGCAGCCATTTATGTCCCTCCGAATTTGATTCTGAGTATAATTATCAGCAAACCAATTCCCAGTATTGTTACAGACGCATAATTCTGGACAACTCCGGTCTGCAATTTCCTGACAAATTCACCAAGTTTGAATAATGTATTGCCGATGATATTATCAATCACAAGCCCGTCGATGATTTTCCTGTCCACGAATTCGCCTGACTGCGCTACAACATCATGAGTCAATTTCACTCCAATTATATCCGCACCGATTTTAGGTTCGTAATACCTGTTTAATAATAGTTTGTACAGCGGGTTTTGTGTTGATACGAGTTTACTCATATCCAGCATCCTTCTATGGTATATCGCATACGATATAAGAAGACCAAGTACCCCGACTATTACAGGAAGCAGTACAATGATTGGCGACATTTGTAAACTTTCGCCTTCAAGAGCAGCCTTTTCCCCGGTCATTAGTTCAAAATTCTTGTTAAGATAATCGTAGAATCCAAGGTGCGCGAAACCGAAGAAAAGAGCAAATAACGCAAGTATCATGAGGGGACGCGTCATCACTCCCGGGGATTCGTGCGAATGCCGTTCCGACCGCGGCTTTCCTGTAAATGCCATGAACCACAGCCTGAAAATATAAATGGATGTCAGAAGGGCTGCTATGATGGCAAAAGCGTAAGGTATGAAATCTCCTTTCAATTCCCCGTATTCAAACGCTTTTTCAATTATCATATCCTTGCTGAAAAAC
The DNA here is from genome assembly GCA_023249275.1 of Candidatus Methanoperedens sp. Taxonomy (GTDB): domain Archaea; phylum Halobacteriota; class Methanosarcinia; order Methanosarcinales; family Methanoperedenaceae; genus Methanoperedens. The sequence goes on from JAHFCV010000028.1 coordinate 9,739, forward strand.
CCCGCCGTGCCGATATTGATGAAAGGGATACCTATACCCGCAAGAGCGAGGGCTGCAATGAACATTGTAGTCCCGGTTATCTTCATCTTGCCAAACAAACCTCCCATCTCACGAATGTCGTTTGTCCCCACTGCATGAATAACACTTCCGGCGCAGAGGAAGAGGAGCGCTTTGAAAAAGGCATGGCTTATCAGGTGGAACATGGATATTCCAACGGCTTGTGCGCCTACAACCGCCCCCGCCGTTCCCAGGGCAAGCATCATATACCCGAGCTGGCTTACTGTGGAATAAGCAAGCACCCTTTTAATGTCGTTCATTACAAGTCCCATTGTGGCAGCGAACAGCGCCGTGAACCCTCCAACATAAGCTACGATAAGTAGCGAATCCGGTACCCCGGCTGAAAGTGTGGCTGGAGTTGCCGCAAACATGGGGAATGTCCGGGCGACAAGATATACGCCGGCGGTAACCATCGTTGCTGCGTGAATCAATGCCGATACCGTTGTCGGGCCTTCCATGGCATCGGGCAGCCAGCCGTGAAGCGGGAACTGACCACTTTTACCTATGGCGCCTCCGAAGAATAGTAAAGTGATATAGGTCAATTGGGTAGGATTGATAAGCGGTATTGCCTCGAACATTGTTTTGAACTGGAGGATAAAATTCTCCGGCCCAACGCTGAATGCACGGCTTGTAATAATCTCACTCATATTGACATAAAGCAGGACTATTCCTGCAAGGAACATGACATCGCCCACTCTTGTTACAAGGAAAGCCTTTTTAGCCGCTGCTGCTGCTGACGGCTTATGATACCAGAACCCGATGAGCAGGAACGAACAGAGTCCCACGAGTTCCCATGAAATGAAGAACTGAAGGATATTATCCGAGAGGATCACACTCAACATCGCCGCGGTAAAGAGCGATGTCTCAGCGAAATATCTCGGTTTTGCAGGGTCATGCGACATGTATCCCACTGCATAGATATGGATGAGCAGGCTTACGAACGAAACCATCATGAGCATTACCACAGCAAGCGGGTCAATGAGTATGCCAAGATTCATACCCGCAAACCACGGCATTGACTGCTGGACAATCCCGTCAGTCGGGTAAATTTCAAGGAAAGTCCCAAGAGAGATGATAAACGAACCTGCGATGGCGGCAATTGGCAGATATGCTCCACCGTGGGGAAGTTTCTTGCCCAGGAAAAGCGTGAGCACAAATGCAATCACAGGCAACAATACTATTAATGCTGCGTAGTCGCTGAACATCTTACCACCTCAGGATGTTGATATTGTCAAGATTTATGGTATCGCGTACCCTGAACAATGCAACAAGTATTGCAAACCCAATGGCGGCTTCCGCGGCTGCTATGGCGATTGAAAATATGGCGAATACCTGCCCTGTGGCATTGCCGTTGAAACTTGAAAACGCCACAAGATTGAGATTGGCGGAGTTGAGCAGGAGTTCTATACACATGAGGATTTTAATCCCGCTTCTCTGTGTAATTATTCCGTATGCACCAATTGCGAATATGATTGCTGAAATTAAGAGATATGTGTACAGGGACATTTCACGCCTCCTTTTTTGCGATGTAAAGGGCGCCGATTAACGCAGCCAGAAGTAACAGTGAGAGTAGTTCAAAAGAGAATACAAAATCGCTGAATATCCCGCCCCTTACCTCCGGACCACCTGCGATATCCCCGATACTGATGGGAGTTACCTCATCTTTTCCTGCCCATACCCTCGTACTATCATCGATAGCCATGAACAGTACTGCAAATAAAAGCAATGCAATTAATAAATTAAAGAGTTTGTTGAACATTTATTCTTCCTCTCCCTTTCTTGTTAGCATTATGGTGAACAATATGAGCGTCACAACAGCCCCGACATAGACCAGCACCTGTACCCATGCTATAAACTCGGCTTTCAGGAGAATGAAAAGCCCGGCTGTGCCAATGAGAGCGCCGGCAAGATAAATCGCGCTGTGGACTAATTTTTTCGCCCTGACAACCATTAAGGATGAAAAAATCGTCACAACTGATATAACCAAAAATACAATGTCTATCACTGTTTCACCTCTTTATTGAAGAGCAGCCTGTCAGGACCATACACAAGACTCTCCCTGGTATAATCCGCCAGTTCATAATTTCCTGTCATTTTCATGGCATTCATGGGGCATACGTCAACGCAAATCCCGCAGAACAGGCACATTCCCATATGAACCTGCGGGTACCATTTGGTATTATACTTGACTATCTGGATGGTTCCGTTCGGGCAATTTACCTCGCATATCCCGCAGCCGATACAGGCATTCTCATCAACAGCATGCAGTCCCCTGAATCTCGGTGAAAGCTTCATCCGTTCATACGGATACTGCACTGTTACCGTGGGTCTGTTGCCGATGTGTAAAACGTGTTTTAGCGTAACGATAAGCCCTTTTATTATACCGCCCATCGCCCAGTTCTTACTTATCCATGCCATTTAGAACACCCCTGCGGTGATAAGGAAACCAGTTACCAGCAGGTTCAAAAGAGCAAGCGGTATCATTATTTTCCATCCGATATTGAGAAGCTGGTCAATCCTGACCCTGGGGACAGTATCCCTGAGCCACATTGCAAAGAATATAACCGCATATGTTTTAACCAGGAAAACTCCCAGAGATACCAGCTGAACTAATGCTGCCGGAACAAAAGGAAGTATCGGGAGAGCCCATCCACCGAGGAAGAGCATGACAATTATTCCTGAAACTGAGAATAAATGGGCATACTCAGCAAGGAAGAACATGGCGAATTTCATTCCGCTGTATTCTGTGAAGAAACCTGCCACAAGCTCTGATTCGGATTCCTGGAAGTCAAATGGTATTCTGCCCATTTCAGCAATAGAGGCAATAAGGAACAAAATAAACCCTAAGGGTTGTAAAAATATGAACCATCTGGGGATTACGCCGAACCATGTCCCGTTCTGGGCATTCACTATATCCACGGTGCTGAGAGAACCTGTAAACATGACCACAGCGATTGCAGCAAGGGCAAGCGGTATGGTGTAACTGATATCCTGCGCCACAGCCCTCATGGCGCCCATCAGCGAATACTTGTTATTGGACGCCCATCCTGCAAGCAGGATAGCAATCGGCGATACGGCTGAAATCGCAATGATATAGAGCAAACCTACACGCAAATCCGAGATTATCAGGGATTGACCAAACGGCAGTGGGATAAACACAAGGAGCGCCGGGATGAATACAATGAAAGGCGCAAGCGTGAATACCCACCTGTCAGCCTTAGCCGGAACAATATCTTCTTTCCCGATAAGCTTGATACCGTCCATAACTGGCTGGAGGAGCCCGCGCGGTCCTGTGACCATTGGGCCATACCTTGCCTGCACCATTGCAACAACTTTACGTTCCATCCATGTCAGGAACATAACTGTGAGAAGCACAAAAACGAACAGGATACCTATCTCCACGAGTACGATTATGATTTTTAAAACATATTCGATTCCAAGCAACTGGAATATGTTAAGGACTGGCTCGTAAACACCGAGTAACGTTAAAATATACACTATCAGTTCGTAAGCGTTTGCTATCATTTTATCACCTGTCCACGTCGCCAAGCACAACGTCAATGGTTCCAAAAGCGGCTATCAGGTCAGGGATTTTAAGCCCCACAACCATTTTGGGTATGGCTGTAAGATTACAGAAAGAAGGCGAGCGTATCTTGACGCGATAAGGCTTAGTCGTCCCGTCGCTCACAACGTAAAAACCCAGTTCCCCTTTCGGCGCTTCAATCCTGCTGTAAACCTCGCCTGCCGGGGGAGTGAAAATCCTGGGGAAATATGTCGAAACCGCAGAAGGCGTGCCTGTCATCGGAGCTATCCCGTATTTAGGATTGGAAACTATCTTGCCTTCGGGCATAGTGTCTACCACCTGCCGCAGGATATGCAGGCTCTCTTTCATCTCGTCTATTCTCACTATATAGCGTGCGTAGCTGTCGCCCTCAGGGCGCGAACAAACCTTGAAATCAAGGTCTGGGTAAATGGAGTACGGCTCATATCTGCGAAGGTCGTAATCTACGCCTGAACCCCGAAGCGTTGGACCTGTCATGCCGTAATTTACTGCCTCTTGCGCGCTTATCACGCCGATATTTTTCATCCTCATGAGGAATATTTCGTTGCTGTTGATAAGCTGTTCATAATCCTCAATGCGTTTTTCCATGTCTTTTAAAAACTCATTGAGTTGGGGTATGAAGCCTTCGGGAATATCTTCTCTTACCCCGCCGGGCTTGATGTAATTGAAGGTCATCCTTGCGCCGCAGAGCTTCTCGAATAGCTGGAGTGCGTTCTCTCGTTCCCTGAATCCCCACATTATCATGGTCGCTGCACCCAGATCCATCAGCAGGGAGCCGATAGATACGAGGTGGTTCACTATCCTGTTAAGCTCCATTGTAATAACACGGATGTATTCTGCCCGCAGTGGTACTTCGATGCCTGCAAGTTCTTCCACTGCTTTGACAAAAACATAATTATTGGGAAAAGCTGAGACATAATCGAGCCTGTCTGTGTATGGGATAAATTGCAGATACGTTTTCATTTCCCCGAGTTTTTCCGTTCCCCTGTGGAGGTAACCCAGGACAGGCGTGCATTCCTTGATTATCTCGCCGTCCATCCTTAATTTGAAACGCAAAACTCCGTGCGTGCTTGGGTGCACAGGACCCATGTTTATAAGAAGTTCATCCGTTTCCACGTTATTTCCTCCTCAACAGGTTTCCGCCATCCGTACTTACTACATCTTCCCCGCCTTCTCCCATGGTGACGAATTGCTCAGTATTCATGTCGTAGTCCTTTCTGAGGGGATGTCCCACCCAGCCGTCAGGCAGCAGTATCCTGATAAGATTAGGATGACCTGTGAATTTTATCCCCACAAGGTCATACGTTTCCCGTTCAAGCCAGTCTGCTCCTTTCCAGAGGGATGTTAACGAGTCCACTTCAGGATTGTCGTGGTCTGTAATTACCTTCAGCACAAGATTCTGTTTTTTTTCGTATGAAAAGAAGTTATATACAACCTCGAAATGGTCATTATAATCGGTGCCGGTAATCACAGAAAGATGGTCAAAACCCATTTCCTTTACTTTTTTGGCGGCATTTAAAAGCTCTTCTTTCTTGATTACAGCCATGGGCTTATTCAACTGCATTCCAGTACTTACAACAGCAGCAGGCAATTTCTGTTTTAACTCTTCTGCCGGATTCATTTATTAAGCCCCCATTTTGCGCCGTATCCTTCGTTCTTGATTTTCTCCCGAAGCTGGATAACCCCGTATAACCATGCCTCAGGGCGCGGCGGGCAGCCCGGAATGTATACATCCACAGGTATGATCAAATCCACGCCTTTTAAGACTGCATACGACTCATGATATGGTCCGCCTGTTGACGCGCAGCTTCCTACAGCGATTACCCACTTGGGTTCTGGCATCATTTCATAAAGCTGTTTTACCCTTGGAGCCATGCGTTTGGTAACAGTCCCTGCCACGAACATGAGGTCAGCCTGCCTTGGACTGGCTCTGAAAATCTCCATCCCGAAGCGCGCAATATCGTGGTGAGCCATTGCTACAGCCATCATTTCAATAGCGCAGCAGGCAAGACCCGAAGTAACAGGCCAGAGAGAACTCAAACGCGCCCAGTTAAAAATCTGGTCAACCGTTGAAAAGAGAATCAATCCTTCCCGTTCCCTTGCAGCCAGAACCGTGCTGATAAGCCCTGTGTCTTCCAGTTTTTCAAGAGCTGTCACAGGCTTCTTCTTAACGGTTTTAATTTTTGTAGTGTCAATAGTTACTGGATCCACTCTAAAGCCTCCTTCCTCCAGGCATAAGCAAGCCCGATAATAAGTATTTCAATAAATATAATCATCTCAAAAAACCCAAGCGGTCCAAGCTGCTTGAATTGCACAGCCCACGGGTATAAAAACAGGACTTCAACATCGAATATCAGGAAAACAATCACAATCAGGTAATATTGTATGTTAAAATGTACCCGGGCGTCCCCCACGGGCACTTCCGCGCATTCGTACGTGGATAATTTTTCTTTCGTTTTATTGCTGGGTCGTACCATCCTCGACATGAATAATGACATGGCTACGAACACAACACCTATAATCGTAAGAATTACGACTGGTAAATAATTATCAAAAATTTCATTTGTGACCATTGAACCACCAGTATTACGGCTTAAAAAAGGATTATTGATATAAAAAGGTTATGAAATTGTTTTAGCGTAAGATTCTTAAATAAAAGAAACAACTGGAGACGGTTACATTAGAAGGAATAACGTGATGGAAAATTTATTTGATATTAAAGTCGGTTACGCCTCTTTCAAAAATCCCATTGCTCTGGCGTCTATGGCAGGCATAACTGACAGTAAGTTCGCCTCCGGATTCAAGAATGCCGGATTGGTCATCATGGGAGGCTATAATCTTGATGAGAAAACGAATGAAGCTGCGCGGAAAGAAAAAGGGCGCGGCAGAACAGAGTTCGTGTCCGACGAACCCATGGAATTCCTGAATTCAGAGCTTGAAGCGTCAAAGGGAATTACCACAATAGCAGTCAATGTGCGCGCTGCATCGCTTGAACCTTATATAGAAGCGGCAAACCTGGCTAAGAAATACGGCGCCATACTTGAGATAAACGCGCATTGCAGGCAGCCCGAAATGACTGAACTCGGCGCTGGAGAAGCATTGTTGAAAGACGTTCCGCGTCTGTGCGATTACATCAGGGAGATAAAGAAAACCGGGGTTGTGCTTTCGGTTAAAACAAGAGCCAATGTGGTGAATGATGTCGAGCTTGCCGTAGCTCTCGAAAGAGCTGGGGCTGACATCATCCATATAGACGCCATGCATCCTCAGGGTGTTGATATCGGGGTTATCAAACGCGTTCGGAATTCAACCAATTTATTCATTATCGGCAATAATTCAATCGTGGATTTTGAGAGTGCCAAAGAGATGTTCTCGCACGGCGCAGACATGGTATCTGTTGCGCGCGCTGCACGCGCCAATCCGGAAATCATCAACCAGCTTGTCTTTGACGTATCTTCAATCCAGTCCATGACCGGCTGGTATAATGCGCCAAAGCACATCTGCGGCGGCGGCGACCTGAGGGCGCTTGCTTTCTGCTGTCTTCCGGTCAAACC
>JAHFCV010000176.1 GCA_023249275.1 Candidatus Methanoperedens sp.
TTTCGCTCATTTGACAAAATTACATGGCTTGCCGTCGCATCAAGGAACCTCGTGCTGGCAGAGGAGAAGAATACTGATTTACTCACTATCTGCAACGGCTGCTTCAGTTCCCTGATGGACGCCAACAACATCCTGAAAAACGACCATGAGCTTCGAAACGAAGTGAACAGCCATCTCAAAAAGATAGATAAGGAATACCTCGGCACTATCGAGGTCAGGCACATAATCGAATTTCTCTATAAGGACATAGGCGCCGGGAAATTGAGCAATGCAATCGAGAAGCCTCTTGAACTCAGGGTTGCGGTTCACTACGGGTGCCATCTCATGAAGCCAACAAAGGACAGGAAACTGGGGGGCTTTGACTGCCCTGTGTTCTTTGACGAGCTTGTGGAGGCGTTAGGCGCAGTCAGCGTGCCTTACGAAGGCAAAACAAACTGCTGCGGCGCTGGCGGAGGTGTCCGGTCTGCAATGCTTGAGACCTCGCTTAAGATGACGGAATACAAGCTTGAGAGAATGAAAAAAGCAGGCGTTGATTGCATCGTGGATGCCTGTCCTTTCTGCCATCTGCAGTACGACGGGGGACAGGTGGAACTTGCAAAAGCGGGGAAGACCTATAACCTGCCGGTGATTCATTATTCCCAGTTGCTTGGCATGGCGCTTGGTTACACCCCGGAAGAGGTGGGGCTGCATCTTAATGCTATAGTGAGCCCGGAATTTGAAGAGAAAATAGCACAAATACAAAAAAGGGAGAAGCTTTAATAATAGGGATTAGTGGGCAGGAGGGTTTGATGGTGGTTTGCAAAAAAAGTTTATTTTTCTGCCCACTATTCGTATATATGCGAACATAATATTTATAGTTTGTGCAGGAACAGGTTTTGTATAGTCACCCAATTAACATTAACACAGGGACAAATTTAAATAACCGGAAAAAAATGGTGTCCCAATCAGGATTAAAAACGTATGAACATCGGAAAACAAAAATTGGACGGCAATCTCATTCTGGCGCCCATGTCTGATGTTACAAACCTTCCCTTCAGGCTGCTTTGCAAAAAATACGGTGCGTCTCTTGTATATTCGGAGATGACGTCTTCCGAAGCTGTTGTGCGGGAAAACCAAAAAACCATGACACGGGGTTTTACCTGTAAGGAAGAAAGACCGCTTGGAATCCAATTACTGGGTTCCAATGCAGATTCATTAGTCAGGTCGGCGCATATCATAACAGAAAGATATTCTCCGGAGCTCATAGATGTGAATCTTGGCTGCCCTGCCCAGAACATTATCAAAAACGAATGCGGCGCGGCGCTTTTAGAGAAACCCGAAGTCATCAGGGAAATCATAGAACGGCTTTCTGGTTCACTCGATGTCCCGCTCACCGCAAAAATCCGGGTATTAAGAAGCCTTGAAGAAACGCTGAAAATTGCGCGGGTAATCGAGAAGGCAGGCGCATCGGCGCTTATAGTCCACGGGCGGACGCAGAAGCAGCAGTATTCAGGAAAATCCAACCTTGATTTTATTAAAGGCATCAAGAGAGAGATTTCCATTCCAGTAATCGCGAACGGGGACATCGTTGATGAAAAAACCGCAAAGCATGTGCTTGATTATACGCAGTGTGACGGGCTAATGATAGGACGGGCTGCCATCGGTAACCCGTATATTTTCAGGAGGCTCAAGCACTATCTTGATAAGGGGGAACTTTTGCCGCCGCAGACGAGCGAGGAGCGACTGGATGACTTTTTTGAATACGAGGCTATGTGCCGCAGGTATGGTTTGTTCTCGTTTCGGGATTTGAATGTAAAAGCCGTGTGGTTCACAAAAGGCATGAAAAACATCAAGCCAACGCGCGTGGAAATAAATAAAACAAAGGACATTGAGTCGTTACTGGGTATCATGCATGGATTAAGGGATAATAATATTAGCCATATCCTTTAATACAAAAACCCATATTCTAAATCCTATGCACGGCTGGACAGGTAAAACCGTAACCATTGACTTGGCGGACAGCGAAATAAAGGAATCAAAGAGCAATTCCGATAATCTTCGTTCCTTTATCGGTGGAAGAGGTCTGGGAGTAAAACTGTATTGCGATGCCATAGACCCCGGTATCGACCCGCTAACCCCTGAAAATATTCTCATATTCGCAACAGGACCTCTCACAGGAACACTTGCCCCGATGTCAGGAAGGCACGCGATGGTGTCAAAATCCCCGCTTACCGGCACTATTTTTGATTCAAGCAGCGGCGGGTTTTTCGGGAAAGAGTTAAAGTTCGCAGGGATTGATGCATTGATAATAAAGGCAAGGCTGGAAAGCCTGTTTACATCTCTATCAAGAATGATGAAATTGAAATCAACAATGCAAACGAGCTATGGGGGGAAAACGTCAGGGCATGCACGGATAAGCTGTCATCTCAGGGACGGGTTGCATGCATTGGCAGGGCTGGCGAGCGGCTTGTTTCCATAGCCAATGTGATGAACGACTATTTCCATGCCTGCGGGCGCGGGGGTCTTGGCGCTGTCATGGGTTCAAAGAACCTGAAGGCTGTGGTGGTAAAAGGCGACATTAAACCCGCCATCGCTGATGAGGAGGGATTTGATAAAGCGCGGCATGAGGCTCTGAACCTCGCAAAAGAAGGAGCTGGCGCATCGAAAGGACTTTCAACATACGGGACTTCTGCAATGGCAAATCTCCTGAACTATATGAAGCTCCTGCCTGCACAGAACTTCAGGAAAAGCGGGTTTGCAGGTATGGATAAAGTCTCAGGTGAATTCATTAAAGAAAATTATGACATTAAAGGTCATGCCTGCTATAACTGCACTGTCGCATGCAAGCACGTCATAAAAAGCGGCGCATTTGAAGGGCATGAAGTCCCGGAATACGAAACCCTGTGGGCATACGGGCCTGATAATAACAACATGGATTTGGATGCAATTATCAAAATCAACCGCCTCTGCAACGACTACGGAATGGATACCATCTCCTCAGGCTCGACGATTGCGGCTTATGCAGAAATAATGGGTGAGGACATAAAAGAATTATCAGGGCTTGTTGAAAAAATAGGTGAAAAAGAAGGGGTCGGTGAGGAACTCGGCAGGGGTTCAAAGGCTCTTTCAAAATCGCACAGAAAAGATGTCGGGATGCAGATAAAGGGGCTTGAGCTTCCGGGCTATGACCCGCGGGGCGTCTTCGGGATGGCGCTTGCCTACGCCACCTCAAACCGCGGGGGATGCCACCTGCGCGCTTATATGGTCGCGCCCGAGATTCTGGGAAAGCCTATAAAGGTTGAGCCAAAGACATTTTCAGGAAAAGCAGGGCTTGTACAGGCATTCCAGAATGCGACGGCAGCCCTTGATTCGCTTGTGCTGTGCATATTCTCATCGTTTGCGATATCGGAACTGGAGTTTGCGAACATGCTGAGCGCGGCAACGGGTGTGGAATATTCGACTGAGGAGTTCCGCAAATGCGGCGAGAGAATCTGGAACCTTGAGCGGCTGTTCAATATCGAGGCTGGATTTTCACGAAAGGATGACACTCTGCCGGAGAGGTTCTTTGGGAGCGGCGGGCTCAATAGGGCGGAGTTTGGGAAGGCACTGGATGAATACTATCATTTCAGGGGATGGGACGAGAACGGGGTGCCGACAAGGGAGAAACTGAAGGGGCTGGAACTTATATAATAGTTCAATATAAATATTTTTGACAGGGCATGTTTTTCACACAGTCTATCTTTTTTGCGGCGCAGGATAGCGGTCTGGTCATCATTTGTGCGCTGTAACAGTTGAACTGCGTATTAACCTGACTTAGACACTATTTAAACCCTTCATAATGGGGATTTCATAAAAATAACTTATTTTATTTTATGATACGCATCCTAATGTTTGTAATAAACATGCAAGTTATATATTTTACTTGTAATACATAAATATGGTTGTTATGGAATATGAGGAAACGGAACCACAGATAAACACAGATGAACCACAGATTAATTGCTACGCTTTCTGAAAATCATATTGAATTCTCGGTTACAATCTAAATTATTAAATGCAAAATATAAACTCCCGCGCGCCCAAAACCACGATGCGTATTTGTGTTTATCTGTGTTCATCTGCGGTTACTTTGCCAGATGCAACAAAAGCAATAAAAACCAGCGC
>JAHFCV010000029.1 GCA_023249275.1 Candidatus Methanoperedens sp.
TTACAATGGTCTGGAAGCCGGGATGGGGATAGTAACACTTTCCACGCTCGGCATTATAGCTTACAGCAATGGAAATACGGTAGCCACTGTGGTTGTTGTCGCAACGGTTTCTGCCCTGGCAGCCTTACTGTATTTTAATAAATACCCTGCCAGAGTATTTCCCGGGGATACATTAACTTATCCTGTTGGGGCGATTGTGGCGATAGTTGCGATAATTGGCAACATGGAAAAATCTGCTGTTATTATTTTTGCATTGTACTATGTCGAATTCCTGCTAAAAGCAAGAGGGAAGCTCAGACCTGAATGGACGGCTAAATTGTTAGATGACGGCTCCCTTGCCGTGAGAGACAAGGTTTACAGCGTACCGCATATTGCTATTTTATTGTTAAGAAAAATAAAAGGTACAGCGTATGAATATGAGGTTGTGCTGGTCGTGTTGTTATTCCAGGTGGTTATTGCGCTGTTTACGCTGTATTCTTTCTATGGGTCATAGGGCTTAAGGCGGACGTTCCTGCATGGGGAACGCTGGCGCAGGGGAGTTTATATTTGCGTTATGTTTAGGTCTTATCGGGTTACGTGATGCGCCAGGAATGTTTTAATTAATTAACAATGAACTCTGGTAGCGTGAGTTCACAGCAGTTCGTTTTGAGTTCGTTGTTTTTATATTGTACGCTTGCGGCTGCATCGGACTCCGCAGTGCGCCGAAACTGCGATAATATAATAATTGTGTGATTTAATCTGTATAAATCTGCGATTTGTTGATTGTTGATAGAATAACAGAGTAATAATATTTTCTGCTAATTCAGTGCATCCTGCAGTAGGCAATTGGCAGACAGATATTTTATGCATCTGAAATTCAACTTGCCATGCCCAAACCTTCAATTTCAAAGCTCAAAACCCATGCGCCCACCTCCCCATGTGACCCGCAGCGCTGGCAGGGCAGGTTTGCTTGCACTGTGTCAGGAATAGGAAAAATGAGGTTGCTTTGGAGGAATATCGTTTTCATGAGATCATTACCTTCTTTGATTCGTAACTACGTGAAGCTTATATAAATTGAATACTAAACAGTTATTTGAGGATTTGAAATGGAAGTAAAAACTGTTAAAGAAGGGATACTCATCCCAAAAGGGATTCTCAAACAACTCGGTATAGAAAAATTTGAAGTTCTTACCAAAATGCATGAAATTTTGATTAGACCAAAAACAAGCACTAAAAGGCACTATGGATTTGTAGGTTTAAAGAAAATTGACGATGAATTCATTTCGTCAATAGAAGAGGACTGGCATGGAAGAGGCGAAGATTGAAGCTTTCTGAATACAAGAATTCTGAGCGCATTTTCATCGATGCAAATATATTCCTGGATTATTCTTTACCCAATCCAGAATATGGTGAATCTGTCGCAAATTTTTTAGAAAAAGTTGAGCTTAATGAGATCAAAGCAGCTACTACCCCGGTTGTTCTTGATGAAGTTTCATTTATTATCTTGATGCACAAAGGTTCAATTCTTCTCGAAACACAAGATCGGAAAAAAATTATTAACTCTATAAAAAGAGACAAAAAAATATCTAATTTATGTTATGAGGTGGTTGAAGAATTTAATGAGTTTTTGGATTGCCTGAAAGGCTTAAAAATAGTTTCTGTTAATTCCAAAGATTATAAACAAGCATCAGAATTGGGGAAACTATATTTTTTATTACCCAGTGATGCTCTTCACGCATCTGTGATGAAAAACAATAAAATTAGTAATATTGCATCAAGAGATGGCGATTTTGAGCGAATTGAAGGGATAACGGTCTGGAAACCATAAATTATTTGTGGAAATACTATTCAATCTGAACTCAAACCCCTGCGCCCACCTCCATGCGACACGCAGCGCTGGCAGGGGATTGCTTGCGCAGTATCGGGAATAAGAAAAATGAGGTAAGTTTAGTATATTGAATGTATGCAAGAGAAGATTTCACGTTAAACCCCGCCAGCGGCGGCGCCTCACCGGGGTCTGGGGTCGCAACCCCAGCGCCGGTTTGCTGATATGAGCCGAAAGTGTAAATAGTAACACACATCTGCTGTTTTTCGAAAATTCTATGGTCGCTTCGGCTTCCTTGAAGCGCCGCCGATGGCAGAGCAAAAAGGTATTGCTTACCTTACTGATACCTGTGCCCCTGATGGTGATAAATGCCGGGCAGAGCACAATGGCATTTCCGGGGGTCTGGGGACGTAGTCCCCAGCGCATTTAGATGAAAATATAAGGAAACAAATTCCATCTTCAAGTGTGAAAAGAAAACGTTTATACGTTCAATGATATTAAAAACCCTCATAATGAGTGAAAACTATGGATAACAAAAAAACCAATATTATTATTGCTATTTCTATTCTTTTATCCTATGGTGTAACCCTCATAATGATAAAATACCCCGCTTCCTACACAAGCGGCTCTCCTGTCGCTTTGTTCTGGTCAGGAGTACCCACAGTTAGCATAGGGAAAAGCTTACTTTTCCTTATATCTGCTCTGATATTTTCCTACATATTAACAAACGTGAAACTGGAACTCGATGAACGCTATGTTCTCATCTATTTGTTTGCAGCAGCGTTTGTAATCTCTATGTTCCTCTGGAATATGCCGGAAGTCAACAACGATTATCGGGTATATTTTGATTATGCAAAATACATAGAAGTCAATGGCTTGAGAGATGCATATCCTGTAGGTAGCTCAGGGTCTACGTATTTCGTTATGCCGATTTTAGATGGTTATATGTTCAGGCTCTTTGGGGAAGAAAGGATCGTAATACAGGTTCTACGTACTGCGCTTTTTGCTCTGACCGCGGTAGTAACGTATTATATTGGAAAAGAGCTGTGGAATCGTAAAGTAGGGTTTGTAGCAGGGGCGCTGCTTTTGTCTTTCCCTTATTTTCTTTCAATGAGCCATTTGATGCTTATCGATGTTCCTCTGGCGTTTTTTGTCGCACTTTCAGTTTTTGCAGTAATCAAGGCCGCAAATAATAGTAAATGGTTTGTGTTTGTAATACCAGTGCTGCTGTTGGCATTGTTTACAAAAAAGACGGGAGTTGTATACCTTGGATTTTTAGTACCAGTGGTGTTACTGGCATTATCCATAAAATATAGATGGAAAATTCTTAAAATAGCAGCGCCTATTTTAGCAATAATAGGTCTTATCGCTTTGATAAACTTTTCAGATTTTTTAAAAGGAGTGGTAGATTCGCTGCTTCATGGTCAGCTTGTATCTTTCACTTCCCACGGTCTTTATTGGGTCAATCCCCAGTATTATTTAAAATCACTGCCTATTGTTGCAGGTCCGATTGTGACCATATTTGCTTTTGGCTCTATTATACTCCTTCTTAAGAATAGAGACCATCGCTTACTGATTCCTGTGGCATGGATGATAATCCCCGTTTTTTTAATGGTCAATCCGGCTTTCAGGCATTTGATTCCTGCTTATCCTGCGTATGCACTGGCTGCCGCAGTTATGCTTATTGAATTGGAGAAGGGGATTAGTATAGGTAAAAAATGTTTAATATTGGACAGACAAAATTGGAAATATATAGTTTATTCTACCGTAATCCTTTCTATCTTTATGGCATTGTTTGTTTTTCCCCAGATAGAGGAAACCCATATGCAAGTAAATGTTAAGGAATCGGCAGAATACACAAACGAGCTGGGAGCCAGGAACATCTCAATCGTTACTATTGGCGATGCGAGTTTTAACTGGTACGGGCAGGGAGGAGACTTCAGGAATATGTACGATTATTATTCTACCGCTAAAGTTGAGTATTTCCCAGCGCAGCAATTCTATGATACAAATCCAGATGCAATAGTGGTCGTCAGCACAATCATTAACCCTGATATCCCGACGCCTTTGAATAATACATTACATAACTACTATTTATCCAAAATCTTCAGCAAGGGTGATTACGAATATTTCGCTCCAGCAATTTTCTCCGTCTATCTCCCACAAATTGAATATCACTCAAGGTATCCTGAATTCATGCAAAAGATTGGCAAAGGGATGAAAACAGAGATATACGAGGTCGCAAATCCTAACGCAGGACTTTTGAATTTCATCACCTGGACGCCTTCTGACAGGAAATTGCTGGATAAAAATGTCAGCGTTACCTGGACAATCGAGGCAGAAAATGAGCCCTTAGATGTTGGCTTTTATTACCGTAAACAAGATGGCTTCTTTGCTGATAAAGGGGGCAAGGAGAAAATACCGAAAGGGAGCGCAGTTGAGATAACAAGGATCATCGAACCATCCCAGACAATGGGCACTTATATAAGGGCTGTACCCTTCGAAGCCGATGGCAAGGAGATTAAGATAATAAATGTTACCTTCAGGTCAGAGTTTTACAATGTTTCGGTATCAAGGGACATGAGGGGATTCAAATTTTAATCGGAAGGTAGTCTTTAATCAATTCTACATCATAAGCATCAAAGCAGTTCATTTTCAGGATAATTACTGAATACATGGCGCAGAATAGAAGGGCTTCGAATACAAGGGAGATGAGGCTGGTATTAAGAAAATGTGCAGCTGGATATAAACTGAGCAATGCAATGGCGCTGGCTCCTATAGGGGAAAAGAGAACTCTCTGGAAAAAGAAGAAGTTTGCGATACCAAGAGTCCTGTGCAGGGTTAAAATAAAGTAACCAGCAGCTATAGTCATTGCTATTGATGTGCCCAAGGCAGCGCCGAAATAGCCAATTTTTACTATCAAAAGTATGCTCAGGACAAGGTTCAATAACGTGGCTATGATGGAACTCTTCATGACGTAATCAGGCTTTCCAAGACCGATAGCAACCTGGCTGCCGGAGGATGTCAGTATATTTGCAAAATAACCTAACAAGAGTACCTGAAGGGTTATCACAGAGAGTTCATATCCATTTCCGAGCCACACCTCGATAATACTTGGAGCCAAGAAAAAAGTAAAAAAAAGAAGAGGAATGCTTACCAATGAAAGGTATTTGGACGAGCGCATGTAAAGCTCTCTTAAGGATTTTTCATCCCCGGCAGCTTTAATCTCCGAGGCAGCGGGAAGGATGGCGCTCACAATGGCTAAGGGAACCATCCGCATTGTAAATGCAACAGTATTTGCGACTTCATAGAAAGTCACGAAGCTTAACTGGAGAAAATATGTGATGAAAATTTTATCGGTCTGGAAGTGCATCATGTCGCCTATGCGGCTGAAATGCAGTTTTGCACCGAACGTCAAGAGTTCTTTAAGTATTTTTGTGTCAAGAAATCTGCGACCAATTGCAAGCTGCGGGAAGACTCTTTTAGAGGCTACGACATAGGCAAGCGAAGTAATGACCGCGATTATTCCTGTATTCAGTATAAGACCTGTAAGCCCGAAGCCTCCGATAAGGAACAGAACTATTCCAATGCCCTCAAGAGTGGTTACAACGATTTTGATTTTGTTGGTCACGTCCATTTTCTGAAGACCAATGATGACAGAGCCAAAAACGTTCATGGTATTTGAGAACGCAAAGATAAAGACCCCCCATGTAAGGACAAAATTCGCTTCATCGATAAGGGATGGAGGTATATGGAGAATGTTCTCAACAACCCATTTTATTAAAAAAATTGCCGATATCCAGGAGATCAACCCCGCGACAGCATAAAACACCAGGGCGGAGTTCACGACTTTATTGATGGAATCGAATTTTTTCTTGGCATAATGCATAGAAATATATTTTACCACAGAAGTCCCGATGCTGAGGTCAAGAAGTGCAAAGTATCCGGTAAACAGGAGCACAAGAGCCCATATCCCGAACCTTTCTGTGCCTATGTAATGTATTATGAATGGTGTTAAGAGAATCTTTATTAAAAGACCCCATGATCCTCCCAATATATTAAAAAAAGTATTTCTTATTATTTTCGTTGAGATCCTGTCCATAAAATATCAGTAATTTCTGACGTATTTTTCTTTTTAATAGTACTCATTTTAAAATTTTATAAGTGTCTAATTATAGACACAATGTAAATCCAATTAATTCAAATGTATATTCTTAGGTTCATCGTTTCATTTTCCGGACCAATTCAGTTGCCCTGAATAATGATTCAAACGTCCCGGCATCGCTCCAGTATCCTGAAAGCACAGAATAACTCATCTCACCTCTGCGAATATATTCATTATTTACATCTGTAATCTCAAGTTCCCCTCTACCTGAAGGTTTCAAGGTATGTATTATATCAAATACCCGGGAATCGTAAACATACAATCCTGTAACTGCAAGATTCGATTTAGGAACATTTGGTTTTTCTTCAATCGAAATAATACGGTTCCCCTGCCTCTCAGCCACTCCAAATCTATTTGCATCCGGTACTTCCTTTAAGAATATCATAGCGCCAGATTTAAAAGATGCAACTTCTTTTTTCACATTATCTTGAAATATATTATCGCCAAGGATTACCGTCACCGATTCATCATCTGCAAAATTCCTGGCAAGGCTCAAAGCCTCGGCAATTCCGCCGGCTGTTTCCTGAATCTCATAGGTAAGATGCACTCCGAACTCTGCGCCTGAACCCAAAAGTTCAAGGAAATGCCCGGCATGACCGCGACCGGAAACGATCATGATTTCTTCGATACTTGCATCGATTAGTGTCTGCAGTGGATAGTATATCATGGGTTTATCAAAGACCGGCAGTAAGTGTTTATTTGTAATTTTGGTCAAAGGATAAAGGCGAGAGCCTGTTCCACCTGCGAGTATTATACCCTTCATAAATAACCCATCATTGTTTTCCGCTTATTTAAATACTCAGCAAGTGCATCTTTCCAGTGCCGCATCGGGGTTGTTTTAGTGTTAACCAGAACCGAATATGTTGGACGCTTAGCTTTTCTGACGAACTCTTCACTTTTGCATGGCGTTACATTATCTATAATAGCAGATGCAAATTCGAACCATGAACACACCCCTTCATTAGTGATATGGTAGATATCAGGTACAAGTCCAACGATTTCGACGGTTTTTCTGGCAAGGTCATAAGCATAGGTTGGTTTACCAAACTGGTCATTTACAACTTTCACCGTTTCCTTCTGCTCTTTTAACTTCATCATTGTATCAACAAAATTCACACCGTGCGCTCCGAAGAGCCAGGAGGTCCGGATGATCCTGTAATTATTCGTATTCTGAATAACATTCTTCTCGCCCATAAGCTTGGAGCTACCATAAATATTGATAGGATTTGGCAGGTCCGATTCTATGTATTCTTTTTTAGAGCCATCGAATATATAATCCGAACTATAATGGATTAGTTTAGCGCCGGTATTAGAGCATCCCTCTGCTATGTAGCCGGGTGCAATGCCGTTTACATCAAACGCCAGTTCCTGATGATCTTCGCACTCGTCAACAGAAGTATAAGCAGCAGCATTTATCACAACGTCTGGTTTCTCCATCTCAATTGTTTTGAGGACCATTTTTCTATTTCGTATGTCAATATCACGATGCTTTAGCTTAATTGCATCAGGAAATACATTACACAATTCCCTGCCGAGCATGCCGCCAGCGCCAAATATCAATGTTTTAATTTTTTCCACCACCAGCGATTCTCGATATACCATTTGACAGTATATTCAAGCGCAGAATCAAAATCATGCTCTGTCGTCCATCCAAGCGATTTTAATCTGGAACAATCAAGCGAATACCGCAAATCATGACCCGGTCGGTCTTTAACATAATCAACCATTGATTCATCCTTTCCAAGTAATTCCAGAATCCTTTTTGTGATTTCAAGATTTGTTTTTTCAGTCCCTCCGCCTATATTGTAAATTTCGCCAATACGGCCATTGCGGAGGATAAAATCAATCGCTTTGCAGTGGTCAAGCACATAGATCCAGTCGCGTACGTTCTTGCCAGTTCCATAAACCGGAACCTTTTTATTTTCCAGAATATTTGTGATGAACAAAGGAATTAGTTTCTCAGGATACTGATAAGGTCCGAAGTTATTGGTGCATCGAGTTATAATAACAGGTAATTTATGTGTTATATAATACGATTGTGCAAGCAGGTCTGAACCCGCTTTGCTTGAAGAATAAGGGCTGGACGGGGTAAGAATATCAGTTTCTTTGAATGACCCTTCCATTCTGCTACCATAAACCTCATCGGTTGATATGTGGATAAACTTTTTTGTATTGTGTCTCAATGCGCTATCAAGAAGGGTGGATGTACCAAGAACATTGGTTTTTACAAAAAGAGAGGCATCTTCTATCGAGCGATCAACATGGCTTTCTGCTGCAAAATGTACTACATAATCGACCTTTTGCATAAGCTTGTTAACAACGTTTTTGTCACAGATATCGCCACGGACAAATGAATAGTGAGTGTTGTTTTCAATATCCTTCAGGTTATCAGGATTTCCTGCGTAGGTCTTTTTATCGAGATTGATAATCCTGGAATCCGGATATTTATCCAGCATATACCGGATAAAGTTGCTACCGATAAATCCCAATCCGCCGGTCACTAGTAGATTCAACGTTTTAACCTCATCTGATTTAACCATGTTTTAAGCCGGGGGCAAGTCCCCAGTCGTATGGAATTTCCTTAGTATCGGGGGGCAGGCGGTATTCATCAGGCTCAGCATAATTATAAGGAAGTGTAGGAATACTTAAAAAATAAGCTGTTTCAGTACCAATCGCTTTGAAACCATGATATACGCCTGGAGGAACACTTACCAAAATCGGATTTTTTTCGCCCACAAATAATTCCAATATGGTTTTATAAGTTGGTGACTCCTCACGTGCATCATACAAAACCACTTTCATCATCCCATGAACGCATGTGAAATTATCCGTTTGCATTTTGTGGTAATGCCAGCCCTTAACGACCCCGGGATATGCAGTGGTTATATAGACCTGACCAAACTTGCTGAATATTTCATCATCACATCGCAAAATTTCCATAAGCCATCCCCGCTCATCCGGGACAACTTTCAGGGTTTTGATGACCACACCATCTATATTTTCCATAGCTCTACCTTTTAGTTTCAAGACGTACTTATTTTAATATATATCTACATGTTTAACTTTGTTCATTTTGTATGGTTGATAGGAATACTAGCCCATGTATGTAAATATTTTTGAATTTCATGTTTGTCAACTGAGTTGTTTAATCTTTTTGTCAATATTTTCGGAATACCTTTGATTGCATCGATTTTAGATTTAATTATTGTGGTACCACGACCCTTAAAAATATAATATGGTATTACAGCAATGTTTCTTCCTATAATCCAGGGTAAGGATGTAAGCAACATCCGAGGGGGAAAATTCTTGACCGAATTCCATAGGATATTTCTATTACCATAATATATGGAAAAATCAGATCCAACCCCTGCAGTTCCGCCATGAAAATGATATACCACAGCATTGGGTACATACATGCATTTCCATCCTCCAAGTCTCCCCCGGAAAGCAAGGTCTACATCCTCCATATATGCAAAAAAATCCTCATCAAATAAACCAATTTCTTCAAGCATGCTCTTTCGATACATTGCTGCACCTGCACATGGGCCAAAAACTTCCTCAATAGACTGATATTGCCCATTGTCGCGCTCGAACATGCCTCTATCCCAGCAGGCTCCACTTCTTGAAATGCATATGCCTGTTGAATTTATAATCTCAGGATTTTTCATAAAAAGCATCTTTGATGCGCACATCCCCACCTCTTTACTAGAAGTTATACCCTTGACAAGTTCTTCAATCCATAATTGTGTGACTTCCGTATCAGTATTCAATGTTGCTATCAGTTCTCCTTTTGCGACTTTAATCCCAATATTATTCCCTTTTGCAAAGCCGTAGTTTTTTGGATTTTCGATAATATGGATTTCTGAGAAATGTTCCTTGACATATTCCACGGAACCATCAGAAGAGGCATTGTCCACAAGGATAATTTCAAAATTAGGATATGTCTGATTTTTTAGGGATGAAAGACATTTGTCAAGAAATTTTTTACCATTATAGTTTACAACCACAACCGATACTTTTGGTTTACTCATCTAATACACCATTGTAGATGTCTTCCATATCTTTACAAACTTTCTCCCATGTATACCTTTCTTTCACAAGCTTGCGCCCACGTTCCCCCATCCTCTCCGCCTCCTTTTTATCTTGCATGATTCTTACAATAGCATCTGCCAGCGCTTTCGTATCCCCAGGTTTCACCACTATTCCTGTGTTATACTTTTCAATATCTTCTGCCATACCAACTATGTCGGTGCTTACAACCGGTATTCCGGATGCCAGCGCCTCCAGCAACACAATTCCAAAACCCTCCTGTGATGCCGATATCGAGGGCAGGACGAATAAATTGCAGTTCGCGTAATGTTCGGGAATTCTTTCCTCGGATATATAACCAAGAAATTCAACGTTATCTTCCAAACCCAGAGAGGCTGCCTTTTCTCTGTAATAGTGAAGGAGTTTTCCGCCGCCACCTACTTTTAATTTGACACGGAGGATTTCCATTTTCACAAGCTTCAGGGCATCCAATAGGTGGTCAAGTCCTTTGTACCTGTGAAACTCGTCCAAAAGACTTAAGAAAAAAATTGTACCATTGACTTCAGTTTCCACGGGATTGAATCTTGCAACATCAACCCCAACCGGTACAATCTCGATATTTTCCTTATATTCCTTCAAGTAAGGGGAGAATTCGATATAATTAGAATGGGTGATAATAATTTTACTTGCTCTTTTTAAAATAAATTTAAGGGCGGTCAGGTTGTAGCCTTTTGCAATATAGCTAGCTGTCCCATCACCGACTATATCGTTGTGATAAGTCAGGACAAGAGGTTTCTTCTTCACAAACGAAACTACCGCGCTCCAGTCTGCACTCCAGGGTGTTGGAAGGTGTGTGTGAAGGATATCAAAGTCCTCATTTAAAATACTAAACGGGAGGGTAGGTGTGATATTAGTGTTAGCTATTTTCCCAATAAAATCCAACTTTTTTAATTTAATTCCATCAATTTCTTTAATATCCGATTTTGGTTCATTTGCGCATATTACACTTACTTCATGCCCTAATTTGACGAGTTCTCTTGAAAGATTATAGGTGTAATTCTCTACTCCGCCTGTATATGGATAAAACCTTGCTGGGGTTTGTAGTATTTTCAAGGAATTTTTCTCCTGGAATCAGGTTTGAAGTAATGTTGTTTATGCTTTGAACCTGTTTTAACTGTATTTAAATGGTAGTTCACATTACGAGTAAGAATAGCCATATCGGGATAAATAATATCCTGTGTCCATCGAATTCTTCTCTCTTGAATCTGTCTTTAGTTACAACTATTCCAAGGTTCAGACCTTCCATTTCCATGAATTCAACAAGTCCTTTAATCTCGGCATTTGTGGTATGCTCCTTATACTTCACTTCAATAGGGATTACTCTTAATGAGTCATCGTATACAAAATCGACCTCATATTTATTTTTCCAATAATTATGGTTCAAAGAGCGGTTTTGATTCGCGACCTTTTTTAATCAGGTGCCATGCCACTATATTTTCAGCAGCTTTACCATCATCCCTATCCAGAGTGAGTGCTCTTCTTAACCCTTCCTCCTGGAAGTAGAGCTTCTTTGCCCGTTTCTCGGCTACTTTTTTAGAGGGCGCATAAACATCTGCTACGAACACCATCATAGAACTATGCAAGTATAAAGATAGAGCCTTTGCCATCCGTTTCATCGCCCACTGCCGTGATGAGGAAACGCTGGAGTAGTTGTTCAGTGAGTCCCCTGCCCCTGAAGTGTACACCAAGAATGTCGCTATATGTAAGACGATTACAGGAGGGGCAATAGCACAAGATAGTGCTATCGAGGAAGAATACTTAACTCCGCCTTCAGGCGGCGCTTCCACCGGGTCTGGGCGAAGCCCAGCGCAGTTCGCATGAACGAACAGATACACAGGATCACAATAAATAGTTAGTTTTAAAATGTATTGGGATTGTTATGATATAGGAGACCTATATGAAAGCTGTAATCCTTGCTGCAGGAGAGGGACTGAGATGTCGTCCCCTCACACTTACGCGCTCAAAAGTCATGCTGCCGGTTGCGAATAAACCAATACTGGAATATATTATCCGCGCCCTGGCTGAAAACGACATAAAAGAGATAGTCCTGGTCGTGGGATATAATAAGGAGCGTGTAATGGATTATTTCGGCGATGGCATAGATTTCGGGGTAAGTATCAGTTATGTCGAACAGGGCGCCCAGCTCGGTACCGCCCATGCGGTCAGGCAGGCACAGCCCAAGATTGATGAAAAGTTCCTTGTGCTCAACGGGGATAACATGATTGATAAAGATACAATTTCTGACTTCCTGGCTTCTGCCTCAGGCGAATCTGCGCTTCTTACAGTGATACGTGAACAGACAACGGGATATGGCGTAGTGTTACAGGATAAAGGAAGAATTTCGCGGATTATCGAAAAACCCAGGGAAAAGATAAGCCATCTTGTAAACACGGGCATATACATGTTTTCGCCTTCTGTTTTCGATGAGATAGACAAGACGCCTGTTTCAGAGACAGGAGAATGCGCCATCACAGACACCATCCAGAGGATTATAGATAGTGGTGGCGTTGTTTCGCATGTTACCACACACGCTACATGGATAGATGCCGTGCACTCATGGGATTTGTTAAAAGCAAATGCTGTTTTGCTTGGGAAATACGAAGGAACGCAAGCAGGAACAATAGAGAATGGAGCTGTCATCGTTGGTGATGTGGCAGTTGGTGAAAACTCAATAATACGCTCTGGTTCATATATCGTAGGACCGGTTGTAATAGGCAGGAACTGCGACATAGGTCCCAGTGCCGTGATATTGCCTTCGACTGCCATAGGTGATAATTGCAGGATAGGTTCATTCACGGAACTTGAAAATAGCATTGTCATGTATGATGTGCGTATCGGAGCGGGTTCTTATGTCTCAAATTCGATTATAGGCGCCCATAATATTATCGGGTCTCATTTTAGCACTGAAGTAGGGAAGGATTTAAAGATTGAAATGAAAGGCATCCTGCATCATGCAGATACACTTGGTACGGTCATCGGGGATAGTAATACGGTTGGTCTGCGGGTACTGGTACTGGCAGGAAAAATGATTGCTACAGGCTGCTCGGTTGGTTCCGGGGTTATAGTTTCAAGGGATATTCCGCGGGATTCTACGGTTTTGTGAGGAAAAATGTGCGGCATAGTGGGATATGTTGGGAAAAAACAGGCGACTCCCATACTTCTGGATGCGTTAAAGAGGCTTGAGTACAGAGGGTACGATTCTGCAGGAGTTGCAGTGTTAACTGATAACGGTATTGAGATACATAAAACCGAGGGTAAAATTTCTGACCTTGAGGCAATACTTCCTGATATTAAGGGATTATGCGGCATCGGGCACACGCGCTGGGCAACACAGGGCGCCCCCACCACGCTCAATGCACATCCCCATGTGTCGGGTAATATCGCGGTAGTACACAACGGTATTATCGAGAATTACCAGGAATTGTATGATGAGCTAAAAGGCGAGGGGTATGAATTTGTCTCAGAAACAGATACAGAAGTTCTTGCTCATTTGATTCACAGGTACTATAAAGGCAACCTTGTTGACGCTGTCATAGAAGGACTCAAAAAGGTTAAGGGCACGTATGCGGCTGCATTTTTATGCGGGGATTCGGAGCAGATGGTGGCAGCCCGCAAGGACAGTCCACTCGTTGCCGGCTTGGGCAAGGGAGAGAATTTTGTGGCTTCGGATGTTACTGCATTATTGAAGTATACGCGTAATGTTGTTTACATGCATGATTTTGAAATCGTGTCGCTCTCAGGGGAAAATATACAGTTTTTTGATTTTGACGGGAACCCTGTCAAAGAACATATAGAATCAATCGAGTGGAACATAGAAGCAGCCGAGAAGTCAGGTTATCCGCATTTCATGTTAAAAGAGATCAACGAGCAGGTCACATCAGTCCATGATACCATGATGGGGAGGATATCCGAACTTACCGGGGATGTCCTGCTGGGGGAGGTCAAACTTCCCAGGGAAGAAATCCGGAAGCTTGAGCGGATTGTCATAATAGCCTGCGGCACTTCGTATAATGCGGGACTTCTTGGCAAGTATGTGTTTGAGGCGCTGGCTGGCATTCATACGGATGTTGATATAAGTTCGGAGTTCAGGTATGCAAATCCGGTTCTGGAGGATTCTACGCTGGTTATTTCAATATCACAGTCAGGCGAAACTGCCGACACAATTGCCGCGACCAAGGAAGCAAAAACTTACGGATGCCGCACCCTTTCAATCACGAACGTGGTAGGCACCACTCTCTCCCGTGAAGTCGAAAACATTGTTTATACGAGGGCAGGCCCTGAAATCGGGGTAGCTGCGACCAAGACATTCACATCCCAACTTATCGCGCTTTATTTGCTGGCGATTCACTTTGCGAGAATAAGGAAAAAGTTGGATGTTGACAGGTCAAAACGTTTGCTGGTATCCTTGAAACAACTGCCAGGGATGATACAGCAGATTCTTAACAACAAGGAGTTAATCCGAAAACAGGCGATACGTTTTTCAACGGCGAGGGACTATTTCTTTTTGGGCAGGTCACTGAATTTCCCAATTGCCCTTGAGGGGGCTCTCAAACTGAAGGAAATTTCGTATATACATGCTGAAGGATATGCAGCAGGCGAGCTAAAGCACGGTCCTCTTGCGCTTATCTCAAAAGACACGCCTGTGGTGGCGCTGGCTACAAGGGCATCCACATACGATAAGATGCTCAACAACATCAAAGAGGTAAAAGCGCGGGCTGCGCCCGTCCTGGCTATTGCGGGCATGGATGATACCGAGATAGAGAAATACGTTGACGCGGTAATAAGAGTGCCGGTAACAGACGAATTGCTATATCCGGTACTAATCTCAGTTGTGGTTCAGCTTCTTGCTTATTACACGGCGGATGCTCTTGGATGTTCGATCGATAAGCCCAGGAACCTGGCAAAAAGCGTAACGGTGGAATGATTATGTTATTCGGCTCATCAGGAATAAGAGGTCTTGCAAACAGGGAAATAACGCCGCAGCTTGCGCTAAATGTCGGGCTTGCTGTGGGTTCGCAGCATGAATCGGCTGTCATAGGGCGCGACCCCAGGACTTCGGGTGAAATGATAGAACATGCCATTATTTCGGGTCTGTTATCGGCAGGGTGCAGCGTCACACGCGTTGGAATGGTGGCAACTCCCACGCTTGCTTTTGCAGCAAGGGACTATGATTGCGGCGTGATGGTAACAGCCTCGCACAACCCGCCAGAGTACGGCGGCATAAAACTCTGGAACAGGGATGGGATGGCGTTTGACACAAAGCAGCAGGATGAAATTGAATCCATAATAAAAAAAGGCAGTTGGAAGATAGCGGAATGGAACAGCATAGGCAGGGTAAATGAAACCTCATGTGCTGTGGAAGAGCATGCAGAGATGATTATCGGGAAGGTAGGCAGTGGATCATTGAAAGTCGTGGTTGACTGCGGATGCGGAGCTGCTTCCACCATTACCCCGTATGTATTAAGACGCATGGGCTGCAATGTGATAACACTTAATTCGCAGCCTGATGGCTTCTTCCCTGCAAGGAATCCTGAGCCTGTGGAAAAGAATCTTGAACTGCTTAAAAAAGCCACGGTTGCATTCGGGGCGGAGCTGGGCATAGCTCATGACGGGGATGCGGACAGGATGATGGCGGTTGATGGTCTTGGCAGGTTTGTGGAAGGCGATAAGCTCCTGGCAATATTCGGGCTTCGCGAAGCTAAAAAGAGTATCGTGGTGCCTGTAGACACCTCAATAATGGTAGATGATGTGCTCAAGGGCAGGAAGGTTTACAGGACTCGCGTTGGGGACGTGTATGTGGCTGAAGAATTAAAAAAGAGAAATGCGGATTTCGGGGGTGAACCTTCGGGAAGCTGGATTTTCCCCGGTATTTCCCTGTGTCCTGATGGTATATATGCAGCAGCGCGACTTGTGGAAATCGTGGAAAAGGAGGGAAAGCTGGATACGCTGGTGGATGAACTGCCCTCTTATCCCATGATACGCGGCTCTGTGCCGTGCAGCAATGATAAGAAAGAAAACGCAATGAGAAAAATCGGTGTTGAGTTAAGGAAAATGGGCGATGTGAGCAGCATTGACGGCATAAGGGTGGATACCGGGAACGGCTGGATACTTGTGCGCCCGAGCGGGACTGAGCCCAAGATACGGATAACAGCAGAGGCGCGTGAAGGAGTGGATGAACTGTATGCGAAAGGCGAACATATTGTAAAAGAGGCGTTATGAAAAACTTTAAGAAAGTTTTATCAAAAACCTTTGAAAACGGTTTATCAAACGACGGGTATGGCGCACCATACCCGGACACGCCCTCCCGAAAACCTTTGGGAAAGCTTTACCAAAAACCGTTGCGCCTGTTTATGGGCGCATACACGTATGGCTTTGCCATACGTAAACCTTTAGGAAAGGTTTATCAAAAACCGTT
>JAHFCV010000030.1 GCA_023249275.1 Candidatus Methanoperedens sp.
TAACAGGTATAGTAAATCCCAACAGACGCGTTGTGCAGTTTTATGGGGTTGACGGTTAGTTTATTCACATAATATGGGTTGTGGCACGGACCCTGGCAGTCGCTATTCATGGAATGCTTATATACATCTACGAGCTGTTTGGGCACGCCGAATGAGGGGGCTGTATTATTATGGCATTCCTCGCAGCTTCTATCTGTGTTTGTCCCCATCATGCCGATGCTGGTATTGGCTGCATAATGGCTCACGGTTGCATTAAGTTTGGTTTTATCTGTTGAGATGTTGCTGAACACAATGCTGTTGTTATGGCATACCTGGCAAGAACCTGCTGTATAATTGGTGGAATGTATTTTTGCTCCTGCTAAAGCTGCGCCGGGATAGTGTTTGTAAACCCTGGTGGCATTCTGGTAAACCTGGGGATTACTAATGCTGACGTAACCTCCTGGCGTATGGCACTCTGTGCACCGGAAAGCCTTTGATATGCCGCCTGCCCTGTCCGGGTGCTCATTGCCCGGTATATTGGTTATATCCGAAGCGTGGCACGTCCAGCATGCCGAATCCAGAAGAACTGTTGTCGCCTTATTAGGGCTGTTATTCCACGCCGTGAAGTTTGTCAGGTTTTTATGCACCGACTGGTTAAGAGCTGTGTGATTTACCCTCTTATTCGAGGGCACATCACTGGTCGCGCTCAGGTTGTGGCATTTAATACAGGCGGGTCCGCCGACAAGAGGCTCTATGGTAACGTTGTGCACCATGTATCGATCCGTCCCGTCCGTCCTGTTGGTATGGCAGTTGTAGCATGATTTTATCTGGTCTGAAGCGCTATGCACCTTCTTGTTCTCGCCCGTGTGGTTTGCTTCGTAATTGAATGAGTAGTTGGTTGAGTAATTGAATGGATAGGTGTTGTTGAATGGATAGCTGTTGTTGTAGGGTGCCCTGTGGCAGTCTATGCAGTCCACATACGGATACGACGACTCTGTGAAACCCATAGTGTACCTGTCGTTCCATATGCTGTTGAATTTCTCAGGTTCAGCCACCACGCCTGCGGCATACTTATCCATGTGGAAGACCGAACCGTTGCTGGCGTTGTGGCACTGGGTTATGGCGCAGGTCTTTTGACCTACATACGTGTGATTGTAATCGTTTGATGCTATTATCTTCTTAGTGGATTTATACGGACTTGTCCTGTTGAAGTGGCAGGTATTGCATGTGCCGTTGGAGCGGTTCATGCCCATGCTGTGCATGGAAGGCTTGCCGCTTAAGTTGTGGCATAGTTCACAGGTGTAGCTGCTCTGGCTGGTATTGCCTCTATACTGCGAAGCATTGGGCATGTGCGATAATATCTGCTTTCCTGAGCCTACATATAATGAAGTTCCATTGTGGCAACCTGCGCAGTTGGCGTAGACAGCAGGAGCCGTGGTATTGGTAAGATTGGGGGTATGAACATTCACCCTGCTGCCCGCTATGCCCTGCGAGCTTGCGTTGTGGCAGTAGCCGCAATCATCATTGATTGGCGTAACCGAGGTGTTATGGCTGTAAACGTATTTTGTAGCGTTGATATCTCCCGCTTTGTGGCACGGCGCGCAGTAATCCTGCATTCCAGGTGTCCATACCTGCGTCCTGGGTTTTGTGAGCGTGGAGTTATGGATAAATCCTGTCGCATGGCACTTGCTGCTTGTGCATGTGAGCGTGGAATTGGTTATATTCGCAGTGCTGTTGGTATGCTCGTATATGCTCCTGTTAGTTGTGGTCAGGGGGAAGACTGACGACGCATTCTGATGGCAGTAGCCGCAGCTTGTATTCACCCCCGACCTCAAGTCGCTCCGCTTTTTACCATAGTGATATGCGCTTATATTCGTACCATTTACACCGTCCCCCTCTGCATCAAAAGTGCCTGCATCCGGGTCATTATTTTGGAGGAGCATCTCGCTTATGTTTTGATGACAGGCGAGGCAGCTTCTTGTGTTATTCGCGGCGTTTGTGGCTTTTATATCGCTTCCATTCCAGTAGTGCTCTTTCACCTGCAACGCACCGTAGGGTGCCGAGGCATTGATATGGCAGCTTTCGCAGATTCTTGGGGCTTTATAGGTGGTATTGATATGTTCTGTTGCGCTTCCATTGCCATGGCATGCCCAGCAGGGCTTGTTCGCGCTGTCATAGCTTCCCGCGCTTGCGCCGATGTTCAGGTTCTTGTGGATATTGCTGCTGTCATTGGTTATAGCGAAATCGACCTTCCTGTTGCTGCTGCCTGTGTTGTGGCAGTTGATGCAGTTGGGGTTTGAGCCAACGCCCTGATTGAGGTCATCGGCATGGAATGTAACTGGCAGTCCTTTGCTGTCAACATGGCACTCATAGCACTGTGTACTTGCAGAGTAACCATTATGGTCTCCACGGTTGCTGATGTTTGCCTTGCTCGTCGAGAGAACGCCCCACTTTGCCATGTTGCTGGTGTTTTTATGGCAGTAATTGCAGTCTGTGGAGTTTATGCCCGGACTCATCAGTTTGTTTGCGCTCTTGTTCTGTCCGTAGTGGGCTGTGGTGGCATTACTTGTGCCTGGCGTATCGTCGTTAAAGTTTGCTATGCTGTTGTTGTGGCAGAGATCGCAGAATACCTGCTGATATCTACTGGTGTTAACAGAAGTGTTGGCATAACTGCCATTGAGTATGTGCTCGCTCACGTTCTTTGTGGTGTACTTAAGTTTGCCTGCTATGTGGCAGTATGTGCAGTTATTGGCAGTAGTGTTCTTGTGGATGCTGGTATTTCCGCCATGGCATGCCTTACAGGCAGGGTTGATGTTGCTTGAAGTAGCGCCGTCAATACCTGCATGCATGCTGTTGAGCGCGCTCAAACTGGTATTATCCACTTTAGGAGCACCGCCGTACTTGGGGGCATGACATGCGTTGCAGTTGCCCCAGTCTATTGTCCTGGTAACATTATGCATCTGCACCGGCGCTTTATTATCGCCGGAATTTAGCACTGTGAGGTTGCTGTGGCACTGGTAGCAATCATTCAAACTTCCGCTGTAATTTCCTTTGTGCCAGTTCGGATAAGTAGTTGGTTCAGCATAGAATGGCGCCTGGTTGGCATAGGTAACGTGGCAATCTGTGCAGTTTGCCCTGGTTCCATTTGCCCAGCCGCCCCAGCCTGTGGCTTCAACAGTACCGTTTGACCAGTTGGTGAAGTGGAAAGGTTCTATCCTGTTGGTGTTGTTATGGCATGTGTTGCAATTAACATTAGCGCCGTTGAGAGAGGTATTGTCATGTCTCGTGACATTCACAAAGAGCGCGGGATTTGACTTGTATGAACTTCCACCGCTTGCGTTGTGGCAGGCATTGCAGTCGTAGTTTGGCTTCTTTATCAGTCCTGACGAGTGCATCTTTGTGCCCGTACTCCAGCCGTGGCATTCCTCGCAGTCCCATGTGCTAAGAGAGGTATTCGCTTTTCCAGCAGAAGCTCCTGGATAATGTGTTCTTATCGTTCTTGATGTCCCCACGTATTTGCTGTCCTTGTGACACGTTACACATGTGGAATTCGTTGTAGAAGTGTTGGTAATCCCGCTTGTATGCAGCTTTAATGCACCACTGCTATTAGCGCCCTGCGAGCTTGCATTGTGGCAATAACCACAATCCATGCTTACAGCGGAGATATTCGATGTGTTATGGGCGTAAACGTATTTGGTGGCGTTGCTATCTCCCGCTTTGTGGCATGGGGCGCAGTAGTCCTTGCTATTTGCTGTCCAGTTCTGCACTGCTGGTTTCGTGAGCGTAGAGTTGTGAATTAACCCCTGAGAATGGCACTTGCTGTTTGTGCAACTGCCTGCGCTTGTATTTCTTGTGCCGCTATCAGTATGCTCCCTGATAGACTTGTTAAGGCTGCCCAGCATAACATTTTCAAATGCTGTGGTCGAATTCTGGTGGCAGTAGGCGCAACTTGTGTTTATGCCCGACCTTATTTCACTCCGATTCCTGCCGTAGTGCGAGACCGAGTCGTTGGCAGGGTTGGTTGCTGAGAGCCCGGTATCGCTATTTGATTTAAGCATCTCGGTCTTGTTGTGGCAATCCGTGCAGTATGCTGCCATAGGTGTCCTGATATCGCTCCCGCCCCTGTAGTGCTCTGTGACATTGAGAATAGTATTATTCGGAGTATAGTTGGTGTTCCTGCCGCCTGAAGGCACATGGCAGTCCGCGCACTTGTAGGCGTTCTTGAAATTCGAGGGATGGCTTGATGGCTCGCTGCCGTTGCCGTGACACGCCCAGCACCGCCTGCTATCGGGAGCATAAGAGGGTGAAGCCTTAACAACCGTTGCATCCTTGTTTAGATTAAGATGTATGGAATCGCTCTTGTTCATGGCTGCCACGTCTATCTTCTTGCCTGCTTCGCCTGCAATGTCATGGCAGAGCGTACAGTTGGCATTGCCTGGCGCCTGCACAACATAGTGCAGTGTCTTCGGATTGGAGGCATAGGTTGGACTATCCGTATGGCAGTTGTAGCATCCATCAAGTGTGGATGTGGTATGCGTGCTACTTGAGGAGAACAGGGCATAGAAGGGCGCCTGGTTGGTCTTGTTCCTGTGACAGTCTATGCAGTTCGCCTGCGTGCCATTAGTCCACGAAGCCCAGCCTGGCGCAACTGAAGTGCCGTTTGCATAATCAGTGAAGTGGAATGTTTCTGACCTATTGGTA
Organism: Candidatus Methanoperedens sp.; assembly: GCA_023249275.1. Lineage (GTDB taxonomy): Archaea > Halobacteriota > Methanosarcinia > Methanosarcinales > Methanoperedenaceae > Methanoperedens. The sequence continues at coordinate 4,681 of JAHFCV010000030.1, forward strand.
GTATTATGGCAGCGTTCGCATATCCCCGACTGGTTACTGGGCGCGTGCGATGCGTTGTCATGCTGGAACGCATTTATAGAGGCTTTTGTTGTAGTGGCGTTATATGGGCTTGTCTTGCTTCCGTTGAGGTGGCATGACTGGCAATTGTCAGCAGGTTTCTTTACCATGCTGGCATGGAGCTTGTTCTGCCCCACTACTCCGTGGCACAACTCACAGGTTCTCCCGCTTTCAGAGGTGTTGCCCTTATCAGTTGTAGCGTTGGGGTAGTGCGTCTTGATTATCCTGCTTGCAGACACATAAGTTACATCCCTGTGGCATGTTTCACAGGTGGAGTTCGTGGTGCTCTTATTCGTGAGACGTGTTGAGTGAATCCTGAGCGCTCCATTACTAACAGCACCCTGTGAGCTTGCATTGTGGCAGTAACCGCAGTCCATGCCCGGGGTGGAGATGTTGGATGTGTTATGACCCCGGACTTTCTTGGTCGAGATTCCACTCTCTTTGTGGCAGGGGGCGCAGTAATCGTACTTTCCTTGCGTCCAGTTCGAAACAGCGGGTTTTGTAAGCGTGGAGTTATGAATAAAACTGGAATTATGGCAGCCAGCATCGGTACATGCCCTGCCTGTGATGTTCCTCGTGCCGTTATCCGTATGCTCGTATATCGACTTATTGACCGTTGGATTCTGCATTGCAGAGGCAAAAGCAGTACTTGAGTTCTGGTGGCAATAAGTACAATTGGTGCTTGTACCGTTGCGGATGTCGCTGCGCTTCCTGCCGTAGTGGTAGGGGCTGTTGTTTCCTCCTATTGTGCCATTGTAGTTATCGCCGCCTGATGTCCAGGCGGTTTTGTTGGCATCTGTATCGCTATTATTGAGCCGCATCTCGCCTATGTCCTGGTGGCACTTCAGGCATGAGTAGAGAACTGTCGCGTTATAGGAGGCTTTTATCTCACTACCATTGGTGAAGTGCTCAGAGACGTTGAGCGCGCCCCTGGCTATCGCCCAGGCATACCTTGCACCAGTGGATAGATGGCAGTCTGCGCAGGCATAGGGATTCTTGTACCTGCTGTTATTATGTCCGTCGCTCTCACCGCTTCCGTGGCAGCCCCAGCAGGGCTCGTTCAGGTCAACTCCGCCCGTGGTGTTCATGTTGCCGTGAATTGATGTATTGAAAACATTGCCGTCGATGTGTCCCCTCCCCGTATCTGTGTCAGAGGTATTATGACAGCTCCGGCAGTTAGGACCCGATCCTGCGCCTTTGTTGATTTCCTGTACATGGAAGGTAGCAGGCTCACCCTGGGAATCTACGTGGCAGCCCCAGCATGTTGAAGGGGATGTGCCGCTATCATAGCTGCTGTGGGTGGAGGTTAAAGGTTTCCTCGGTGTGAGCCATGCGCTGCTTCCATTATTGACAAAGTGGCAGTAAGTACAGTTATCCGAGTGCTGAACAGTTGTCATCAGGTTGGCATTGGCATCCTTTGCATAATGGGCAGCGGATGCATTTATCACGCTGAGAATACCCATGCCGTCATTATCACTGTTTGAGGTAATGCTGTTGTTGTGGCAGACGGAGCAGTAACCATCTGTGACGTTAATCTCTGTGGAGGCATTCTTGCCAGGCATTATGTGCTCGGTCAAGCCAGGAGCGTTGAATCGCACAGAGCCGTTGATGTGGCAATCCTCGCATTTCCTGGGCGATGATTTGTAGGTAGTGTTGTGGTCATTGGCAGGCTGGTCGCTCTCGTTTGCCCATCCTGAAACATTCACAGTGCCGTGGCAGCCCCAGCATGGCTTGTTCGTGATGTTAGCAGGAGAGGAAGAGGACTTATTGTTGAGATTGCCATGCACGGAAATATTGATGGCTGTAAAATCCACCTTTGCGTAGCTTCCCGGCGCGCTTACGTTGTGGCAGCCTGCACAGTTGGGATTGCCTTTCTCGCCTGGCGACATGGCAGAAACGTGGAAGTTGGCTACTGTGCCGCCGTGGCACTGGTAGCACCCGCTGCTCTGGGTGTATGTGTTATGGTTGAAGCCCGTGTTTAAAGTGCCGTTCTTGTTGCTGATATTGGAAAGGCTGCCATTCAGAATGCCCCACTTCAGCATATTGCTTGTGTTCTTATGGCAGTAGGCGCAATCTGTGGAATTGTTGGTAGCTACAGGACCCATGAGCTTGTTCGCTGTCCTGTTTGCGCCGTAGTGGGCTGAGGAAGCGTTCATTGCGCTTGTTATTCCCATGCCATCAGGGTCAGAGCTTGCGCCTATGCTGTTGTTGTGGCAATACGAACAGTAGGTCTTGTTGTATTTGGAGGTGTTCACATCCGTGCTGCCTGATATGCCGGATGGTATGTGGTCGGTTACAGGCTTGCCATTGAATTGCGGAGTTGTAGCGTTATGGCAGTCCTCGCATTTCCTGGGCGATGACTTGTAGGTAGTGTTGTGGTCATTGGCAGGCTGGTCGCTTTCATTTGCCCATGTGCCGTTCTTCGTGCCGTGGCAGCCCCAGCAGGGCTTGTTTGTAGCATTGCCTGTGGCGTTCTTATTCAAATTGCCGTGCATGCTCGCGTTCACGCTTGTGAAGTTCACAATCTCGCCTGTCGCAGAGCCGCCTATGTTATGGCAGGCTGTGCAGTTCACACCGCCAGACGTACCTGTAGAAACATTATGCAGGAATACAGAGCTGTTGCCGCTTGCCAGCTTGCCTTTATGGCAGCCCCAGCATGCGGAGTCGTTCTTGCCCCATGATGAGTGGTTTTTGTATGCAGGATTGCTCTGGTTGGCGCCGTATGTAGCGTTTCCCGTAATCTCAGGAGGCACGGGCAGCGGGTGATTCAGGAACGCCTGCACCATGTCGTTGTAGGTCTTTCCACCGCTTGAGTATCCCTGCCAGTGGCATGAGGCGCACCAGGTTGTAGTGTCGTTTACCTGTTGCCCTTCATAGTTGTTGCCCTTGAATTCGTAAGGGATACCGAGCGCATGCTCATTATGTTTATTGGATGCATGGCAGTACTCGCAAGGGTAGTGCATCCTCGAATTGTTTATCCACTGGTAGGATTCGACAAACATGTACTCGATATCCAGGTAATCAGCATGCACATCCACCCCGTTATTGGTGTCGTTTATCCGCAGCGTGATATTCCCGCCCGCATATTCCTGCTGGCTGAGGGGAATTATTGCCTTCGTAAAGGCGCCGCTATCCAGATCAGCCCTGTACTGGAAGCTTGAGCCGTTGAGAACATAAAGCCTGGCAGGCTCTGTGTGGGTCTGGTACCCAACGAATAACGTGTACAAATTGTCACTGTTGGGTGTGTTATTGATGTAGAAGGTGAAGTTGTATTTCTTGTAGTCCACTTCCGAGATGTTAACAAAGACGTTGTCATAGGCTGCCTTGATATTCGGTGTGGTGGAACCCCCAAGACCTGTCCACCTGGTGCGTATAGTAACGTTGTATACCCCGTTCTTCCAGAATACGGTATCGGGATTTGGAATGCTTAACTCTCCGCTCTCAACCCAGTCTGGTTCTGCCGTATTGGGTAAGCTTCTGTTGTAAACCTCAGTGATGTTTGGTACTCCAGAATTGTCATTTATGGAGACATTTATAACTTTCAAGGCGCCGGTATTGATGTTTGCAGCCTTGACAAGCTTGCTTTCCAGTTTTATTAACCCCTCGGCTACAGCGCCGCTTCTGGGATAAGTAAAGGAGACAGTCCAATTGGCATCTACTATCTGGGATTTGGTGGTGCTGGCGACAGTTATTCCTCCTGCCGGATTCCCGTCCTCTGCAAGATTAGACCAGGCAAGAGTGGTAGCTGTGCCGCTTGCAAACCATCCGCTTGCGCTTGAAGTGAAATTGGTGTTGTTGGGATAGTGTCCCACAAAAGAGTCTTCCGTAGTGTTCTCGCTTATCCTTGCAGCAGAATAATTGGTATCGTTCATGGCATTGAAGTTGGTGATAAAGCCCCTGTTTGAATTGTTCTTCCAGCCTGTGACAAAAGTGACTTCATGAGGCACGTAATCCCAGTATGGGTCTTGGGTTTTGTTCCATTTGCTCCCGTTCTTGGGGTCATCGCTGTGATGCTGCGCCCCCACTTTCCTGGCAGTAACTCCCCATTTTGCCAGCGTCACATCTCCCTGTGAGTTCTTATGGCAGAGCTTGCAGCTTGCCGCCGTTGTATTCACCTGGGCAAAATCCAAGCCGTCGTTTTGGAGATACTTTACCGGATGAATATTAAAACCTTTGTTGTCCATGTGGCAGGAGGTGCAGTTCACCACGTTGTTATGATATTTGTAATCCTCATAGGGAGGGTCCGAAACATTGTGGCAGCCGCTTGCAGTGCAGGCTGAGTTGTTAAATGCGCCGCTTGCAAGCGTGGGTTTTCTCATCTCACTGCCATGTAACTCGTAGGCTGCATGGCATGCATCCGCAACGCAGCTCTGGTTCGCCAGCCTTGACGTCCTGGCAGAATGGTTGGGGCGCTGCATGTTCTCTTTATTCAGGAACTCTTCCTTAACCGGTGAGGAGGTGTTCTGGTGGCAGTATTTGGTGCAGTATCCATCCTTATGCCTCAGTTGTTCGAGAGCGGGAAAGCCTGTGCCGTAGTGGTAAGCCAGCGTTGCTTTGAGGCTGTTATTGTAGTCAGGGTCGTTGTTGGAATTATTTAACAGCGCAGGCTGGCCGTGGCAATCGTAGCAGTTGGGAGCGCCTGGGGTTCTCACGTTCGCTGTGTTGTTGCTGTGCGCCAGGTTCTGGGGCGCTTTCCAGGGCGCAGATGCGTTCTGGTGGCACTGCTCGCAGGTTCTGGGGTTCTTGTACTTCGAGGGATGGTCGCTTGCAGGCTGCTCTGAGAAGTTGGCTTTTCCGTCGTTGTTGGGGTCGTCGCCGTGGCAGCCCCAGCAGATTTTATTCTCAGCCGGGCGAAGCGCCGAGCCGTTGCTTGCGTTGAAGTTGAGGGGATACTTAGGTGGATTCGTGCTCATATTATACTTGTTGTGCACGTAGTCACTTTTGTTGAAGGTGTTGTAGTCAATATGATAGGGCGATTTGCCTCCAAGGTCGTGGCATTTGGTACAGTTGGCACTCGCAAACTCTGCTGTGGGGACAAGATGGGAGTCGAGCTTTAAATTTGCATCAATGTGGCAGGCTTTGCAGTCAGGATTGGTGTGGTTGACATTCGTGCCGCCGTTGGCTGTGATGTTCAAGCCGCCTGTGATGTTGTGGCAGAGGACGCACTGAGCGTTTATTTCCCTATTCGTTGTATTAGGAAATGGTTTTATCACATGATAGTTACCGTGGCAAATATCACACGAAACATTTGCTTGGTTCCCTGTATGATTGTGAGAAGTAGAATTCGACGGACCTTTCTGTTTCCATTTCCATTCAATATTAATTAAAGAGCTTTGGGTTATGTTAGTAGAGGCATGACAAGTTGCGCCGGATGCCGCTGTTGCCCATGCGCAAGAGGGTCTCTTTGAGACATTATCACCTGGCGCTGCGGTGGCGAAGTCCCACCAATCATGTGCTGTTCCTGAACCGGATTTATAATGGCAGGTATAGCAATACTCAGAGCCTGGGCTGTTTGTCGCCCATGATACATCAACCCCGGTTCCATCATTTTTAGATAGATTGTAATTAAATCCCGTAACTTTCCCTGGCAAAGATTTATCCACAGGAGTTATTTTTCCAACGTGAAATGACCTCAAGCCTATGGTTTCAGGTAATTTATCAAATTGGTGTTCGTAGCCAGAATGGCATATCGTACATGGGTCAGCATTACCAACATGGGTACCTCCGGGAGAGGCGTGTGTATTCGTAGTTGTTTTGTGGCATCTTCCTTTTGTAAAAAGTACTTCTGTGTAAGTTTTTAATTGCGTTCCACTCACATTTACAGAAATATTGATTAATAGGTGGTCATCAACAAAACCTGCGGGTAATTCGGCAACGTCGCTATAAGCAACATAAATCCCATCGTTTGCTTTAAAGTCTCCTCCTGTGCCACTATCACCAAAACTCAACGAGATGTTTCTATAAAGCGATGTTGGATTTATAGCATGATGATATGTGTCTGTTGCCTTCTGGGTATGATCCCATTGGTTCGTGGCATTCAATAAACCGCCAAGAGTTCTTCCCCTCATTAAATTGCCATCATCATCAATAACAACTGCATAAACAGTGACTGCAAGATTCCTGTCATAGCCCGTTCCTTCTGCGTGTGTAGCGCCATCGTACCAGCCATCAGTATACACCTTCTTGTCAGTCCAAATAATCAACTGCGTGGGCGTTCCTGCTGCCTCAGCCCTCTCCGCCATGGCAAACAGCGCCGCAATTACCACCAGAACCAGCAGCACGGCTCTTGCCGCATGAAATGTAACTGTAATTGGATTTTTAACTCGCTCTTGCTCTGCCTTCGAGGACATTCTACCTTCCTATCCGTTATCTCCCGTTTTCCTCGTTTTGAAGGCGTCCCATCTTTTCTAACCTAAAGTGACATATCCGGAAAATTTGGTTAGCACTAAAGATTCACAACGCTGCCTACCCCGTTTTAGCGTTTTCCCCGTTTTCCTATACAAATATTAATTGCTTTTATTAGGATATATAGGTTTCCAATGCATCATTATTATAATGACATCAATTAATAATGCAGACATCTCACACTCCCTATAATTTCCTGCCCCTGCGTATCCGTAACATCCCTCAATTCCATGCTGTAAATTATATCATTGTGCTCGCAGAACCATGAAACTGCATACTCATACCCGCCGCCTGACGCTCTTTTAACTTCATATCCCCAGTGCCCGTTTATTGCAACCTCTCTTTTTTCTGCCGCTGCATTCGCTCCCATGCTTCCCATAATGTTCTCTTTCATACCTCTCGTAAGCGGCTGGTCAGGCAGGGGGAATGCCAGAACCGATAACTGCGCGCCATCTTTGGAATAAACGGCTTCCATATATACCACATTCCTGCTGTGATCAACATTGATTTTTGATGCAACTTCTTTCCACGAGCCATCAAGCCCGGTTTCGAGGTCTATAAAACTCATAACGATGCGCTCATCATGCCTTGTGGTAAGATTTGTAAACGGCAAAGAGAGAATAAGGTTGTGTTTTTCCTGCAAGAATCCGTTGACTGCACCAAAAGGTTTCTTCACATTCTGCTGGTATATGGTATTTCTTGCCGAGGAGAATTCAAGAACAGGGCGGTCATCCGTGTTAATAGCCTCTCCTGAAAACTCTTTTACATCAATGCCTGACATCCTGTATGGGACTATCATCTGGTAGAGCAGCCTGTATGTGCCGCTTGTTGCAAGCACATTTGACATAAATTCAAAATCAGAGTTTATCTCATGGTTTGAAGTTAAACGGCTCCTTATATTTCCATAATCATACTCAATAGGCTGCATAGAACCAACCAGTATGGCATCATAGCCCACAATCCACAGGTTTGTATAAGGGAAACTGCTGCTAAAGGTGGCGAGGAATATCCTGAAATCATCAGTATCCTGCTCATACAGCGGCATCCACTGTCCGAAGACCCCGCCATCCTTCAAATGGGTTCTGGCAATCTCGTACATCTCTTTCGTGAACAGCCCGCCTTCGCCACTTAGCCATATATTGGAAGGCTGGGAGATTATCACATCGTATTTCTTCTCGCTTGCGCCAAGATGGTTCCTGCCATCGTCTATTATTACATTAATTCTGGGGTCGCTAAGAGCATGGTTATTATATTCTGAAAAGAATTCTTTTGCCACCTCGATTACACGAGGATTGATTTCCACAAGGTCGATTGATTCTATCTCATCAAAATTCGTGAGCGCATCAAGAGTAAAACCTCCACCAAGACCTATCAACATAACGTTTTTTGGATTATGGCTTGCAAAAACCGGAATATAAGCAAGCTGGTGCTCGGAGACAAGTTCTATCGGCACATTGCTCGATTCCGATTTACCATCGATGCGTAGTGCAACGAATTCGTCTTTTTTTACCACGGAGACCATGCCGTATAATCCCTCTTCATAATGCACGAGTTCTATTTTTGACTTCAGGTTTTTCCAGCCTTCGATGTCCTGCAACTGGGTGCCGTGGTAGTATGCTCCGGCAAAGAGCGGATTTATTGTACCGGAGGCAAGGTAAATGCCGAGAATAATTGTTATACCTGCAAAGAAGTAGAATTTATTCTTCCACTTACGTTCAGAAATGGCAAAGAGCATTAGCGCAATGAAAATCCCGATTGCTGCGCCAAAGACGCCCGTTTTTATCATCCCGATACCAGGTATCAGTACAAAACTTGCAAAAATGGTGCCAAAGATTGCGCCGAATGTGTTTATAGAATAAACAGCCCCGATATCGGTTCCTATGAACTCGAATTTGTTGGATACTATTTTGCTGACTATGGGCATGGTAGCGCCCATGAGCGTTGTCGGTACTAATATTATGAGAAATATAACAATAAACAGCGAGACTGTGAATGGGTAATATGAATCAAACGCATGATACAGCATAAGGTATGGCACATCCAGTTTATCTAAAAGCAAAAGCACCAGGATTCCGGATAGGGCTATTCCTAATTCAACAAAAGCGAAAGTCGTGACTGGATGTTTAATTTTATGGGTATATTTACTAATGATGAAACTCCCCAGGGAGAAACCAACCAGGAAGGATGCAGTGATAATAGATATCGCATATATGCTTGTCCCCATAGTCAAAGATAAAAACCGTATCCATACGACTTCTATGGCAAGTGCGGCAAAGCCCGATAGAAAAAAGCTTATGAATACGACCCAGTCGGTTCTGTCAAGCTCGCTGTTCACTGATTTTATCTGTTTGTTCCTGTTTTCATTCGCATCTCCATTTTCTACATGCGGTATCCAGTCTGTCTTGCAGGATTTTTTGTAAAGATATAGCCCTGCCAGTATGTTAATGAGGGCTCCAAGAGCCACGGCTCTGCTTATGCCTATTACTGGCAGCAGGAAAAAACCCGCAGAAAGCGCGCCTATGGCTGCAAATATGGTATCAACAGAATAAACAATACCAACGTCTTCTCCTATCGTTTTTATTTGCCTGGCGTAAATACGGTTCATTATCGGGAATGTGCCGCCTATTAAGCTTGTGGGTATGATTAAAACCTGGAAAGAAAGCGCAAAAAGAAGGAAGTTCAGAATAGGGCTTCCCTCAAAAAGCCTGTGCAGCGATGTGTAAGGCTGGGGCAAGAATGCAAATACCGGAATCAAAAAGAGAGCAAATAATCCGAGTGCAATCTCAACATAAGCGAACAGCCTGAGAGGATTTGGGCTTCTGTCTACTTTTTTGCCGAATACAAAACTTCCCAGGGCAAGCCCTGCCATAAAGCATGCCAGCACGGTTCCAACTGCGTATACCGAGGTGCCGAATACGTATGAGAGGCTCTTTGTCCAGCTTATTTGATAGATAAGCGCCGCCATGTTGGAGAGCGCAAACATGAACAGAACTTGTTTAATATGTTTTGTGTGGTGCATTTTTACTTTTCTGCCAGACTTTGTCCCCGTTTTTCAGCCAGGCAGATTTAAACTATTGCGCTTAACAATAAATACCTTACGAGCATGATTTGAACAAAGCTATGAAAATCGCAAGCGATGCATTAAAATTCATACTCGAAGTGAGCAAATCAACAGCTCCGAGGGAGTTCGCGGGCATGCTCGAAGCCACGGATGACGTTATAACAGACGTTGTCATCGTGCCTGGAACCGAGTCAAGCGAAGAGAACGCTGTGATGCAGCTCTTCATGCTCCCCAACATACATACGGTCGGAACAGTCCACAGCCATCCCACGAAGGACACAACGCCTTCGACTGATGACCTTGAACTGTTCGACAGAAAAGGGCAGTATCATATTATCGCCGGCGCGCCCTATGATTTTTCAAGCTGGAGATGCTATAACAGTAAAGGAGAAACTGTCAGGCTTGAGGTTATTGATTACGAATTTAAAGAAGAAAAAGAAAAGTGGTGATTATTTCTTCTTCCTTGTCTCGATTTCTTTCTTAAGCCAGGGACCGACATCATTTCCGTGAACAAGAGTTTTCAGGTCGTCTTTCAGGTTGCCGGGCTTAACCTTGATTAACCAGCCTTCACCGTATGGGTCTTTTGACAGGAGGTCAAGCTCATCCTCAATGTTTTCATTGACTGCGATAACTGTCCCGCTGACAGGCATCAGCAATCCTCCAACCCATTTTGCAGACTCCAGTGAGCCAAACGCCTCACCGTTCTCGAATTCATCATCCTCCATGGGGAGGTCTATGAATTCTATATTGCCTGCTGCTTTTGCGCCGTAAGCATCCATGCCGATTGTGACCGAGCCGCTATCTTCTACTCTTGCCCATGTATGATCTTTAGTATAATACAATTCTTCAGGAAGGTTATGTCCCTCAATTTCTACCATATTTTTTACCTCTTTTTTAGTGGTTATTACATCGTCGTATATAAAGTTAATTACTGCGAATATTCCTTAGGTATTTTGGGAAAACACAAAAAGAAAGGACGGAATCAAAATCCTTTTATTATTATTTAACCCCTTTATTTCGTCTGGAAAAATTAAATTTTTATTTCATGATTATGATGGAGCATCAATAAAAAATTCGTTCGTCACCACTCGATTAAATTCTTCATTACATCCCTGAAACTTTAAATTTTAAACCCACTGTAATAATGACTTTAGTAACTTACCCCCATTTCTTCTGGAAACTATCTTCAAGTTTTCCTGCATTCTCACAGAAATCCTTACATCTTTGGGGAATATTGTGAACCGTAATGTCAATTGAACATAAGATGAAGTCAATTTCAAAAGCGCTGGCAGATAGAGGCAGCGTTCTTGTGGCTTTCTCAGGCGGCGTGGATAGCTCCGTACTTTCGGCGCTGGCAAAAAGGGCGCTCGGAGACAACGCAATTGCTGTTACTGCTGACTCAGAGACGCTGGCGCCTGGCGAGCTTGAATGTGCGAAAGAGGTCGTAAGAGAGATAGGGATACGGCACCTGGTTATTTCTTATGATGAACTCAATGAACCCGGATTTGCAAAAAACCCGGTGGAAAGGTGCTATTACTGCAAGAAGGGATTGCTCAGGGAGTTAAAAAAAATTGCTGCACAGCACGGCATGAATACCATCATTGAAGGAACGAATATTTCGGATTTGAAAAGCCACAGACCCGGTCACATGGCTGTGCTGGAAGAAGAGGTCTATAATCCATTTGTTGATTTCAGGGTTACAAAGGAAGAAATCCGTGAAATGGCGCAAAAGTTAAATCTCTCCAATGCTGATAAGCCCTCGATGGCATGTCTTTCCTCGCGTTTTCCATACGGGCAGGCAATCACAGAGGAGGCGCTCTGGCGCGTGGGCGCTGCCGAGGATTTTCTTAAAAAAGCGGGGTTTGGGGTTGTGCGGGTGCGCGACCATGCCGGCATAGCACGCATTGAAATTATGCCTGATGAAATGGCACAGTTTCTGGAAATGCGTGAGGCTGTTGTATCTGAATTTAAGAGGCTCGGGTTTTCCTATATTACACTTGACCTCATGGGATTCAGGAGCGGGAGCATGGATGAAGTGTTACCAAAATTTTAAGCGCGAAGCATCGTGAGCAGCATCTTGAACCTTC
>JAHFCV010000177.1 GCA_023249275.1 Candidatus Methanoperedens sp.
GTATAGTGATATTCCACCCATGCACAGGGCAAAGCTGAATATCGTGCAGTGCCAGAGGTCATCCACCTATATCGCAAAGATGATACAGGACAAGTACGGTGTCCCATATATCAACGTATCGCTGTTCGGCATGAAACAGACGGCAGAGGCGCTTCGCGAAGTTGGAAAGTTCTTCCACCTGGAAGAAAATGCGGAAAAAGTGATAGCAGAAGAGCTTGCAAAATACCAGCCCATGATCGATCACTACCGGAAGAGGCTTGAAGGTAAGAAGTGCTTCATATACCAGGGAGCACCGCGAGCCTGGCACTGGATGGGGCCGATGCGAGAATTGGGCATCGAAACCATCCTCACTGCTACTACGTTCGGTCACAAGGACGACTATGAAAAAATAATGGAAAAGGCAAATCCGGGGCATATCTGCATAGACAACCCAAATGCTCTTGAGATAGAGGAATACCTTGTCAAGCTCAAGCCGGATTTCTTTATCGGCGGATTGAAGGAGAAATACCTGACATACAAGCTTGGCATTCCCTTTATCAACGGTCATTCCTACGAAGAAGGACCTTATGCCGGATTTGAGGGATTCGTGAATTTCGCAAAGGACATTGATGTTGCTGTCAACAGCCCGGTGTGGAAGTTCATAAACAAGCCGCTGGAGGTGAACTAAATGGCACGGAGCGTTACAATTAACCCGCCCAAGATGTGTCAGCCCATGGGCGCCATACTTGCTTACATGGGGGTACACGGGTGTGTGCCGCTTGTGCACGGTTCGCAGGGATGCAGCACGTATCCGCGCTACAATATTGCGAGGCATTTCAGGGAATCAGCAGAAGTTGCAGTTTCCTCGCTTGCTGAGGATGCCGCTGTCTATGGCGGAGCAAAGAACCTGACAGAGGCGATAAAGAACGTGAAGTCGCGTATCAATCCAGCACTTATCGGTATATGCACGACATGCATGAGCGAGACCATTGGCGATGATGTGAAACTGATATCAAAGAAAGCCCTTGCGCCAGATGATACGATGAGGATAATACCAGCATCTACTCCGAGCTATGTAGGCACGCATCTCACTGGCTACGATAATGCCATGCGCGCGCTGGTGGAAACACTGGCACAAAAGGCAGAACCTAACAATAAAATAAACATCATTACGGGCATAATCAACCCCGGAGATATCAGGGAGATGAAGAACATGCTTCGCATTATGAATGTGAAGAACATATTCCTGTCCGATATCTCGGAGACCCTTGATACGCCTATCATGCCTGGCGGTCACAAGCCCCTGCTGCCTGATGGAGGAACGGAGCCTTCTGACATTATTGATTCGGCAAATTCAATGGGTACTATCGCGATATGCAGGACTGCAGGTTCTGCTGCAACGTATCTCCAGAACAAGTTCAAAGTTCCGGCTGTGCTTGCAGAAGCGCCCATAGGCGTTGCAAACACGGACAGGTTCGTGCAGAACATCAGCAAGTTAAGCGGTGCCCCGATCCCTGAGGAGATCAAGAAAGACCGCGGCAGGCTGATAGACAGCATGGTTGACGTGCACCACTACATGTTCGGGCGCAAGGTCGCGATATTCGGCGACCCTGATCTTGTGTCCGCCATCGTAAGGTTCTGCGCGGAAGCAGGAATGAACCCCACGGTTGCGATGACAGCTACAAAGCATAAGGACTTTGCACCTGACATAAAGGCAGTAAATACGCAATACCAGACAGATACGCAGATCCTTGAAGGTACAGACCTGTATGAATTCCAAAAGTTTGTAAAAACACATGGAGCAGAATTGATACTTGGAAATTCCAAGGGCAAGGATGTTGCAGATGACGAGGGCGTTCCGCTTGTGCGTTTTGGTTTCCCTGTGTATGACCGTGTGGGTGTTTACAGGTATTCCATTATGGGCTACAGCGGTTCGATATACCTGCTTGACCAGATGACCAACGCGATACTGGACCACAAGTATGACCCGAATAAGTTACACCAGTGAGGTGAAAAAATGGAATACATAACCGGTATAACAGCATCAGGCGGGAGCTGGACTCCTGCCTTTGTGGTGAGGAGCAATATCAACGACTGCGGATGCTGCGGAAAGTGCTTCAAGATATGCGGTCGCGGTGTGTTCGAGTACATCGACCATCCCAATAGCGATGACCTCTGCGGTGCAAAGGTCATGACAGTGGCGCATCCCGATAACTGCATCGGCTGCGGCGCATGTGCGCGCGGATGCCCGAAGAAGAATATCCTGTGCGAGCCCAAGGCGAGGTGATAGGGAATAGAGAAATCACGCCGCAAATTGTGATAGAACACGGATTGCACGGATGACACGGATACGCACGGATTAATGGTATCCGTGAAAATCCGTCAAATCCGTGTCATCCGTGTTCTACGCTCTATATCGCGTGTTTTCATATCAGTACACAAAGAAACGCAAAGATTATTGTTGTTCAGCTTTGCGCCCTTTGCGTTCTTTGCGGTGATTAAAACTGAGAGGTAACGAAAATATGTCCAAAATAAGCCACATCCTCCTGAGAAATCCGGTGGTAGTTCCCACCGGGACAAAACTCAATGAGGCTGCACAGCTAATGAAGAAAAATAAGGTAGCAAGCGTGCTGGTTAGCAGAAACCAGAGACTAGCTGGCATTATTTCTCTGGAGGATATAATGCAAAGCTTTGCAGATAAAAAGCGGGACATTGCAGTTGATGAAGTGATGCACTCACCTGAACTAACAATAGATTCAGATAAATGGATAACGGACGCTCTTGAGATGTTCCAGCGCTGCAATGTTTCCCATGTAGCCGTGGTGGAGAATGGAGAAAAGGTAGGCATTATAAGGGCTGATGATATACTGCATACGTACAGATTTAATAAAGAAGGCAGTTACATTAAAGATGCCTAACTCGTCCTAAAAAACATGCATGGGATTAAAAAATGAGAAGAAAAGATAAGGAAATCACAGATAAAAAAGAAATAGAATCCATAATAAACAAATTTGATGTTTGCAGGATTGCTCTTTCTGAAAAAAATTCTCCATATATTGTTCCTGTTTGTTTTGGCTATGCGGATAATTGCCTGTATTTTCATTCTGCTCAAGATGGTAAAAAAATAGATATAATTAAGAAAAATAATAACGTTTGTTTTGAGTTTGATATTTATGATAAATTAATAAAATCCGAAGCTCCCTGTGATTGGGATGTGAAATATTACAGTGTTATCGGGATTGGTAAAGCTTTTTTTATTGACGACTTTGAAGAAAAAATAAAGGCTTTGAATATTATAACTGGACACTATTCAGGTGATTCATTTGTATATCAAAAAAATTCAATTGATAATGTAACAGTTATTAAAGTTGAAATAGAAAAAATTACTGGAAAAAAATCAGGATAATTATGAGGCTCCATTCACTTGAACACGAACCCTTTGAAGGTCTGGCTAACATCAGAGTATGGGCAAAGAAAAAAGGGCACTCCATAACCAGAACGCTGCTCTTCAAGAACGAAGAACTCCCCGGAATAGACGAGTTTGACTGGCTTTTCATAATGGGCGGCTCAATGAACATCTACGAGGAAGAGAAATATCCCTGGCTCGCTTCTGAGAAGAATTTGATAGCCGAAGCCATCGCAAGCAAAAAAATAGTTCTCGGGGTGTGCCTCGGCTCCCAGCTTATAGCGGATGTCCTTGGCGGAAAGGTCAGCAGGAATAAGTACAGTGAAATCGGCTGGTTTCCTGTAACATTGACAAAAGAAGCTGGGGAATCTTCGATATTCAGCGCCCTGCCTTCGAAATTCACCGTTTTCCACTGGCACGGCGACACCTTCAGCGTACCTCCCGGCGCCGCAAGGATAGCGCAAAGCGAAGGATGCGCTAACCAGGCTTTCGAGTACGGGCGCGTGATAGGATTGCAGTTTCATCTTGAATATTCAGCCGAGAGCGTAAACCTCATGTTCAAGAACTGCGGCTCTGAGATTGTGGAAGGAAAATACATCCAGAAGCCAGATGAAATCTTATCCCGGATTAGC
>JAHFCV010000031.1 GCA_023249275.1 Candidatus Methanoperedens sp.
CCAGACCCCGCCGCCCAGGAAATCAAAAGAAACCCGGATGAGCATGTAAATCGCGGTCTTTATCATTACACCGGACATGAGCGCAGATACGTTACTGGGCGCGGCTGGATGGGCGTATGGAAGCCAGATATGAAGCGGGACGATACCGGCTTTGGTTCCGAATCCGATAAGCGCTAACAGGAAAGCAATATCTTTTAAATGGGACGGCATGGTCATGCCTGCAGTGCGGAACGTTTCGAAGCTGAAACTGCCGCCCGAACCTGCCATTATTAAAAACGATAAGATAATGAACCCGGTTCCGATATGGGTCATTACGATATATATGAAGCCTGCCTTCCTTGTTTCCTGTTTTTCATGCTCAAAGACCACAAGGAGATACGATATTACTGACATCAATTCCCACACAATCAGGAACATGACGGCATTATTTGCAGAGACGACCAGAATCATGGAGAGAATAAAAATGTTATAAAGGAAACAGAGATAACCGATGTTCTTTTTCCCGAAATATTCTTTCACATATCCGGTTGAATAAATCGAAACCGCAAAAGCTGTTATCGATATTGTAATAATGAAAAATGCTGAGAGCTTATCCACAAAAAAGCCAAAATTCAGGATTGGCGAGCCTGATAGAGTTAATGAGAAATTATTACCCAATAAAACGGAACCTGAGAATATTATCCCGAACACGGAAGCTATGGAGACACTCAAAAAAGATGTATAGGTGCAGATGCGGTCATTCTTGTTCAATATAAGTGCCGATGCAGCGCCAATTAAATAAAAAAGAATCATCCCGAAAAATAAATATGTGTCCATCATGTCGCCTTATCGGTTTTCTAATGCTGCATAAGAGTTAATGCATACATGTGTTTTGTATTTAAGATTTCCTGAAAAACAAATAAAATCCATACCGATTATTAATGTGGGATTTTAACTGCTAAAGAAAGCTTATAGCCCTTAATATCATTATCCTGTCCATGCTTGCCGTAAAAGCCGAAGGGCTATACAAGTATTATAAAGATGGCAATAAGGGGAGAAAAGAGGTATTGAAGAATGTTTCCATCGACATAGAAGACGGTGAAATATTCGGGATTCTTGGTCCAAATGGCGCTGGCAAGACAACGCTCATATCCATCCTCTCCACGCTTTCAATACCTGACAGCGGGTGCGTGGAGGTCTTCGGGGTGGATGCACTTCTGGAAGCAAACCGCGTGAAAAGTATCGTGAATATAAGCAGCGGTAACCCGAATTTTCCCTGGAGCCTTACGGTTTACGAGAATCTCAAATATTTTTCATTGCTATACGGGTTAGACGATACGGCTATTGAAAAAGTCATTGACACGCTTGAGCTTGAGCCTTTCAGGAATGTCAGGTTCGATTCTCTCTCCACAGGCACAAAGCAGCGCCTCTCGCTTGCAAAAGCGCTCCTCAATGAACCGCGCCTCCTGTTTCTGGATGAGCCCACTGTGGGACTTGACCCCGATATGGCAATAAAGATAAGGAAATTGATCAATCGGATACATGATGAAAAAGGGATTACCATCGTGCTTACTACGCATTATATGAAAGAGGCTGAACAGCTCTGCGGCAGGGTTGCGTTTATCAAGAAAGGCGAAATAATTGCAAATGCGCCGCCGGATGAGCTGAAAAGGCAGATGAAGCTGGGCGAGGCTATAACGATAGAGTATGAGGGGAATTTTGATGATTCACTGTTGAGGGATATCCCTGAAATCCTTGATATCCTGCATGAGAACGGGAAAATAAAGATAGTGGCGGCGAATGTCGAGTCTATTATTGATAATGTGTTAAAGAAGTTCTGTGATGTTCATGTCAGGAATATTGAGATTTCCCAGCCCAATCTTGAGGATGTGTTCCTCAAGCTGGCTCATTGAATGTACATTTTATAAATAAAAAAAGCATAAATGTGATTCATTATGAAAAGCTCCACTAAAATCAACCCCAAACAAGCCGCCGGCGAAAAAGCAGCCCAACTCGTAAAAAACAACATGGTCGTAGGACTCGGCACAGGCTCAACCACAGCATACGCAATAAAAGAACTCGGCAAACGTGTGGCTTCGGGTCTGAAAATCCTCGGCGTACCCACATCCTACCAGTCCGCATTTCTTGCCGCCGAGAACGGCATCCCTCTCACCACGCTGGATGAGCATCCAGTGCTCGATATCGCCATTGACGGCGCAGACCAGATAGCGAAAATCACAGCCATCAAAGGCGGCGGCGCGGCGCATACGCGTGAAAAAATCGTGGCGCTATCTGCGAAAAAATTTGTTGTAGTGGTGGATGAATCCAAAGTCGTCGAAGTTTTGCATCACCCTGTTCCTCTTGAGGTATTGCCATTTGCACGTAAATTAGTGGTAAAACAGATTGCAAAATTGGGAGGAAAAGCCGTTGTGCGCATGGGAATTAATAAAGACGGGCCTGTTATTTCAGACAATGGGAACTTCATTCTGGATGCCGATTTTGGGGAAATAGATGACGCGGTATCTCTGGATAAGGCGCTTTCACAGTGCACAGGCATTGTGGAGCATGGGATATTCACAAAAGTGGATGTTGTCTATATCGGGAAAAAAGACGGCTCAGTGGAAATAATGAAGCCCTGAGAGTCCTAAGACCCGTTTGTCTCGTTGCCGAAATCCTTATTCACAAGAGTTTCCCTTACCCTCGTTCCCTTTTTTGCAGTGACCTCTGGCCACAACCTGACGCCGGAATGAATTGTAACACCATCCTCGATTATTACCCTCGGACCGATAACAGTGCCCGTTTCAAGGATGCATGAGTCTTTTATCATGGTGCCATTATCGATAACTGCGCCAGAAACCGCAGTATTTTTACCGATTTCAACATCATCAAAGAGATACGATGACAGGATTCTTGAATTGCTGCCTATCGTGCAGTTTGAGCCGATAGAGGTATAAGGACCAATCAGGACATTATCTCCTATGGAAGTATTCTCTCCGATAACAATCGGCCCGACAACGGCAGAGTTTGAACCCAGGGAAACATCATGCCCGATATCGATGGGTCCTGTTACTTTTGCGTTTTTAATACTGAGGCTTCCTGAAATCTTTGTCCCTGGCATCTGTTCAAGCATCCACCTGCAAGCCTCCCTGTATGCCTGGGGATTTCCGATATCAGTCCACCTGCCCCGCACGAGGAAACCATTGATAGTTTCGCCTTTTTTCATAATCTTCGGGAAAAGGTCTTTTGCAAAATCGTATTTTTTCTTTGGAATCCATTTCAGTACCTCAGGGTCGCAAACATATATACCCGTACTTGCAAGGTTGCTGAAAATCTCACCAGGCCCTGGTTTTTCAAAGAAGCGGTTAATCCTGTTATTGGCGTCAAGGTCGGCGATGCCATAATCTCGCGGGTCGTCTATCGAAATAAGACCGATGGTCACTGGCGCATCGTTTTTCTCATGGAAGCGTACAAACTCGCGAAGACCTAAATTCATCACATGGTCTCCTCCCACCACCATGAAGGGTTCGCCCTCGAAGAGTTCTTCCGCATTTTTAACCCCGCCTGCTGTGCCCAGTTTTTCTTTTTCGTAAACATACTCTATATGCACGCCGTACATGCTGCCGTCGCCGAGCGCTGCTTCTATTTCCCCGCCAAGATAGCCCAGGGTAAGCACGATGTCGTTGAACCCCTCGATAGCCAGATGCTCCACCAGATGTACCAATGATGGCTTATTCAGGAGCGGAATCATGGGTTTCGGTCTGTCAAAAGTCAGGGGGCGGAGTCTTGTCCCTTCGCCGCCGCACATTATGCATGTTTTCATTCAAATCCTGCTTGAAATTGGTCTGGCAGTATATAGATATAACGAAACGAAAGTTGCTGTCATTAATGAATTTATTTATCTCTTAAGCCTAATATAATTTCTTTAATCTGTCCTGTTTCCGCTGAGATGAAATTTCTCAGCAGCAGCGCTGCACCTTTATAAAAATCCTGCCCTGTGTTCTTCAATATGTCCTCTGTAAATACAGGCACCCATTTATTCAAATGCTCCTCAAGGAATTTTTTTTGGAATTCAAGATATCTTATTGCTTCATGAATGTCATGGTTTTTCAGAGATGATGCTGTTTTACCGCAAAGGTATTCCATGAATTCGAGTTCGGCGCATATATGGTCGTCGGGATTAGTGTAAATCCCCCGAACTTCAAGACCTGCCTGGCGATATGCTTTCCTTACCTCGATTGTGGGCTGCTGCATCACAAGTCTTTCGGCAGTTCTGTATACGGACTCGTAAGGCGGCGCAGGCAATCTATACGGACCGATGAACAGGCGCGTATGTTCCAGTGCAAGTTTCTCTTGTTCATAACCAGCGCCTTTTTTCATGAGTTCCAATCCTTTAACAAGGTCAGTGGTGGTAGAAATCTCCACGTTATTAAGCCCCTTCAAATAATCGAGAATCTCTTCTGACGGTGGCTTGAGAAAAAGGTTTTTCAGAAGTATGTATACCTTTATTCTCGTATCAAGGTCTTGCAATATTTCATTCATTTGAGTTAGTAAAAATATCAAAAAAGATGTGTTTTTACATCTTTTTTGCCGGGACAAAGCGCGTGGATGGCTCTGTGAATTTTGGATCAAAACCCGGAATCTCTTTTTGAGCCGGACTATACTTTTTCTCTATCTCGCTCAGGTTCCCGCTCTCAAGGGCAAGACCCATGCAGGTCATTGCGCACGCGGGCTTTAACCCTTTATCGATGCGGTGGACACAGTAAGTGCACTTCTCCACCTTCTTTGTCTCCTCGTTGTACTGAGGCGCGCCGTATGGACATGCCCACTCGCAGCGCCTGCATCCAATGCATTTATCCTGGTCGATAAGGACTATACCATCCGTGGCACGTTTTGTGATTGCATCCACAGGGCATGATTTAAGGCACGCCGGCTGTGCGCAGTGGTTGCATGAGCTTGTGACGTAGTATTTCACAGGCGAGGGATATTCACCAGTCTCACGTGTAATAACCCGTCTCCATCTCACGCCTACCGCCACTTTGTTCTCGTTCTTGCATCCGCCTTCGCATGCTCTGCACCCGATGCATCTTTCAAGGTTAATAGACCATCCTGCTTGTTTATCTTTAGGAACGGTTGGGATGTCTGCTGCCATTTAAGCCACCGCCTTGTATATTTTAACTGCAGCTTCTTTATTTCTTGCCATGCCTGAGATTTTTTCTGCTTTGCCAGGAATTACCAAGCCGTCGTGTGCTCCCCTGCCTTTTGCGACTTTACCCAGCGCCCAGTGACCGAATCCCCTCGGGAACGCCACGACTTCTGGATGTATACCCTGCGTGATATGTACTGTGTCTTTAAACTTGCCTGTTTGTGATTCTACATACACTTCGTCGCCGTCGACAACTCCAAGCTTTTCTGCGGTTTTTGCGTTTATCCAGACGGGGTTGCTGCCAAGCATTTCCACAAGCCAGACGTTGTTTTGTGTCCTGGTATGTGTATGCTCCTGCGGCTTCCACGACACGAAGTAGTATGGGAAATCCGTAGTCGGTCTGTCTTCGGTCTCCATATATTCAGGCAGCGGGTTCAACCCTTTATCTTTCATCTGAGCAGAATAAAACTCAAACTTTCGTGATGGCGTATTAAATCCTTTCATTACCACGCCGCCTATGTCTATACCTATTGCTACGCCGTTTTTATCCTTGACAACCTTGGTTTTGGGGTCGGTTGTTGCTCCGGCGGGCAGAGTCACTTTGCCCTTGTATTTTTCATATGTGGTGCCTTTCCCTATCCAGACTGCTCCCGGAAGTTTCTTCAGGTCATCAAGACTGATTCCTATGCCTGCTTTTATCTTGTCGCTGAGATATTGTTCATAGGGCATGTCGAATCCTTTAAGTCCCATCTTATTGGCGACTCTCATGAAAAACTCGTACTCAGGTATGCCGTTTATCCATGAGTTCACCGTAGGCTGCCTCAGAGAGAGGCTCTGGAATGTTACCCAGTTCGGCGTTAAATCGTACCTTTCGAGGTAGTTCGTACCAGGAATGAGCATATCAGCTAACTCTCCTGTTTCGCTCATATGCGTATCTACAACAACCACAAAGTCCATCTTCTTGATAGCATCGATGCTCTTCTGTGCATTTGGCACTGACATTGCGAAGTTCTGCATTACAAATACAGCCGCATGCGGCTGGTATGGTTGTCCGCTGAGCATAGCCTCACGTGTCTCCACATATATGCCTGAGCTGTGAGCAAAGGGATATTTCTTTCCCCTCCCGTCGAGCCTCTCTGCTGTTATCTTGGGCCAGTCTGCCAATGCTACACGCTTCTTTGCACCTTTCCTGTCAGGATTCATCATCGTTCCCGGTTTATCAACCTGTCCGAGAAGTCCTGAGAGCATTGCAACCGCTCTTCCACCATCGGTACCATTGGCTTGCTGCCCGGGTCCTGACCAAACATCGATAACGGCAGGTTTGTTGGCTGCCAATTCCCTTGCCAGCCGTCTTATTGTATCAGCAGGCACGCTTGTAATCTTCTCTGCCCATTCAGGTGTTTTGTCTTTTATGAAATCTGAATACTCGCTGAATCCTACTGCCCATGTGTTAACGAAATTACTGTCATACAGTTTCTCGCTAACTATGACATTTCCCATTGCAAGCGCCAGCGCACCGTCTGTTCCCGGTCTTATGGGAATCCACTCGTGCGCCTTTGATGCCGTCTTGCTGAAGACCGGGTCAACAACCACCATTTTTGCGCCGTTTTTCACTATGCCGTCCATTATAATGGCAGGCAGGTGCGCCCACTTGGTCGCATCCAGGGGGTTCCAGCCGAAAAGCAGTATATACTTTGCATGGGCGAAGTCTGCAAGCGGTCGTTCATCCCCCATGGTGAGTTTGAATGAGGCTTTTCTTGCAACGTCACAGAGATTTGAATGGTTATGGTAATTGGGTGTTCCAAAAGCTGCGCAGACCTCTGATTGCAGGTCGGTGTCAAGCGAGTGGTCTTCCCCGAACCATGCAAGCGACTCGGCGCCGTATTTATCTTTTATTTCAGTGAGTTTTGCTGCCACCTCATTTACTGCCTCGTCCCATGAGATAGGCTGCCATTTGCCCTCGCCGCGTGCTCCGACACTTTTCATGGGTGTCTTGATTCTATCAGGGTCATACAATGATTTGAGACCGCTATTGCCTTTTGAACACAACCTTGCGCCGCGTGCCTTTTCTTTTTCAAAGTCCGTGGAGATATTGTATACCCCTGCCGGATTGAAATCGTTCGGCTCTATTTTTACTGCCGTGCCGTCAACGACGTGTACTTTTATACCCGACTGACCTCCGCACATATTACATGCAGAATATATCCATTCGTCCTGTGCCCCGGTCTGTGCGCTTGCGGGTTGCAAAATATCAAACCCTTTTCCAAGCAAGCCGCCACCAGCAGCAAGTGCCGCCAGGGTAGCTGTACCTTTTACGAATGTCCTTCTTGTGAGTCTAACATTTTCAATATCAATTAATTTTAATTCTTGCTTGTTCATGAATTATTCCCTCCTATGTACCAGGGCGCATTGCCATGACATTTCAGGCAATCGGTTGCAGTTATTGAATCAAGTTTAACAAAGGCATTAACCCCCTTTGCCTCCATCTTTACCTTATAGTCGGAGTGGCACACCGTGCAGTCTTTATTCTTATTTGCAGGATCCATCTTGGTAGGGAATGGGGAATGGCATTTAGCACAGAACCCTGTGTCTACCTGTTTGCGCACGGAAGCGGATGATTTTTCATTAAGATCCACAGACTTATGACAGGTATTGCATTCAAACTTAAGAAGAGAAGAGGTCAAATGAACAACATGCGGTGGTTTTATATCCGCTTTTAAGGAGGTTTCTTTGAGCACATCATGGCATCCCTTGCATTTATCACTGGATATGGTTGCAGCATTAAGATGCAGCGGTATAAGGTTCTCAGCAGGTGTTACTTTCGGCGTGGGAGTAGGTGTAGCCTCTACAGGCTGTTTCTCCACACAACCAATAACGATACTTGCTGCTATTATTATTAATATAATTATCCACTGTTTTTTCATAATTTTCTCTCCTAACTTTATTCTTTAATTGAACTCCTATTATTCTCCATAGCAGTAACCTCTTTTTCAGATTCAATTCTTGCCTTCTTGAATTCGCCTGCAGCTTTTCCCATAGAGCGGGCAAGTTCAGGTATCTTGCTTGCCCCAACAAGCAGCAGAACTACGGCGAAAATTATTAACAATTCCTGCATTCCAATCATAACACTACCATCCTCTACATATTGTATGTCATCGGTATGTATATAAGTTTCCAGCCGTTCAAGTAAATTATTGGGCTGACAGGTAGAATTATCTATGATACCGATGCATGTCGCAATAGCTAAAATGCGGGAGCTTAAAAGCAAGTATTACTACAGGCGTGAATCCGACCAGGTCAATCTAAATGATTCTGTAGGAAGAGAACTAAGTGAAACCATTTTTGCTCATTCCATATCGCCTGAATCCGATATAGCTGCAATGGACGGGTTCGCTGTTCGCTATGATAATGGTTATCCCCTGAAAATAGCAGGCAGGGCATACGCAGGCGACAGGATTACAAAAATAAAAAGAGGCGAAACCATAGCAATCGCAACGGGCGCATTGCTTCCGCAGGGCGCAGACGCTGTGCTAAAAATGGAAGATGCTGAGGTCAAAGAAAAACTCCTGTATGGCAAAAACTTAAAGAAATGGGAAAACGTGTTCCGCGCAGGCTCGGATTATAAGGCTGGCGACAGGATATTTGAGAAAAACCACCGCATCATGCCCCAGAGTACTGCGCTTTTATACAGCCTTGGTATCGAAAAAGTTCCGGTATACAAAAAAATCAAGGCTGGAATAATATCTACAGGCACGGAAATCCATAACGGCATGATAAAAAATACCAATGCTGTGCTGATACAGGGGTTCATGAAAGAGCTTGGTTGCGAGTCAAAATTTATTGGCACTGTGCCAGACGACTATGATAAAACAAAGAAAATGTTGTTGCAAGCCTGCGAAAAATATGACATTGTATTTACAACAGGCGGCGTTTCAGTTGGCGAGCGCGATTATGTTGCAGATATTATTGCCGAAACTGGTGAAATTATATTCCACAGGGTTGCAATCCGACCAGGTAAGCCAATCGCTGTAGGAATAATCAATGACACACCAGTATTCAGCCTTCCTGGTAAGCCTACAGGAGCATTTGCCGCTCTTGAAATTGTGGTTCGCAGTTATTTTACGGAGATACCCAGAGCCACGCGCGAACTTACGATAAATGAAGACGTGGTATTGCAGGAAAAAGGTTTTAATTATATACTGTTCGTAAAAATAGCACAAAACATGGCAAACACCATGGGGTATAAGAATTCAGATATGAACCTGTTTGAGAAGGATTACGATACTGCCATCATTTCATCTTCTCCACGTTCCACAATCGTAGATGGATATGTCGTAACAGATAGGGATATTAAAAAAGGTGAAAAGGTTAATGTTCACCTGTTCAATTGAGGAAATATGGATAAAAAAATAGTTGAACTTGCCGTCGCACTGCACGGGCACCTTGCTCCAGGCATCGCTTTAGGGCTTCGGATGAGCGAGCTTGCACTTTCGCGTTTGAACAGTAAAAAAGGAGATAAGCATCTTATCGGGATATCCGAAACAGCACGATGCCTTGCGGATGCCATGCAGGCTGCAACCGGCTGCACTCTCGGGCACGGGAACGCCTGCGTTGAGGATTATGGGAAACTTGCCATTGCTATAGGGGATGTCAGGACAAAAAAAGGCGTGCGTGTGGCGCTTAATGAGGATGCGAATAAACACTCCTCTCTCATGAATAAATGGATGATGCGGCATGGGAAACTCACCCGTGAGGAAGAAAATACGCTGGGCAATCAGTTGTTGAATCTGGATGAAAAATATCTTTTAATCCAGGATGTCGTGATAAACAAAGCCCAGAATTTTGAGAAATCCGATATAGTCAGATGCAAAAAATGCGATGAATTGATACCACAAAGCTATGTTAAAACTGTTTTCGGGGAAGATTATTGCAAAGCATGTGATGGCGAGGCGTACTATAAACTAAAAAAATAAATAAAATATTAAATTTCGATAGTGGACTCATCAATTTCCACAACAGCTTGATTTAGTATTTTTTGCTGTGGGCTCTTTCTTTGTTATCGTCTTTCCCGTTGCGGCTGGTTTTTTGATATGCTCTGCGACTATATTCGCGGCTACAACACGCGCGCATTCCCTGAGTTCTTCTTCTGGCACTTCGTCTATCCCGAAAGGAAGAGAGGATTCGTATAGCGTATCAGCCTGGACTATTACCGGACAAAGGTCTGGCAGCACACCCTTCATCATCCGTGAAGAGCAGGATATGAAGCATCCCTCTACGGCTATGGTCTTGTTTGCCATCCTGACAAGGTTTCTTTGCCCTGTATCCTTTGTAAAGGCGCCGCCGGGGCAGATACGGACTGTATTTTCCCGTGCAAGCTGGTGCGTGATGAGGTTTGCCGCCATTCTTGCAACCTCGCCTTTTGCGCATGCTCCCTCGCATGCCATGACTGCAATCCTGGGAGGGTTTGTGAAGTGCTTTTCTGCATATTCCTCGCATGCAGGGCAGGCTGTTTCTACTTTTTCGATTTTGATTGTTTCATAATTCATGTTTTGCCACCTTTCTGGTAAGTTTTACTTAATTTTGAATCATATAAAGCATCAAACCGAATATCAAGATAAATTGAATTAAGGGACATCAGGACTCCAAACAATAATGAGCTTTACAAAAATATTTATCCTATAACGTTGCTCTCCTTTCTATGCAACAAAGGCGATGCTGTCCTGCAGATTGTGCGGTAAAAAGTGACTGGGAAAAAGAGCTTCAAACAGAGACTGCTGTTTTTCAAACCAATAAATTTCGTGATGCAAACACTGTGTTTAAAGTCTTGAGCCATCCATCAAGGTTAAAAATAATGATGATGCTTTTAAACCGGGATCATTGCGTTTGTGAATTAATTTACGTATTAAAAGAGAAACAAAATCTGGTCTCGTACAATCTTGGAATACTAAAAAAACACAGGATGATAGAGTCCTACAATCGTTCAAAACATAAATATTATAAATTGAACGATAATGCAATCGATATAATCAGGTTAATAAAAAACTTAACCGAAAACCGCCAGCAGTAGGTAATCATATCAATTTTTCCTCCATGCCTCCTCGCCATGTCGGCTCAAAAAGCAATGATTAAATAAGAGGTATGAACTAATGAATATGTTTGGTAGTGCGGGAGATGAATTGAAAGGTAATTAAATTTATTGATGGGGTTTTAAAGCAATATGCCATTACTTGAAATTAAAGATATAACTTACCGGGTAAAAGAAAAAGAAATATTTTCAGGGCTTTCTCTTGCAGTCGAATCGGGACGAGTTCATGCAATTCTGGGCAAGAACGGAACCGGCAAAAGTACCCTTGCCTATCTTGTTATGGGATGCGAGAGTTATATACCGACATCGGGTGAGATACTATTTGAAGGAAAAGTCATCAATGAGCTTAAAGTCCACGAGAGGGCGAAGCTTGGAATCGCTCTTGCATGGCAGGAACCTGTGAGATTTGAGGGTATTTCTGTCAGGGACTACCTGACCCTGAAAAGCAAAGAAATTGACCCGTCTATATATCTTGAAATGGTAGGGCTTTATCCTGAACTTTATCTGGACAGGATGCTTGACAAATCCCTAAGCGGCGGCGAGAGAAAGAGGATTGAACTTGCATCCATTGTTGCGCTTGAGCCAAAGTTAGCAGTCCTTGACGAGCCCGATTCAGGTATAGACATGCTCTCGATACAGGATATTATGAATGTTATCGACGCATTAAAGAAAAACGGGACGTCGGTGCTTTTAATCAGCCACAGGGAAGAAATTGCGAAGGTCGCGGACAAGGCATCTTTGATTTGCAATGGTAAAATAATGTGTTCGGGAAATCCCAAAAACGTTGCACAATATTATAAATCAAGGAAATGCGAGGTATGTATCGGGGAGGAATGTGTATATGTCTGAACTTGAAGATGTGATGAAGACATTTGGAGAATTCGGGGCAGATAAAGGCATTCTTGTAAACAGGGATATTGCACACCTTGTTGCAAGCGGTCACAGGATATTAAGTATGAGGGCTGTTGAAGGACTGGAAGTCAGGGCAGAAGAGACAGTTACGGGGATTGCTGCGAGTGTCAGGGTTCTGGAAGGGATAATCATAAAGAATCCGGTACATCTTTGTTTTGGTATACTTCACAAAAAGGGCATACAGGAGATTAAAATGAACGTGCAGCTTGAAAGAGGAGCCTTTGCAAGTTTTATTGCGCATTGCATATTCCCCAGGGCGGAGAAGGTAAGACACATTATGGATGCGGTTGTCGAAATTGGGGAAAGCGCCGAGATGAGATATTCGGAGGTTCATTATCATGGGCTTTATGGCGGAATAGAAGTCATTCCAAAAGCTGATGTGAAGGTTGGCAAAAACGGCAGGTACTTAACGGATTTTTCATTGCTCTCTGGAAGAGTCGGAAAATTGGGAATAGATTATACAGTATGGGTGGGTGAAAACGCTGTGGCAGAGTTAACAGCAAGGGTGTTCGGTCATGGCAATGATAGTATAAAGATAAAGGAAAAGGTCGTACTCGAAGGTAATAATTCAAGGGGTCTTATAAAAACAAGGATTGCAATTGAGGATAATGCTACGGCTGAGGTAACGGGTATCACGGAAGGCAACGCCGGGGGCGCAAGAGGTCATGTGGACTGCCTGGAGATAGTGAAGGACAGCGCCGTTGCCCGGGCTATTCCCATTGTGAAGGTTTCGCATCCCCTTGCGAAAGTGACCCATGAGGCTGCAATCGGGAGCGTGGATAAAAGACAGCTTGAAACCCTGATGGCGCATGGACTAACTCCTGAAGAGGCTGTGGATGTAATCGTGAGGGGTGTACTGAAATAAAATATCCACAAGCCTATTCCAGGGTACATGCAAAGTATGCTATAAGTTCATAGAAAGCAACGTAAGTGGAAGTCATGAAAAATATTATTAAAAAAGATGTTATCATCATTGGAGCAGGCGCATCAGGCATGATGTGCGCCATTGAATGCGGAAAAAGAGGTCGCTCGGTCATTGTTCTTGACCACGCCAAAAAAATCGGGGAAAAAATCCATATTTCCGGAGGCGGAAGCTGTAATTTTACGAATATCAATACCTCCTACACAAATTATTTATCAAATAATCCTCACTTTTGCAAATCTGCGCTTTCCCGTTTTACACCAGAGGATTTCGTTGCACTCCTGGAAAAACATGGCGTAAAATATGAAGAAAGAGAACATGGCGAATTATTCTGCGCCGGAAGCTCGGAGGACATAATTAGAATGCTGGAGAAGGAATGTAATGGTGCCGGCGTAAACATAATGTTAAATTGCCATATCCTTTCCGTGAAAAAAGAAGAGCAGTTTATGGTATCGACTAATCACGGGGTTTTTGAGTCTGAGTCGCTTGTTATTGCCACAGGAGGTTTGTCTTATCCCCGGATAGGAGCCTCAGGCATTGGGTACAGGATAGCAAAAGAGTTCGGTCTTAACGTTACGGAGCTAAAACCCGCGCTTGTACCTTTCGTTTTTTCCCAAAAAGACCTGAAATTATTTGGTGAATTAAGCGGTATCTCGATTGAAGCAGTTATCAAATGCAGCAAAATAGAGTTTCGCGGAAATATCCTTTTCACTCACAGGGGACTCAGCGGTCCAGCAATACTTCAGATCTCCTCATATTGGAAAGAGGGCGATACCATTGTTATTGACCTGTTGCCTGAAATCGATATTTACGGAATTTTAATTGCGAGGCAGCTTGGTAAGAGTAAAATCGATATGCATAACGTGCTTTCGGAGTTTTTGCCTTTGCGTCTTGCAAAGATATGGTGCGCTTCAAATATCCAGTCAAAACCTGTCAATCAATATAATGAAAAGGAACTCAAGGCTATCGCTCATCTGGTTCATAATTGGGAGATTAAACCGGATTCTACAGAGGATTTCAAAACTGCTGAGGTCACTCTTGGCGGTATTGATACGGATGAACTCTCATCCAAAACAATGGGCTCAGGAAAGGTCAAAGGTCTCTATTTTACAGGTGAGGTTATCGATGTGACTGGGCAGCTTGGTGGATTCAATTTACAGTGGGCTTGGGCTTCCGGTTTTGTGGCTGGACAGTATGTTTGATAACCCAAAGATATTCATCCTTTTTAGACGGGTTTATCAAAGCGTGAGAATGGCACAAAAAATATTTACAAAAAATTCCGTTTACGCTAAAAGTTCCTTTGTAGAATAAACCTTTACACGGTTCTGCTTCTGGAATCCTTTATCCTCGCTCCATATTCCATCAACTCTGGTTTTCATTGCAAGCGCCAGGAAGGGCGCATCATCGGGATCGATATCTTTCATGATTTCTTTGGCTTGCATATAGCAATCAGCATATTCCTCTTTTGGATAGATGGTGATTCGTGAAAATAGCATATCCACCACGTATTGCACATCCTTTGATGGGAGTTTTGCTTTCCTTTCGATAAGACCGGCATGTTTTAAAATTTCAGTAAAAGTGTATTCCGGTGCTATAAATTCAATATTTGAATTCATCAGAATATAGCGCCGTGTGGAGTTGGATATAAGTGAGGATATTATAATATTGGTGTCTATCACCAGTCTCATTTTCCCATCTCACTCGATGTCGTGTTGTTTTCGTATGGATTTTTTTACAAGTTTCCCTATCTCTGCGGCATCTTTTTCGGTTAATTCACTTTTTTCCAGTATTCTGTCAACTAACTGGATTCTTCGGGCATACTCCCACATGGCATTTCTCGCGATAACACTCCATTTAATTTCATTGTGGTGTTTTATGACAGCATAGAGGTCATTCGGAATTGATAATGTCATGGTTGCCATGGTTATGTTATATGTGTAAACACATATTTATGTGTTACTGGACCAGGATTGCGCCTGATTCCAAAACATTCGGGACTACACAAGCGACGTGAAGTACTTTAATCCTTAAATACAAGTATCCACATACTCCATTCAATGAAAAAACCCGAGTTTGAAAATTCAGTGAAAACTTCAAACCATAAAGAATTGGCAGAATCTTCAAAAATACTCTCCTGTTTCCAGTGCGGCACATGCACAGGCACTTGTCCCTCAGGAAGGTACACAAGCCTGAACGTGAGGAGGATTGTAAAGGATTCGGTAAAGAAAGACATCTCTGACGAGTTAGAACTCTGGATGTGCACCACATGCTACAACTGCCAGGAGAGATGCCCGCGCGGAATAAAGGTTACAGACGCCATACTCCATCTTCGAAGCGAAGCAGTGAAAAAAGGAAAAATACTTCCGGCTCACAGGAAGGTGTGCGGATTCCTCATTGAAACCGGACATGCCATCCCGATTGACGATGCCCACAGCGCCATACGGGAAAAAATCGGGCTTGCCGTTCCTGAAACAGTCCACAAATATCCCGAAGCCCTCAGGGAAGTAAAAAAAATCCTGAAATCAACAGGATTCGATGAGCTGGTAAAAGAATGAAAGAACTATCTCTTTTCCTGGGATGCCTCATCCCCAATCGCTATCCAGGCATCGAAAAATCCACAAAACTGGTTCTTGACAGGCTTGGCATTAAATGGAGCGAACTGAAAGAGGCTTCATGCTGCCCTGCGCCCGGCGTGTTTCGCTCATTTGACAAAATTACATGGCTTGCCGTCGCATCAAGGAACCTCGTGCTGGCAGAGGAGAAGAATACTGATTTACTCACTATCTGCAACGGCTGCTTCAGTTCCCTGATGGATGCCAACAACATCCTGAAAAACGATGCTGAGCTTCGAAACGAA
>JAHFCV010000032.1 GCA_023249275.1 Candidatus Methanoperedens sp.
GGAAGCTTATAGCCAAATGAAACTTTTGGATTTTAAATGAAAACGAAACTACAAAGCGACAGCACAATCATGCCCCGCAGCTCTGCTGCGGTTGGGTGTGCTGTCGCAACGTTTGACTCAAGAGAAGTATTCAGGGTTCTTGAAAATTTGCACCTCAAGTTCATAATGCCCGCTATCAAAAGTGACAGGATAAAACAGGTAGTGAAGGACAATTCAAATAAGGAAAACTATTTTTTAAAATATATAATGGGTACAAAAAAGAATAATGTCGCATTCAATTTAGTGGTAAAGTATGATGAAAAAGATAAAGAATATCACATATTTGCTACAAATTTTGAAATAAAATATAAAACTGACATAGAACGCATTGCAGAGATGTATCGGAAAAGGTGGGGAATTGAAACTGGATACCGTGTCAAAAAGGATTTTCTGGCAATAACTACAACAGAATGTTGTACGGTGCGAATGCTCTACTTCATGATTTCAGTGATTTTATACAATTTTTGGCTGCTATGCAACCTCGTTTATTGCCGTGAGCGTGGAATTGAGTTGGGAACCCCAAAAATTACAACAAGAGTGCTAAAAATCTATGTTGGAAAAAACATTGTCATGGCTATTGAACTGGTAAAAATAGACTCAAAAAGCAATACTGACAGCTTAGGCTATCTTCTCGTGATTAAAAAGTCGTTCATAAATATGGAAATTGTTCTATAGAAAAGAAATGCACATTCAAAATTGACTTTTTCTTGCTTATTTGATGCAAAAGCAATATAATTTAATAATTACTTGCGGAAGTACTGGCATAGAGTATCTTTTATTTATTAAAAGCAATTAGGTAGATACATGCAAGGCAATCATAACGAGATTGAAAAGCGCCTGTGGGATGCCGCCGAAGAATTACGAAATCGTTATGCTGAGTTATGCACCAATTCATATCAAGAGTGTGATGTGCTATATGCAAAGAACGACAACCTTCGCCGCACCCGCAAACTGCTGCTGCCGAAGCTAATCTCATGCGAGGTGGACGTGGAGAAAATTGAAGTTCAGATACCTAATAACGGAGGAGCATGAATAAAACCCGCTCCCTCTGGCACCCTCACTACACCCTGACCCCTGCCATTGCCCGTGCGCTCATGGACCTCGAAGCTGCGCGCGCCGTGGTCGAGCATACGCCCCTGCCGCCGGCAACCGAGGCTGAACTGCGGCACCGCGCACGCATACGTTCCACTCACTACAACTATTACGAAGGGCGCGCAGAAGCTGACCTGACGCCATGGCTTGAATACTTCGCCAAAACGCTCGCTCTGGTATTCACCGCTGCAAAAGATGAAGCGCTGCGCTATGCTGCGCAGGGCGTACAGGCAGAACCCGAAGAACTGCGCCGTCTCGACCACAGGGCGCGGACTGTCCTGGCGCTGTTTGCCAAAACACAAGAAGTTACTACATCACAGGTCGCCGCAACTCTGGGACGTTCGGAGCGTATGGCGCGCCTGCTGCTCAATACCTGGGTCAAAGATGGCTGGCTGGTTATAACAAATCCATCTAACAGGAAACGTGCATATGGATTATCGGCAGTTTATCGGCAATATATCTACAGTTTATCGGCAATGCATGGGGTTGAAAAATGAGCAATGATTACTCTGAAGATTCCCTGGTAGAACAGCACGCTATCGAAATCTTCCGTAACTCGGCTGGCAGCAGAGTATTTTATGCGCTTGCTGTTTGACGTACAGGTGGATAATGGTTCAATTAGCACTGATTCTATTTAGAATTCACGAGGTCATGCTTTGATGCCTCAATTCAAGGTGACAATCACAGGTATAGTCCAGGGCGTGGGCTTCCGTCCTTTTATTTACCGGACCGCGAAAAAGAACAACATCAGGGGATATATCAAAAATGCAGGCAACAGCGTCGAGCTTTTACTTGAAGGAAAAGAGGCGCAAGTCACAGAGTTCTTGAATACCGTTAAAAATAACAGCCCGCCGCTTTCAAGGATAACTAATATCGATATAAAACCGTGCAGCGATGAAAAATACAATGATTTTCATATCCTGAAAAGCGAAAAGAAGGGCGGCAAAGACTCGGTAATGCCTCCTGATGTTGCAATTTGCGATGCCTGCATGAGCGATGTCTTTGATAAGAAAAACAGGCGCTACATGTATCCATTCACAGTCTGTACAGACTGCGGTCCTCGTTTTACAATAATCGAATCACTGCCATACGACAGGGAAAATACCACAATGTCAAAATTCCGGATGTGTGAAACATGCAAGACTGAGTATTTTAACCCCGTGGACAGGAGGTTCCGGGCTGAACCCGCCTGCTGCCCGGATTGCGGTCCTGTATTTGAGTTGTACATGGGAAAAAAGAACAATTATTCGAAAAATCCCATCAAAGACGCAGCAATTGCACTGGATAGCGGGAAAATAGTGGCTATAAAAGGAATCGGAGGAACGCACCTCTCTGCCCGCACCACTGACGATGACGCAATAATCAGGATGCGGGCTATTCTGAAAAGACCCGAAAAACCTTTTGCAATAATGGCACGGGATATTGGCGAAGCCAATAGTATCGCATATATCTCTGAACCGGAAAAAGAACTTCTTTTATCTCCGCAAAGACCTGTGGTGATACTTTCCAAAAAAAACAGGCTCATCCGGCATATTTCCCCCGGTTTGGATAATATAGGAATCATGCTGCCCTACTCAGGGATGCATTATCTATTGTTCCACTACTCAAACCAGCCTGCCATTGTGATGACATCGGCAAATATTCCCGGCGAACCCATGGCAATAGATAACGATGACGTTCTTTCACTGGATGCTGATTTTTCATTGATCCACAACAGGGTAATTAAAAACAGGTGCGATGATTCTGTTGTTAAAATAGTAAATAACAATACCTGTTTTATCAGGAGGTCGCGAGGGTTTGTTCCTGCTCCGGTTGAAGTAAAGGACACGAACAGAACCGTGCTTTCCCTCGGCGCAGAACTGGATGTGACAGCCTGCATCCTGAAAAAAGACAAAGCTTTCCTGACGCAGTATATCGGCAATACCACAAAGCTAAGGACTCTTGAATATCTCGAAGCTGCGGTTTATAACCTGATGGAATTAACAAAAGTGGGCACGGTCGAAGCGATTGCTGTTGATATGCACCCATCTTTTAACACCTCGGCGCTCGGCATGGAATTAAGCCGTAAGCTTGATGTCCCTTTAATTAGATGCCAGCACCATTTTGCCCATGCCGCTTCTCTTGCGGCTGAAAGCGGGAAAGAAAGAATGGTATGCATCACCGCCGATGGCATAGGATACGGCAATGACGGAACGATATGGGGCGGTGAAATAATCGCAGTTGATGATGGTTTTGAAAGGACAGGCAGTCTTGCTTCGCAGTTGATGCCGGGCGGTGATCTGGCTGCCCGCTATCCTGCGCGGATGGCTATGGGTATTCTTGCAAGGAAATACAATCAAAGCGAACTCAGAGAGATATTCGCGCCTTACTTTGAAAAGGAGGAATTATCTGTTGTTTTAAGACAGATAGAAACAAAATTCAATTCACCCCTTACTTCAAGCACGGGCAGGATACTGGATGCTGTGGCTGCGTTGCTCGGTGTATGCACAGAGAGGACGTACGAGGGCGAGCCTGCCATGAAGCTTGAGGCTTTTGCTATGAAGGGCAGGGATACTGTGGACATGCCAGTTTTGATAGAGAGAACAGATAGAAGATACATGCTTGATACGACCGGAATAATCGAGGCAGTTTATCTTGCAAATGGTGAACATGCGCTTCCTGATATTGCAGCTTCGGCGCAGAGCGCAATAGCACGGGGACTGTGCGAAATGGCAATAAAAACTGCACGGGATAAGAAGATTGGGGTAATCGGTTTTTCAGGCGGTGTGGCGTATAATAATTCCATTATCACCACTGCCCGTAATATTGCCCGGAACGCGGGATTTGAGTTTATTGTTCACTCCAGGGTACCGTGCGGGGACGGCGGGATTAGTCTTGGGCAGGCGATTATTGGGGCAAAAGAGATTGATGCTGGTGTGATTCAACATGGAAAAACATAGCATCATTTGCCGAAAGAGCGCACAGGTGCAATACCAACGAACTATTGTAATTTTTGTATTGTGCAATCAATCAGCTTTGACTGGATTTTTCTCCAAGAACTGTAATTGATTTGATATCGTCTCCAAATAAAATAATTTGCTTCCCAGAAGGAAAATCTGCACTGTTTCCATTTTCATCTATATACACAATAACAGGCTGGTCAAGAACTATTTCTCTTTTTTCATCTCGGATACTGTTCGAAGACAACCATCCTTTGTATTCTAATTCTTGTGTTTTTACAATTACAGGTTTTTTGAAATTTTTTAACATAAACCTATCCCATACTGCTAAATCAGTAAGAATTCTATCATCGCTTGTATATATAAATAGTTTAGATATCTTTTCCAGTATGTTATACTTGAATATTAATGAAACGACAATCGCCAATATCACACTAATAATGCCAATTTCAAATAAAGATAAGAAAGGATGAGAAATAAAAAATTCTAAAAATGCATCAATTTTGCTAATACCATTAAGATAAAAAAATAAAATCCCAATCGGTACGCTTGTTATTAAACTCCACGCTGTTCTTTCGAATTGTTCCATTTTAATTGCAATGCCGTAGAACTTCCCAACCAATGCAATAGTGAGAAAACCTGGACTCACGAAAAGTAGAATAGATACAATATCGCTAGAAATATATTCAGATGCCATACTTTAAACCTACTTTCTTGGTGGGCGTTTCGGAGTCTCTGGAAGTGCACCAGTAATAGGAGATGACGATTCTTGGGACTTAAATAATGGGCGTTCCGCAGCAGCACCCAACTCTCTAGGGGTCACTTGCGCTTTTTTAATTTCGGTCATAAAATCACCTTATAATTAAGTTATCTCAAAAGTATAAAAACATGCCTGCCACAAACTTCATTATTTATTAACTCGTTTATCTACTCGAATGACAGTCTTAGACGGATACAGGGAATTTTTTGACAGGGCAGACGACCCGAATCTCAAAGCCTCCAAAGAAAAAGACGGGATGTTTTTTATTTTTCGTTCGATAGAGGCATGGAAAGAAGAAAAATGCCCTGATAAGGATATCCCTGCAAAAGAACTTGTCCTCAATGAGTTTACAAAGAACAGGTTTCTTGCCCATCCATAAACTATTTTACAATCAATTTATATATTAAAAAATTCATTTCTTATTAAAATTGAGGACTCCAATGGGCAAAGTAAAAACAGCTATCCCAGGGCTTGATGAATTAATAGAAGGAGGTTATGTCGAGAACGACGTCATACTTGTGACCGGCGGTCCTGGGGCTGGCAAGACCACCTTCGGCATACAATATCTGGTAGGCGGGGTTACCTTATACAACGAGCCAGGGGTACTGGTTATGACGGAAGAGTCGCCATCGAGGCTGATTCGCGATTCATGGCGGTTCGGCTGGGACATTGAGAGATTAATATCACAGAAAAAAATAAAGGTAATATACGCAGACCCGTTCAAGTATACAAAATTTGTACAAACTCCAGAGACAGGTAATGTAAATATTATAGCAGGAACCAAGACTGTTAGCGATATGTTCCAGCAAATCCAAGACGATGTGAAAGAAATAAAAGCAAAGAGGCTTTTCATTGATTCTTTAACATCCCTTAAAATATCCTCAGAACAATCTGAAGTCAGGCAAGTTGTTTCTGAGTTTATCAAGAATCTTGAATATCTTGATTGTACAACCCTATTGACAAGCGAGGTATATGGCAAAACTTTCAATGTTGAAGAATATCTGGCGTCTGGCGTCATCAAATTGCATGTTTTCAGGGTAGGCGGGTCACGTGTAAGAGCAATAGAAATATTAAAGATGAGGGGAGTCAAGCATGATGAAACATTGCACCCTTATGACATCCAGGAAAAAGGCATTGTCGTCCATCCCAGTGAAATCGTGATGCTTGATGATACCAGTATTTTTGCTGCAGAAGGCACGAAATAACAACGGAGAATTCTAAATGGCTCTTGATTATGATGAAATAGTCCGGAAATACGAAAAATACATATTCAATACCTACACCCGCCAGCCCATAGCAATAAAAAAAGCAAGCGGCGCTGTGGTTACCGATGTTAATGGAAAAGAATACGTTGACTGCGTGGCAGGGATTGCAGTAAATAATGTGGGTCACTGCCATCCCACCGTCGTTGACGCAATAAAGCGCCAGGCTGGGCAGCTTATTCACGTTTCAAACCTTTATTACATGGAAAACCAGGCTGTTCTTGCGGAGGAACTTGCCAGCCTGACAGGAATGGACAGGGTATTTTTCTGCAACTCAGGTGCAGAAGCTGTTGAAGGCGCACTGAAACTTGCGCGAAAAGCCTCGGGAAAAAAGGAATTTATTGCCACTGAAAATGCCTTTCACGGGAGGACAAGGGGCGCGCTCAGCGTCACACACAAGGAGAAATACCGCAAACCCTTTGAGCCACTGGCGCCTGCTGTATTCGTGCCTTATAATGATGCCGATGCTATACGCAAAGCAATAAATGAAAACACCGCAGGCGTTATACTGGAACCAATACAGGGTGAAGGCGGCGTGATAATACCTTCAGGCGATTTTCTTAAAGAAGTGCGTGAAATGTGCGATGAAACAGGTACACTGTTGATACTGGACGAGGTGCAGACCGGTTTTGGCAGGACAGGAAAATGGTTTGCAAAAGAGCATTCAGGCATCAAACCGGATATTATGACCACAGCCAAAGCCATGGGCGGCGGATTTCCCATGGGCGCGATGCTGGCACGGGAAGAGGTAGCGGCAAATTTCGGGCGCGGCGACCATGCCTCGACATTCGGCGGCAACGCGCTTGCATGCGCGGCTGCGCTTGCGAATATTGAGGTTATCAAAAAAGAAGGGCTTGTAAAGAGGTCAGAAGAACTGGGTAATTATCTCGTTAAAAAACTCAAAAGCTTAAATAAGGATTATGTTAAGGACGTGAGGGGAAAAGGATTGATGGTGGGCATGGAACTCTCAACCAGGTGCGAAGACATAGTAAACAGGGCAAGGGAAAGAGGAGTGCTCCTTAACTGCACTTCGGAATCGGTGCTGCGCTTTGTACCGCCCCTTACTATCACGAAGGAGCAGCTTGATAAGGCGGTGTCGGTGCTGGATGAGATTTGAAAAACTGCTCCGCCCTGGCGTGAAGGAAATAAAAGAGTACGTGCCGGGAAAATCCATCGAGGAAATTGCACGAAAATACGGGCTGGCTCCTGATAAGATAATCAAGCTTGGTTCTAATGAAAACCCTCTCGGAGCTTCGCCTCTTGCGGTTGCTGCCATTAAGGAACGCACAGGGAAGATACACCTATATCCGCCTTCGGATGCGTTAGAGTTAAGGAAAGCGCTCTCTGGCTACACAGGTTATCAGGTTAACAACATAGTGGTCTCAGGTAACGGTATGGACGGGATAATCGATACCGTGATGAGGCTTTTTATGAAGGCTTCGGCAGAGGTCATAATACCGATACCCACGTTTTTATACTATGAAATAGCCACACTTGCTAACGGCGGAACGCCTGTTTTTGTAAACAGGGATGAGAATTATAACATCAGTGCAAAGGAGATTCTCAATAAGGTAAATGAAAATACCAAGCTCATCTTTATCTGCTCGCCCAATAACCCTTCAGGGAATACTGTACAAGAGGAAGAACTAAGGAAAATTCTTGAGTCTGCAAAGACAATAGTATTCGTTGATGAAGCATACGCCGATTTCTCGGAATGCAACCTCATGGGGCTTGTGAGGGAATATGAAAATCTCATAGTAGGGCGCACATTCTCAAAAGCGTTCGGTCTTGCAGGCATGCGCATGGGCTATGCTGTGGCGCCTGAGTGGGTATGCAGGGAATACATGAAGGTCATGACGCCCTTCTCTTTGGATGCCTTATCCATTGCAGGCGGCATTGCTGCGCTGAAGGACAAAGAACACCTCGGGAAAACCATTGAAAACGTGAATAAAGGGCGCATCCAGCTTAGCAAAGGGCTTACGTCCCTATGCAAAGTGTATCCTTCGGAGGCGAATTTCATTATGATAGACGTGTCGCCGCGTAAAGCTGGCGAGGTTTCCGAATCTTTATTGAAGAGGGGTATAATCGTGCGTGACTGCACATCGTTTCGTGGAGCGGGGGAATCGCTGATACGGATAACCGTGGGTACGCAGGAGCAGAATCGGAAAGTGATTGAGGCTCTGAGTTCGATTATATGAAAAATAACCCCCAAATGGACATTAACAGCGAACTAATACGAACTCGTACGAACTCCGGCGGCATGAGTTCGTATCAGTTCGTACGAGTTAGTTGTTTTTTCATACCAGGCGCAAAGCTCGCAAAGCAGGTGTGTTTATGATAGTTGCTCTCACAGGCACGCCCGGCACCGGGAAAACCACCGTCTGCGGCATTATCAGGGAACATTCGCAGTACAGGAAGCAATATAGTATCATCGACCTGAATAAGCTTGTCCTGGGTGAAAAACTGTACACGGGTAAGGATGCAGCACGGGACACTTACGAAGCAGACATGGATAAACTGGAGGAGCGTGTAAAGCAGGGAATCAGCCAACTGCCGCATGGTATGGATGTCATAATGGAAGGGCATCTCTCGCATCTTTTGCCTGCGGATGCTATTATCGTGCTCAGGGCGCACCCGCTGGCTTTAAGGAAGCGGCTTGGAAAAAGGAAGGATTATTCGTTTGCGAAAGTAAAGGAAAATGCGGATGCTGAAGCGCTGGATGTGATACTCGTGGAATCTGCGGAAAGGAATAAGAACGTCTTTGAGATTAACACCACGGATATGAATTCTCTTGCTGTTGTAAAATCGGTTGTTTTGATTATAGAATCTTTGAAGCAGGGAAAAATTCCAGAGGAATATTTACCCGGGAAGATTAACTGGATAGAGCAGGTTGGAATAGAATAGCCATCAGCGCGGGGGACGAAGTGTAAAAACACATGCGTATATTCGCTCAAAAGCTTTTCAAAAAATCTTTATAGTATGCAGCATCAACTATTAAGTATTGAGACTTCCTTCTACTGGATATGAAAATCCTCTTATCCCACGGCGCCGGCGGGGAAATGATGAACAGGCTCATCGCCGACTCCATATTGAAAAATCTTTCAGCA
This sequence comes from Candidatus Methanoperedens sp., assembly GCA_023249275.1. GTDB lineage: Archaea > Halobacteriota > Methanosarcinia > Methanosarcinales > Methanoperedenaceae > Methanoperedens. The sequence continues at coordinate 9,200 of JAHFCV010000032.1, forward strand.
AAAGCTCTGGGAGAAGTAGGATTATCCGATTTAGATGATGGCGCCTCTATTTCACTGGGAGATAAAGAGCTTGTGATAAGTACAGACAGCTACATAGTTTCGCCCATATTCTTCCCCGGCGGGGACATAGGAAAACTGGCAGCATGCGGCACTATAAACGATATTTCCATGATGGGCGCGCGCCCGCTCGCCCTTTCCCTTGCCCTCATCATCGAGGAAGGTTTTGAAACTTCCGAACTTGAACAAATAATTCGCTCCATAGATGAAGTTTGCAAAAATACTGAGGTATCTGTTATCACAGGAGATACCAAGGTGATGCAGAGAGGAAAACTCGATAAAATTGTGATAAACACCACAGGGATAGGGGTAGTAGAGAAGAGTAACGTTATTAAAGACAGCAATCTATCACCCGGAGACAAAATAATCCTTAGCGGAACAGTTGGAGACCACGGCGTTTCATTATTGTCTTTCAGGGAAGGGTTCGGTTTTGAGACCACGCTCTGCTCGGATGTGGCTCCGTTGTGGCACATGGTTGAGAAAGCTCTCAAGGTTGGCGGGATAACGGCGATGCGCGACCCCACACGCGGTGGGCTTGCTTCCACTCTTAACGACTGGGCGCGTAAAAGCAACACCGGGATAATCGTTCGTGAGGATAAGATACCTCTTAAGACAGAAGTAATTGCAGCATCGCGAATGCTGGGTATTGACCCGTATACCGTGGCTAACGAAGGAAAGGCTGTGATTGGAGTCAGAAGAGATAAGGCAGACGAGATGCTTGCTGTGCTTCGCGATACTGAAGAGGGGAAAAACGCAGAGATTATCGGGGAGGTCATAGACAAATATAACGGCAAAGTTATACTTGAAACGATTGTAGGCGGAAGACGGATAATGGAGCCGCCTGTTGGAGACCCTGTACCCAGGGTTTGCTGACAAAATAGGAAGATTTATATGATTAGTATAATTATTATATAGATGAGGTTAATTAGCCAAAAAAAGAAGAAAAATGGAGATTATAATCGGCAGATGTGGTATTTCATGTGAAGTATGCAAGAATTTTAATCAGGGATGCCTTGGCTGCGAAAAGGAAAATCGGATAAAGAATACATGCCTCATTTTTAATTGCGCCGAAAAAAAGAATGTCCAATACTGTCTCCAGTGCCTTGATTACCCGTGCAAATTGATGCGAGGTTTATCGAAATCCTACTGTCCGGTATTTACCAAAATTAAATTTGATTAATCCCGTACCTGTAAGCGATATTGCATGTTCCTTCGCTTGAGACCATACACGCGCCCACCGGGTTCTCCGGCGTGCAGGCCTTTCCGAATAATTCGCAGTCCGCCGGATTTGAAAGTCCTTTGAGTATATTTCCGCACATCGGACAGTCGGCGCCGCAGGCTTCACCTTCTGCTAATTCGATATCAAACCTTTTTTCAGCGTCATATTCAGAAAATTCCGGTTTTATCTTTAACGAAGCATCAGGAATGACGGGCAATCCTCTCCATTCTTTACTGCATGGCTCAAAAACCTCGCCCATCAATTTTTGGGCATGAAGATTGCCTTCGGATTTTACGGCGCGTACGTATTCATTTTCAACAATTGCAGTATTATTCTTAATCTGCCCGAGCAGCATGAAAATAGACATCAGGACATCGAGAGGTTCAAATCCTGAAATAACCTGTGGGATGTGGTATTTTTCGGATAATGGAACGTACGGCGCTGTGCCGATAATCGTGGAAACGTGTCCCGGGTCGATGAACCCGTCTATATCGTAGCCGCCTTTTAACAGGAGTTCCATTGCAGGCGGGACAAGCCTGTGAAAACATAGTACGCTGAAGTTGTCAGGGGGAGCGTTCTTTATGACCTGTGCGGTCATGGGCGCCGTGGTTTCAAATCCGATGCCCAGAAACACAATATTTTTACCAGGGTTCCTTTTTGCGATCTCCACAGCCTCAATCGGGCTGTAAACTATCCTGATGTCCCCACCCTGCGCTTTTTCTTTGGCGAGAGACGATGTGCTTCCTGGAACGCGCAGCATATCGCCGTAGGTGGTTATTATTGCGCCGGAGCGTGAAAGATAAATGGAGCTGTCTATTTCCCGTGCAGGCGTGATGCACACGGGGCAGCCGGGACCGGGCACAACTTCGATGTTTTCAGGCAGAAGAGCGCGCAGACCATTTTTTGTGATGGTCTGTTCATGTGTCCCGCAAACGTGCATGAGCTTTATCTTTTCGCTGCCTGAAACACTCTTTATCTTGCGGATTATCCGCTCTGCTGTGGATTTGTCATTGAAGGTATTTTGCATCATTGCGCAGCCGCCAGCATCTCATCCCAGAGTTTCAAAGTCTCAAGAGCTTCCTCTTCATCCATCTTTGAGATAGCATAACCCACATGTACGAGTACATAATCCCCGACGTTGACATCGCTTAGCATGCTGATATTTGCTTTTCTTGTTACCCCACCATAATCGAGAACTGCTTCCTCTCCATTAATAGTCGTTACTCTGGCAGGCACTGCAAGGCACATGAGTGATTTATTATCAAGAAAGTATATATAGGTGTGCTGAGAAAGTGTATTTAGTAAAAAACGGGACGATGGTGATATTATGTTGAACAGGAGAAATTTTCTAAAAATAGCAGGCGCAGTAGGCGCAGGAATGTTTCTGGACTTATACAGTTCGGACGTTGTTCGGGCGATAGAACAGGCAGGAGAAAAAGGCGTAAAGCTCGTATGGCTCCAGGGACAGAGCGATACCGGCTGTACGGTTTCATTATTACAGGGCACGCATCCCGATATTTATGATGCGATAATGAAATTGAATGTGGATATTCGATTCCATCCTACCATCATGGCGGCGCAGGGTGAAGAGGCGATGGCGGCTCTGGATATTGAACCGGATGTGCTTGTCGTGGAAGGGGCAATCCCTGACCCGAAATTTGCTACAGTGGGTGAAAGACCTGTAAAAGACCTAGTCACCGAATTGGCTGCAAAGACAAAGGTTGTTGTCGTGGCTGTGGGGGCATGCGCCACATACGGAGGCATCCCGGCTGCTAACGGCAATATAACCAATTCAAATGGAGTACAATATCACAAAGGTAAAAAAGGCGGCGCCCTGGGAGCAAATTTCCTTTCAAAAGCCGGTCTTCCGGTGGTAAACCTGCCCGGTTGTCCTGCACATCCCGACCATGTATTGCTTACACTTTCGGCTGTCATCCTCGGAGTTATTCCCGAACTTGACGATAAAGGAAGACCGAAGCTCTTCTTTAACGATAAGATACATAACCAGTGCGCAAGAAGGGGATTCTATGATAAAGGTGTCTTTGCGAAGAGCTTTAAAGAAACAGATTTCTCCTATGAAAAATGTCTTTACGAACTCGGATGCCGCGGTCCTGTGACAAATTCGGACTGCGCTTTTCGGAAATGGAACAGCGGGATTAACGTATGCATGAACGGGGGCGCGCCTTGCATTGGCTGTTTCCATGAAGGCTTCCCTGATGAGATGTCACCCTTGTTTGAACCTATAGAAAAGGTACCAACGCTTCTTGGGATTAACGCTGTCACGGCAGGCAAGGTGGCTGTCGCTGCAACTGCTGTCGGCATAGCTGCTCATGCGATTCGTCGCGGGATAACTAAAAAACCCGGTCATGAAGAGGAGGAGGAGAAATAATGGCGACAGAGATTAAGATAGACCCGATTACACGCATCGAAGGGCATCTTGGCGTTACAGTGAAGGTGGATGGGGGAAAAGTAGTAGAGGCAGAGTGCAGCGGCACGATGTTCCGAGGATTTGAGACTATTTTAATTGGCAGAGACCCTCGCGATGCCCCGGTGCTAACCCAGAGGATATGCGGCGTGTGCCACCAGAGCCACAGGATTGCAGGAGTGCGGGCGCTTGAAAATGCCGCAGGCACGAGCGTGCCTGAAGGCGCCAGGAAAATGAGGAACCTCATCGAGGCTGTTACCACGCTTTATTCCCATGCGCTGTGGTTCTATGCCCTTGGAGGACCTGATTACAGCGATGCGGTAACAAAAAGCGGATTGAAGAGACTTGACCCGATTACAGGTCAGGGATATAGAGAGGCTGTCGCCAACCAGAGGAAACTGCACGAGGTATTGTCCATCCTCGGAGCAAAGGTGCCGCACCAGATGACCTACATCCACGGCGGGCTGACCCATGAACCATCGGTTGAAAAGATACTGGCGATGAAGACAAGGATGCTTGAGGTGTCGGATTGGGTTGGTAAAACCTCTGACCTTCCTTCTGTGCTTGAAGACAAGCTGGCAGGAAAGCCCAATGATTATTCTAAAGGATATGTATTGAACGATGTGGTGGACTGGGCTGTATATGCCCTGAATGAAAAAGCGGACACGTGGGGAGCAGGGCACCAGAAATATATCTCATACGGCGTTTATGACATGACGGATGGAACTTCATTTTTACCATCAGGTGTATGGGACGGCGGAAAAGTCATACCAATGGACGAAAAAAAGATAACAGAGTATGTAAAATACTCATGGTACACGGATGATTCAGGCGGCGTAACGCGTGATTCTCCCACGCTGAAAATTGCCCCGGATAAAGCAGGAGCATATTCCTGGGCAAAAACGCCCAGATACGGCACCATGGCTGTGGAGGGAGGACCTCTTGCCAGAATGGTAATCGCAAGACTTGACCCGTTTGACCTTCGCAAAAAACTCGGAGGGGGCGCTGAAAAAGCCTCGACCTTCAACCGCACCATAGCAAGGATGCAGGAAGCGCTCGTTCTCAGGGATAAGATAGTGGAATGGCTTGATGAGCTTAAACCCGGCGAAAAAACCTATGCTGATTTTGAAGTTCCTGACAAAGCGCTTGGCGTGGGTCTCTGGGAGGCGCCGCGCGGTCCTGTAGGGCACTGGACTGAGATAAAAGGAAAGAAGATAAGCCGATATCAGGTTATCGCAGGCACTACCTGGAATGCCACGCCAAAAGACGACATGGGACAGCGCGGGGTAATCGAGGAAGCGCTGATTGGCGCGCCCGTGCCTGATGTGAAAAACCCGGTAAACGTGGTCAGGACGGTGCGGTCTTATGACCCATGCCTTGCATGCACGGTTCATGTGATGACGCCAAAAGGGCAAAAATACAGCATGCAGGTAACTTAGGTGATACCATGGAAAAAGTAACGGTTGAAAAATTCGCACTCGGCGTCAGGGCGACCCACTGGCTGCATAGCGCCCTGATAATCGGATTTTTAATCACAGGGTACGGGATTTTCAGCGGGGCATATCTTTTCGGGGATTATGCCACGAATCTTGCCCTGCATATGATAATGGCGTTTATCATCCTGATGGACGGTCTCTGGCATATCTATTTCATGACCGTGACTGGAGAACCCCGCTCGATATGGATTACATGGGATGATATCAGGGATATAATAAAAATCGCCAAAAATTTTCTTGGCATATCAAAAGAATATCCGGAATACGGAACGTATGATGTTGAAGCGAAAAAGTTTCATGGGAAATACCATCCCGTGATTAAAATCAAATACTGGGGAGATATGTGGTCCCTTGGTTTTGCTGCAATAAGCGGGTTCAGTTTGTATTACGTTTCTGTCTTTAATTATGTCAATTTTTATATGAGCTTTATTGGCATACAAATCAATCTGTTGTGGTTCAGGGCAATTCATTTTATCATTTTCCTGTATTTCTTCTGCGTATTGATGTTCCATGTATATCTGGCGCTCATACCCGTGAACAGGGAACTCCTGAACTCCATGATATACGGAAAAGAGAATGCAGAGGTACACGAATGAAAACCCCGTATTTTAATACGGGGTCTAAAACTTTGAGCAGAAAAATCGCCATAATCGGGGTGGGAAATCTTCTGATGGGGGATGACGGCATAGGCATCCATGCAGTGGAGGCTCTCAGGCATGAAGTTTTACCCTTGAATGTGTCGGTTTTTTCAGCGGAAACAAGGGCTTTTGATGCGCTTGAATACATGGACGGATGCGATAAGGCTGTGATAGTGGATGCATACAAGAAAGGCGGCACTCCGGGAAGCATTTACAGGTTTACCTTTGCCCCTTCAAGCGATGTACTGGATGAATCGTTTAACCTGAGCATGCATGACATCAACTTTATTGATGCACTCAGGGCTGGCAGGGGAATTTATAAATTACCGAAGAAGATTGTGATACTGGGAATTGAACCTGAGGTTCTTGAGTGCAGGCTTGGTTTATCTTTTAAATTGAATGAGGCTATTCCCAATTTAATTGAAGCAGTTAAATCAGAACTCTATTAGATTCACATGGAAAGTGAGGGTTTCATTTTAATATTAAAAGACCAAATTACATAGCGAGGAAAAAATATGGCTGAGATTATACGCGAATACGTAATTGAAACAAGACGCTATACAATGAATGGAAAAACAAAATTTGACAAGTGGATAAGCAATAACGAGAATATTAAAATCGAGGGGAACTATATCCGTTTTACCCCCATAAAAGGCAAGGAAAAGGGGAAGAGATTGTACCTTCCCTTTGAGAATATCCACATTGTTCGAGAGGCTTGATCGGATATTTCCAATGCGGGTTGTTGCCTCTACAACATCTCCCTTACATACTCCACAGGATTCCTGAAAATCGCAACACCAGCGCCTTCTACGGGCAATTCCTCCCGCGTCCATGCGGGGTGGTTCGTCCT
>JAHFCV010000033.1 GCA_023249275.1 Candidatus Methanoperedens sp.
TGAGGTATGTGAGTGAACAGGAATACCCGGCTCTGCACAGGATGGTCGGCGAACTTGCAAGGGATGCAAGGATACCAAAACCCAGGATAGGCATTGCCAGCATACCCATACCCAATGCTTTCGCATTCGGCAGATGGGCAAGCGACGGACGCGTGTGTGTCACGGAAGGGATAATGAACCTGCTTGATGAAAAAGAACTCAGGGCTGTGCTGGGGCATGAGATATCCCATCTTAAACATAAGGACGTGGCTGTTATAACGATGATTAGTGTAATCCCCATGATATGCTGGTATCTTGCATGGAACCAGTTGTTCTCAGGCGGCAGGGATCGCGGAAATAATGTGCTTATCGGGATAGTGGCTTTTGCGGTCTATTTAATAACGAATCTTCTCGTGCTGTACGTTTCAAGAATCAGGGAATATTATGCTGATGAGGGGTCGGTCAAGCTTGGAAACCAGCCGCATTACCTTGCTTCTGCACTATATAAACTCGTTTATGGCAGCGCAAGAGTGCCGAAGGATTCATTGAAACAAATCGAGGGGATGAAGGCGTTTTTTGCAAACGACCCCTCCAGGGCGGGTTATGAGATAAGGGAGCTATCCCAGATAGACCTTGACGGGAGCGGCACTATCGACATCAATGAATTAATGGCGCTTCGGACAAGACCTGTAAATATAAAGACTACTGATAAGTTAATGGAGATGCTGAGCACCCATCCCAACATGCTAAAACGCATCCAGCGGTTATCCTCGCTTCAAGGGGTTTCCGCTTATTAATTTTTTTTCTTTTTTGTTATTCAGGGCATTTCTTTAAATTTCTTTAGTTCCAGTTCACCTGACATCATTTACCTGATAATCGGGCTTGCCGTGTGAATAATATCCGTATTTTCCAATTTAATTACCTGTCCGAAAAGGTTAAAAGGGATGTGATAGAATGAGAAGAAATCATTCCTCGTTATGCAGTGATACGTTTCAAATTGTTTTGAGGATTCAAATGATTACTCTTGCAATTGCGGAATTTCCTTAATCATTGCATGAATTAAGAATGATTGCCGAAAAGGCTGTTCCGGGTTATCCGGGACATGTACAGTGCATTATGAGATGCATAACCCCAACGGTTGTTGGAAAAGGAGGACTATAGGTTGTTAAATGAATTACAGGGTAGAAAAGCTGAATTGAAAGATAAGTCAGAAGAGTACAAAAACAAAAGAAATGAATTCAATCTGGAAGCCAGTAAGTGTGCCACTAAAAGAAACGAGTTAAATAAACGCACAAAAGAATTAATCGACGAGGCACAACAGCTCAAAAAGCTGCGCGATGAGAATAATGAAAAAGTTGCAGAAGCAAAACAAAAACGCGACGAATTAAATGAGCAAGCCAATAAAATATATGCGGAAATTGATAAAATCCGAAAAGGCTTGAATCTTGGCGATGGGCCTTCGCTCAAAGAATTAAAAAGGCAAATCGACGCGCTGGAATTTAAGCAGCAGACAGAGGTAATGACCCCTGCCAAAGAGCGGGAGCTTGTTGATAACATCGCTACGTTAACCGAAGAGCTGAAGCGAAAAAAAGTGCAGCTTGAAGGAAACACTGAATTAAAATCATTACTTGAAAATGCCCAATCCCCGCGTGATGAGGCTTTAGTGCATCACAATAAGGTTAAAGAACATGCTGATGCGGCGCAGCAATATCACGATAAGATGATTGTGATTTTTAAAGAAGCGGATGCAATAAGAGCGGAATCTGACGCTGCGCATAAGGAATTTGTGAAAGCGCAGGAAGCGGCGGATGATCAGCACAGGCTGTTTATCCAGACGCAGAAGGAAATCCGGGAACTCAATAAGGTAATCATCGGGTTAAAGAGAAAGACAAAAGAGACCAAGGACGACTCCATCAGGGAGCAGACTAAGAAGGAAGCAGAAGAAGTTTATAACCAGTTCAAGCTCGGCGAGAAATTGAATACCGAGGATTTGATGCTGCTCCAGAGATCGGGACTTCTGTAACCCGATTCTCTTTTTTTTTAATTTCAAAAGAGATGAACGCAAGGGTTCACGTTTTTATTTCCGGGAAAGTCCAGGGCGTTTTCTTCCGGTCAGGCACGAAGGATACGGCAGAGGAACTTGGAATCACAGGCTGGGTGAGAAATCTGCCTGATGGGCGGGTTGAGGCGGTCTTTGAAGGGGAAAAAGACAGGGTTGATAAAATGGTGGAATGGTGCAGGAAAGGACCGGCGTATTCGCAAGTTGTAGATGTAGAAGTGATACCTGGACAATATTCAGGGGAGTTTAATGGGTTCATGGTGCGGCGGTAAATATAAACCATCCCGCGCCAATTAATGACCGAGAGAGGAAGGGCGGCTTCCGGCGGAAACGCTGAGGAAAGTCCCCTCACCTTCTGGACCGCGGATGCCTGTTAAGGGCATAGGGTGAGAATCCTGGCTCTGGAACAGAAACGATACCCTGGCAAAGAAATGCGATGAGCTCGAAAGAGTGAGGTCATTTGCATGGGCTGGAACGGCGAATCCACGCGGGTGCAAGCCGAAATAGGACTAAAAGGGCAGTCCAGACCTGTCCGAGTACGGCGCATAGCTGAATGCTGCATGAGCGCGATAAGGGCATTGCCCTTGCGCTAAACATAAAGGGGCTTACTCTCCTCACTCAACTTTTTATATTTATAAATAGCATAAGAATTTGTATGTTTAGAAAAACTGAATTTGAAGAGAGAGCGAATAAATTATACGAATCTAATAAAAAAGAGGGAAAAGGCTGGAATTAATGGCAGGATGTATATGGTTGCGGTGGTGCCCAGGGATAGCCAAGGATGGTGAGCTGCGGGGGTGGTGGATGGTAGCACATAGGATGGGTTCTATGAGTTTTATTAGATTAGTCAATGGTGATAAAAATGAGTAAAGGGTCCCAATGGACTGGCACAATAATCGGTGGGGTTGCAGGGTTAGTTATGGCTGTGATGTTGCCTTGGTATGTGCTTCAAGGTGGCATAACGGTACTAAATTTTGTAACAATCAGCATCGCAATTGGATGGATGTTTGTTGAAGAGAAAAATGTAGCTGCAGCAGCGATTTGTGGGTCGATTTTTGGAGTATTTATTGGCTTGAGTCTGGAAAAGACGCTTGCAGAAACGTCAATTGGCACATTTCCTATTTTTATTATTTTAGCACTCGCAATAGTTGGTAATGTACTTGGCAAATATTTTGACATAAAAGCCGAAGAAAAAACCAAAAAACGCCAAGAATACCTCCAAACCGTCCCCGGTCTCTTCGACACTGCCAAAAGCCTCTCTTCTGAGGCTAACAAACTCTTTCAGCAGAAAAGTTATGCAGACGCATTGAATGCATATGAAAATGCACTGACCAATTTCACCAGAGCAAGCGAAGGCGCAATAGCCCTCAACGATACCGATTTAGTAAAAACAATCTCAAATAACATCTCTTCGCTCCAGAAAAACATCGCAGCCTGCAAAAACGCGCTTGGTGCAGATATTGCAGCGAAAGCTAAAAGACAATTTGAAAATGGCGACTTTACAGGCGCAATCCAGACATACCATGAATCCCTCAAATACTCAGAAGACCCCGAACTCACCGCCAAGACTAAAGCCAACATCGAAAACTGCTACATAGAAATCGATGCCAGAAAAGTGGAAGAACTTTCCGCTCAGGCAGTATCACTATTAAAAGAAGCCGCTGCGCTCAACGAGCCTTTCAAAGCAATTGAAAAACTGAATCAGGCGAATAACAAGCTCAATGAGGCAGTCGCGCTCGCAACGAAACGCAAATTTGCAGATGCATTGTCGCAATTAAACACCATATCAATGAATATTCAAGACCAACGGAATATTGTTCATGAAAGGCTCTCAAATGAACCAGTTATTTCTGAAAAGTGGGATGTAGAGCAGCTTTCTTCCAAAAAAGCACCAACCATTCAAGCTGCGGAGCACAGTAACAAGTTAAGGGCGCTTCGTGAATCCGAATTCTTCAATGGTTTTATCCGCCTCAGATTATCGGTGAGCAATAAAATGTCGCATACAGTTACGGATGTTCTTCTTGACATAGACCTTGATGAAAATATCCTGAGACTTGACCATTACGAACCCGATACATATGCCACAAGAAATGGAAAAATCCATCTCGGAAACATCACTCCAAATAATGATAAAACAATTGCCCTATACCTTGATCCATTGACCTGCTCCAAGGAAGGAACTGATATCAATTGCAGGATTGATTACAAAGATGCTTATGGAAAGTCAGACTCAATTAGGATGGAGCTATTAAAAATACCATTCACCTGTCCAATATTCGATACAGAGCAGAATATTAACATCGGCAGATTGAAAGAACTCGTTGACTTGCTTCCTGCTCACGGCAACAAGGTGTTTTCAATTTCAAAAGGCGTTGAAATTGGTGAGGCAATAGCATTATGTAGAGAAGTCATCCAGATGCATGACGTGCGCCATGTGAGGACTTTTAAGACCACTGACGGTAAGACCGCCGAGACCTGGTATTACGGCAAAACAAAAGTTGAGAAAAACGACATCGTAATCAAAGCCAGTGTGAATAAGGAGACCGAGAGTATAGAGGTCTTTGTGGCAGCGCCAGACCAGAAAGCCCTTACTGGCTTGCTGGGTCAGCTTGGGAGCAATCTCACAGAGAAGGGAAAATCTCTGAGAAAGTTTGCACCTGAGTTAAACATAATCGTCAGGGGTTCAGCCGTTAAGGGAAAAAGGCTGCTTGACCTCTGCGATAAGTACGGAAACTGCGGCGCAAACGTGATAGTGGAAGACAGTGTTTTATACTGAAGGAAAAGATTAATAGGAGTATGATGGTGATAACTAACCTGAATGATACAATAAATCGATGGGTGCGGCAGGCTGACCGCGACCTTGAGAACGCAAAAAAGAATCTTGACATTGAAGCTTATGATGTATCTCTGATTTTATGCGAACAGGCTGCTGAAAAGATGTTGAAGGCGCTATATATAAAAGAGAGAAATGAAGAGCCGCCAAGAACCCATTCTCTCCGGAAGCTGATAGAATTAACCGATATGCCTGATGAAGCCCTTAAACTTGTAGCTGAACTGGATTCATATTATCTGGTTCTCAGATATCCGGATGTGGGCGATATTGTACCTTATGAAAACGTTGATTACGAGGATGCTGAAGATGGAATCAATAAGGCTGAACAAATTATAGAATTAGTAAAAATTCAGCTTCATATGGAGGATTAGATGGTATTAGATAAAAAAGTATCCTACTTTTTGAATAAATATCTCGCCAAGATAAAGTCATTATATTCACCTGATGAGATGTGGCTCTGGGGGTCAAGAGCGTACGGTAGTCCTGGCAAGTACAGCGATATAGACCTGATTGTAGTGTCTAAAAATTTCTCTGATATAAAGTTCACTAAAAGGATGTATAGATTCATCGAATCCATTGGTTTAGTAAGCGACAGAAATGCCGAAGTTGTGGATGTCTTATGCTACACTCCTGCTGAGTTCGCACGGAAGAGGGAACAGATTAGCATTGTTAATGAGGCTATTAGAAAAGGGATACGGATAATCTAAGACACAGCGTACAGATTCATTTTAAAACTCCCGATATGGCGCGCCTGCTCCTCCCCTCCTGAAAAGACATCACCCAGAATAATACTTTAATGCCCCAAGCGCATTCACAATCTGGGGCTCTTCGGGTATCAGTATTTCTTTTTTCAGGATATCCTGAAGCGCCGATACCATCCCTTTATTCTTCACCGTACCCCCTATCAGGACAATCGTCCCAGCCTCAGGTATCATAAACGAGATGCGCCGCGCAAAGGCATAGTGCATTCCCGCAACGACCTCCTCCTGTGAATAACCAGCCACAAGCTGCGAAATCATCTCGGAGACTGCGAATACACCGCAGGTATTGTTGATATGGGGAATTCTCTTTGCCCTTTCGTGCAAGGAACCCAGTTCATTTAGCTCTATTTTGAAATAATTTGCCACAAACTCCAAAAATGCGCCTGTGCCAGCGCTGCACTTGTCATTAATAATAAAATTATTTCTCTTAACGTCAATTACTTTTGTATCCTGTCCTCCGATATCCACAATCACCTCAACCTCGGGAAAATAATATTCGGCTCCGAACATGGCTGCTGTTATTTCGGTCACAGATGCTTTATGGGGGACTGAATGGCGGAAATATCCCGTTGAAATTATATCCTCTTTTTCTATTCCTTCAACAAGGTCTCTCCATTTGTGGGTACCGGTTATTTCGTACCTGATTTCCCCATCTTCTATTCTCACTATTTTCGCAGTCGAGCTGCCTACATCAAGCCCTATCACAAAGCGACACCTCGCTTTATGCGGTGTTCAGGTATGCTTCGCATACCTGTCGTTTTAATCATGACCTCTCAAGCACTTCCCTGAAAGCTTCAAGCCGCAATTTTATCTGCTCCGGGGTTTTTCCTGGCAGGTCTCCCTGAATGGTCAACATGGGGTAATCCAGTCTATTTCTCAAAATCTCATCCTCAAGCATATGGTGGCATGCGAACTGGGTATAATGAATGACGCCGTCAACCTTGCGTTTTTCAAGCTCCTTCTGGAGGAATTCTATCCTGAAATCAAGCGGTCTTGCAAAGGTATAATCACAGTAATCCCGCGCAACCTCACTAATACCGGTGCCAGTATGTCTTACAAATTCATACGGGAGTTCATCAAATACTATCTGCAAATCAAGCGACTGCGCAATATCATGAAAATCATGGTATATCGGGGGGACGCCGATTAACGCTATCCTGTTATTTATCTCAATATCATTCTCCTGTACCGTGGCAATGGCTCTTTTGAATTTATCAGGATCACCCCAAAGGTCGCTAAAAGAAATTAAGATTCTAAAAGTCTCCGCGGATGATATTTTTCCGTTAATCCTTTTCTTATCTATTAGCTGCCCTGCCTTTTTAAGTTCCTTAATTTGCCTGAATTTTTCAGGATATTTGATGTCCCCGAGAAAGCTACAAAGGCTATACAATTGTGATTCCATATATTTATGGTCTCCGTCGAAAGGATAAAAGAAAAAGTGAGTTGGAATCCCTGACATCGCAGCTTTCTGCCCGTCCACAAGGGCATTATGGCAGTCGCCTCCTGCAACCACTATAAGAGAATCAATTCCAAATTCTCTTTTTACAAGCATCTCCTGCCAGATGGCAGTCCAGGCGCACAGCTTGTTTTTAGAGTATTTTTTGGAGGCGGGTATGACATTATTGACATCATACGGCTGCCCCCCGCAGGCAAATATTAATTCAGGGGGTACAAGAGCAGTTATTCCGATTTTTGGCACAATCGCATCTAAGTGTTTTGAGGCATTTATCTTTTTTGTATGGGTTCACTTTATAACAGCCGAAAGATTTAAAGTATATGAAGGAATAGGTTCAGTGGAGGTGAAAAAATGGTTGGACTCGAAAGCTCAATGGATAATGCAGCGGCTGCGAAAAAAGTCAAAGCAAAAGAAGATCCCGCTGAGAAAAAGAGATTGGATGCGTTTAATGCACAACTGAGAGCCCGCAAGGCGCCTGTGCCGAAGGGAAAATAATTACATGAACAATTTTAATTCTTTTAACCGATAGGCATGAGGATGCACGGATATTCGTTTGATAAGGTTCCAGTGTTCATGTTTTTGTTTGTATGGTGCTTCCTTGTGTCTATATGGAATTTTTTATTGCAATAAAATAACAAAAAACTTCTGATGCTTGGGACTGCAAAACAGAGGGTAAACCGGCTTTAAGTTTAAATCATATTAAATGGCTATTTAGCATTATTGGATTTTTCGATATCATGGAACAGAACAGTTATTCAGACCCGGCGCACAATATGGGCTGTAGATACCGTTTTACATGCGGGGCGGTAAAATGCCCTGACGTAGAGGTCATATCAAAACCCCCATGTTACGTAGATAAATTCAATCGTTATCAGCCTGAAACCCAGACCCCCTGGCACAAGAAAAACTGGGAAGAAGTCAACAGGATTACCTGGAGAGAGGTTTTCAGTCTTCAAGAATCATGGATTTATGCACTGCTTTTAATTATAATAGTTGTTTTTATATTTTTGGTAATGCTTCTTATATATGTCCTGCTAAAAGCTAACCGATATTTTTAATCTCGTGCCTTAATTCCCCGAGCGTGGATTTGCGTTCTGCGAATGCGTTATGGCGGTGGATGCTCTCCTCGTTTATCTGTTTGATTGTGATGATGGAATCGTCGGGCAGTTCCGGGAACTCATGGACTATTTTCTGCGCCATGGCGCGTACGCAATCTTCCACGAATTTGGGGTTCTTATGCGCGCGTTCTACAATTACGGCTTCATCCGACCTTTTCAGCAGTTCAAACATCTGCGAACTCATGGAATTCTCTATGATATTGATAATCTTTTCCAGGGATACAAAATTGCTATCATGGACTTCAATCGAAATAATGCCGCGCCCCCTCTGGTTATGCGTGGGCATGGGTACATGGTTTAAGAATTTCTTAATCACGCTGTTTTCAACACCCAGGGATTTCAATTCATTTTCTGCCTTTTCCCTCATGATTTCCTGGGCGCATGGACATGCAGTAATCCCGAGCACTTCAGCGCCTACAAGTTTCCTTACTGTCCGGTTTTTGTCCCTGATAGCCTTTGCTTCGGCGAAAATATTGACAACTTCCTGGCATTTTATTTTTGTCTGGGGGGTTTCCCTCTTTAGTACATATTCGCTTCTCATCCTGACTTCGGCGTGTAAAGCATATTCATGCCTGCCAATGAGCCGCTTTGCGACTTCGCCGCACAGGTCTTCTATCTCATAAACGGGAGATGCAATCATTTCCTCAAGCACTTCGTCGATAGCCTCAAAATTCCTTGAGAGATTGGCGCCTTTTCGGTCTGAGGGCAGGTCCACAAAAATATCGAATGTGGAGAGGAGCACAATGGGGCGCTTGTTTTTTCTTGCCACTTCAACGAGTTTCTTAACGTCCGTTACTCCTACGCGCGTCAGTGTGATGGGGATATCTGGCAGGTTTGCCTGGATATCGGGGAGGTGGACGACGGGAAGTTCCATTAGTTATTGTCTCCAGAAATTTTATGGCTGTATTTATTACAGGATTAAAAGCATATTAATACTCGTTGTTATTAAATTATTGCTATTTGATTCGCGGTCGTGAAGATGCTATCAAATTGTTTAAATACTTTCAATCATATTTTCTTTCCAAGAGGGATACTATCGAAATAAAATCCAATGACTTTGTCAGGGTGCTTGCAATAGTAGCGGGAATGGCTTTTATTATGATTTCCACAGCTTATGGAATATCGTATATTGTGGAGATTGATTCATATCCCATCCAGCCGTATTTTATCCTGTTTATATTCGCCATCGGCTTCGTTATAGCTTCCGTGTTCTTTGAAAAAAGGGGCGCAATATTCCCGTGGTCGCTTGTGGGCGGCGCAATAGCATCGGCATGTATTGCATTTATAATTACAGCATCCATAGGCGGGATACGATATGTATGGGGAAAAGGGCTTGGCGGTCTGAGTACTGACACGGTTTTTTATGCCCTTTCGATATCTATAATCCTGAGCATGGTTTTGTTTAATCTTGCGCGGAACAAGCTTTAAGGTTTTAAATGCAGGCAGACAAAAAACGCTAACAAGTCATGTATCCTTCAAGTCAGGGGTATAGGTGACTGTAGACGATAGGCGTCTTTCATGCTTTCAAAAGGCGATGGGAAGCCAGAACAACCTTTTAGAATCTGAAAATCAGGCGCGAAAAGTAATTAGGATTCAAAATAGTGATTTGGAGAAGGTGATTTGATGCAGCAGACATTGGCAAGATGTGCACAAGCGTTTGAGGATGATAAATATACAAAGTTGTTCTACGAAGCCGTTCGACGAACCTTTGAAAATTACCCAGAAAATGTTGATAAGCTCGCTGTACTGTTAAAGTTCACTGTATTAAATGATTTGTACAGAACTAATATCATGGACAAAGTCAAGATTGTCGATCACCTTTATAGATTGGCGACAGAAGAAAATCTGGATGTACTTCTTAAATCAGGGAATCTCGATGCAGTTAATAAAATACGTTGTGGCCATGAAATCTGTGCTAGGAAAACGAGAAAAGAACGTAATTTTTATTCATTTGCCACGAAATACTGTCACTTCTCAAATCCGAAGTGCTATCCTATATATGATCAATACGTTGAAAAAGCAATAATGAAGCTGCGAAAAGACATTTATATTCAGTTTCCTGATCAAGATGATCTTAAAAACCCACAAGCATTTCGAGACATTATTTACCAGATCATTCAGACGTTTGAACTGGAAGATTATCAAAAAGCAGATAGAGCTTTATGGAGATACGGACAGCACTTAGCTGGAGAATGGATTATACCGGAATTGCCAAGATGAGATGCTCGCCTTCATTTAATCTACCAATCCCATCACTTTAAAATACCATAAGATATAAAGTGCATCGAGTTACGTTTAAATATCGATAAAGACAGATTATAATGAAAATACGCGAAATCATAAAATTGCTAAAAGTCAATGGTTGGTATCTGGTTGCAACAAAAGGCAGCCATCAACAATACAAGCATCCAACCAAACCAGGCCGAGTGACGATAGCAGGTCATCCAGGTGATGATTTGGCGTCAGGAACATTAAACAGTATATTAAAGCAAGCTCAATTGAAAAAGGTGAAATGAAAATGTATCGTTTCCTTATAGTGATCGAAAAAGCAAACAATAACTACTCGGCATATTCGCCGGATTTACCGGGATGCGTGGCTACAGGCACTACCCGTGAAGAAGCTGAAAAGAATATGTATGAAGCTATTGAAATGCATATACAGGGGTTACTGGAGGATAATTTATCCATTCCAGAATCAAAGTCATTTGCAGAGTATGTAGCTGTTGCTGAAAAATCAAGCATAGAGCTAACGGCTTAATAACTGATTACAAAGCCGTTACGTCATATTGTCTCTTTTAAATACATGAGCCTGAATATAAATATGGAAAGCAGTAAAAGCGACTGAAATGCAAAACCCTTGAGCATGGGCACTGATGCCTCGTTTTTCAAACCGAGGTTCGTGACGATAAGTGTTTCATGCTCGTTCTGGCAATAGAGCTCCAGAACAACTTTTTCAAAATACACCATCATACACGAAAGAGTGAATAATCAGGACAGCATGTATCTCCAATATGGGAAAAATCCGAGTACTCGATGACGCAACGATAAACAAGATAGCAGCCGGCGAGGTGATAGAGCGCCCCTCCTCCGTGGTCAAGGAACTTATCGAGAACTCCATCGATGCCGGAGCATCTGACATCAGGATAGAGGTAACAAAAGCAGGAAAGAAGCAAATACGCGTTATCGACAACGGGTGCGGGATGAGTAAAGAAGATGCCGCGGTATCGTTTTTGAAACATGCCACAAGCAAAATCAAAAACATCGACGATATTGAAAACGTAAGGACAATGGGATTCAGGGGCGAGGCGTTGTCATCCATTTCAGCAGTAGCCAGGGTCGAAATTATCACCAAAACAAAGGAGGAATTGTCAGGAACAAAGGCGGTGGTTCACGGCGGCAAATTGATGGGTGTTACCGAAGCGGGCGCAGCCGATGGAACTATCGTAGCTGTCGAAGAGCTGTTTTATAATACGCCGGCAAGGAAAAAATATCTGAAATCCGACAGCACAGAGCTTGCGCATATCATAGATGTAGTGACAGGGAATGCGCTCGGACACAACAACGTTTCTTTTACCCTGCTCCACAACGGAAATGAGATTCTTCGCTCCCCTTCATCTCAACTTTTGGATACGATGCTCCACATCTACGGGCAGGAAGTGGCAAGGGCGATGCTGCCTGTTTATTTTGAATCAGGCATTGCAAAGATTACAGGTTTCGTATCAAAACCAACGCTTACGCGGGGCAGCCTGGACTTGCAGTCTTTTTACATCAATGACAGGAACATCAATTCCAGGGCTATCAGCTTCGCGCTGAGGGACGGGTACGGCACGCTCCTGCCGAAAGGGCGTTTTCCTGTTGCGGTTTTAAAGATATACGTTGACACAGGGGAAGTGGATGTCAATGTGCACCCTACAAAAAACCAGGTGCGCCTGAGCCATGAGAGGGAGATTTGCGACACAGTGGCGCAGGCTGTGAAAATCGCCCTGTCGCAAAAAACCCTTATTCCCGATGTGAATTTGCATAAGCAGTCGTTGCTTTACGAAAATGCGCCTGATAGCCCAATGGTAAGAGAAACCGGTACCGGATTCAAAGTTTCTATGAAAGACACTGAAAGAAGGCTTATGCGCACTGAAAGAGCGGGGAAGGATGACAGAAAAAGTAAGCTTCCGATGCCTGAAGTTAAGGTTCTGGGGCAGGTTGACAGCCTGTACATCATTGCTGAAACCAAAGACGGGCTTATGATAATAGACCAGCATGCAGCGCATGAGCGTGTTTTTTATGAACAGGTGCGCGATTCAGGGCGCAGCGATTCCCAGGAACTTATCGTTCCGGTTAACCTTGAGCTTGAGCCAAAGGAGAAGGTTCTGATGAAAGAATGCATCCCCCATCTTGAGGATTTTGGCTTCAGGATATCAGAGTTCGGACCTGATGCGTTTGCGGTCACGGCAGTCCCGAATGTGCTGGGCAGGCTTGAAGACCCTGAGTTGATACACGATATAATAACGGATATTCTTTCCGAGGGGAAAGTAAAGGACGAAACCGGTATATTTGAGCGGGTGACCAAAAGCATTGCGTGCAGGGGTGCGCTAAAAGCCGGGGCTGACTGCTCTTCTTCGCAATTGGAGAGCCTTGTTGAGCAGCTTTTCAGGACAGAGAATCCATATACGTGTCCGCACGGAAGACCTACCATGGTGTCTTTTAACAGGCAGGAACTGGATAAGCTGTTCAGGAGAAGCTGATTGCCGCTTTTGTCGCGGAAGATGAAAGCGCAGCAAGCGGCATGGGAATGATTTTCGGTTGAAAAGGAGGTTAAAGTAGGAGCAGATAAGGAAGATGTTAGCTGATCAAACCGCTTGCTGAGAAATATGTTTTTGACATGCAGAAAGTGCCGTTCAAACTCAGGCGCGCGCTGATTACGCAGGGGTATGCGGCGGCGCATGAGGCGGGCGCTGGCGGCGCAGCGCATTGAATTTAAAATCTTAAATATGCGAGAAATCACAGGCTCCATTACATAAGGCTTTTAATAACATAGTGTAATTTTAATGGCATGAATGGAAGCAATATAAGTAGAGAGATAGGCAAGCTCGCAAATATTTTTGGTAGGAGTATGGGAAGTGTAAGCATCAATAAATTATTTTCATCCTATTTTGAAGCAGATTTTTCAGGAAGTGGAAAACCAGAACAAATAACATATTTATTAAATAAATATAAAGATAATACTAAAGAGCTCCAATACATTGTTCAGGAAATAATAAATAATCATTCTTCAGTTACTGCTAAAAATATCGAACCTATAAATAATAGTTTATCTTTATCCCAATACCCCGCAGCTCTGCTGCGGTTGGGTACCAAACACTGGGAGAAATGCAACCTCAGACGCCTTATCAGGGCGATGCCCCGCAGCTCTGCTGCGGTTGGGAGGTTCACTATCTTTAAATTTAAAGGTTGATCCAGAACTCCATCAAGTTAGTATTATTAAAACACCTATTAATGATGCTGAAATAGTTTTGAATACAATTGTAACTGAGATTCCTCTCAAGTTTGCAGGCATCTTGCCTCCAGAGATGATAGAAAAAGCAAAAAAAATGGCTCAAGCGTATATGATTATTTATTGCTTTGAGAACTCTTTACGGGTCTTTATAGACAAAATTTCTACCGAGAAGATTGGAAATGACTATTGGAATTATCTTAAAATATCAAGGGATTTAAGGGATAACATAGATAGGAGGAAAAAAGAAGAACAAAATAATCTTTTCCATGCTTTAAGAGGCGACAAAGAGTTATATTATTTAGATTTGGATGATTTAGGGAAGGTTATCCAGCTAAACTGGGATATTTTTAAAAATTATTTTCCAGACATGACATTCATACTTCAAAAGATCTCCGAAATCAGAGTTACCAGAAATAATGTAGCACATAATGGTACAATTTCAGAGGATGATTTTACAAGAGTATTGCTACATTATAAAGATATATTAAAGCAAATAAATAGGTAGGAACCTTTCATTAGATTCTTAATGTTTTAATAATAAGCTTAATTATTCCCACACGCTATCTCTATCTTCTGCAAATCCCTCAGACCCCATACCAGCGTGTGCCATCGCCCCATTATTCCTGCATGGCGCCATTGACTGGCACCGCGCCGTCGAGTTCGTACAAGTTCGTTCTGAGTTCGTTGTTTATAAAAAAGTGTTGCTGCACTTTGCGTTCTTCGCGTTCTTTGCGGTGAGTTCACCTCAATGGTTGCATCGTTTTCCTATCGGCGCCACCACTGTTGAAATAATTTAAGCATATACACTTGCTAACCGCAGCATTAATTAAATATATCTGGAAGCATTAGGGATTACGTGGCTTACGAGATTATCATTCCTGATAAAATTCAAAGGGTCATTGACAAGAAGTGCGACAAACACTTAAAAAAGCGTCTATTCACAAAATTACTAAAACTCGAAAATGCTCCGCAATCATACGCCAAACCCCTGCGCGCCCCTCTCGCAGGCATCTGGGAAATTTACTTTGAAAAAAGATGGCGTGTGCTTTTTGAAATAGATGAAAATAACAAATTAGTCATTGTTGTTGGATTTAAACATAAGGACGAAATGACTTAGAGAGTTTATTCTTTCATTAGCTCATGAAGCTTTTTAAACCTGCCAGATTTATAATCTTCCTTGCTCTCATTAATCTGCTCTATAAGTTCAGAATCTGAAAGGACTTCTATTGTAGATTTCATAGATTCGTATTCATCACTGGAAATAGTTACCCAGTGTGCTTTATGCCATGCAAAAGTTTCAATTTCGCTACTCATTTAATAGTATTATTACCATACATCATATTTAAACATTGTTTTTAGGCAAGAAAATAAAAACAAGCATTCTCGCATCAACTCCACGCTTTTTTCGCCACCTTGTGCCGCCTGACTGACACTGCGCCGCTTAAGTTCGTACCAGTTCGTACAAGTTCGCTGTTAATGTTGGCGTTTCCTACCTGAGCTTTTTAATTATCTCATCCACCATCTTGCTTGACTTTGCGCTGCCTCCGAGGTCATATGTCACGTATTTGCCCTCGGAAACCACTTTCTCAGTGGCATCAAATATCGCCTTTGAATTCTCATGCTCTCCCAGGTAATCAAGCAGCCACGCACCTGCAAGCACCGTGGCTACAGGATTCACCTTGTCCAGTCCAGCATATTTCGGCGCAGAGCCGTGCGCCGGCTCGAACATGGCATATTTATCCCCGATATTTGCTGAGTAAATGAGCCCGATGCTTCCTACAAGCGCCGAGCATTCCTCGCTCAGGATATCCATGAAAAGGTTCGTTGAGAGCAGGATTTTCTGGTTGAAAATCTGGGGGTTCTTGATTAACTGCTGCGCGATATTATCGATATGGTATTCCTCAAGTTCGATGTCTGGATAATTTTTCGAGACCTTGCCGACTTCCTCAAGGAATGTCCCGCATGTCAGCTTGAGTATGTTGCTCTTGTGGATTGCCACGACGCTCTTCCACCCGCGGCGCGCTGCCTCTTCAAACGCATAATGCGCCACGTTCCGGCATGCAGGGCGCGTGATTTTTCTTATGGCGATAAAAACATCATCTGTCAACTGGACTTCCTTTCCGAAATACAACCCTTCCGTACCTTCCCTCACGCACACGAAAT
>JAHFCV010000034.1 GCA_023249275.1 Candidatus Methanoperedens sp.
AGGAGGTAAATTCATTGGGGAAAGGCAGAGAATATGGTATTCTCAAACATAGAGGATGTATTGCGGTCATACTTATAGCTGCGTTTATTTTGTTCTCAGCATTGTCTGCCAATGCAGTTTCCGAATCGAATAAATCACTCGGCGGCAAACCCCCGAGAACTCTAATATCCTTGGATAAACCCATCCTGTACGAGAGCGGTACTGATTGGGAAGACTATTTAAATCCAGACGGCTCGCGTACAAGAAAAATTTATATCGGCATGAAGAATTACTGGAACGGGAGTGGTTATGAGCCGATAGATACGAATATAGTCGAAGAAGGAGAGTTTTTCAAAGTCGAAAAGGGTGCATATAAAGTCCACTGGAGCAGCAGCAAAATCTTCAAACTCAAGAAAGACAGTTCTTATATCACCTTTCAGTTGAAAGATATCTCTCAGGGCAAGTCAAAGCGCACAGCAAGTTCGATCAGCGAAATAAAAGGTCAGAAGAATAAAAATAGACTCAAGTTTAAAGATATTTACCCTTCTATAGACCTTGAGTATATTTACTACCCTGATTTATTGAAGGAGAACATAATCCTGAACAGGGCTCCTGACATGTCTATTGAAGGCGACGCCATGGATTTTTCAGGGTATATAGACTATTCCAGTGGGCTTGAGATATGGGCGAATGGAGCAAAACAGGAAGGTTCTTTTTTGACTTCCGGCGCGATTGAGTTCAGAGCAGGAGAAAAGGTTGAATTTACCCTGCCTCCGCCTCTCATCGAGGATGCGAACAATTCTCATGTTCAAGGAGAATATGAGTTTGTAAGAGAGAACGGAAAGAGCTTGCTTTCTGTAAAGGTGTCTTACGAATGGCTAGTGGACACCGATAGGGTGTACCCCGTAGTAGTTGATCCTAGCATTAAGATACTGGCTACTGCCGATACTTTTGTAAGCCAAGCGTCTCCTAACACGAACTATGGACTTAAACCTTACCTTGAGATTCTGAGCAAGTCATCATCAAACGAGCGTGTGCTTCTGAGATTCCCTCTGACCTCCAGCTTGCCCTCAGGGGCTACAATATCAAGTGCAACACTATGGATGAATTCTTATTGGGCAGATACAGGAAGAATAATAGATGTTTGGTCAATGAGCGATTCTCCATGGGACGAAAGAACAGTCACATGGAATAACCAGCCATCTCATGTGACCAAATTGTCCTCCAGCATTTCAGGAACTGATTGGCGAAGCTGGGGCGTGACAGGTGAAGTTAAGAGTAGATGGGGGAAATATCTCTTTTTAAAAGTCATGGACAGTGCGGAAGGACATTCGGAGTATAAATACCAGCGATATCGTTCTTGGGAATACGGTTACGACATACCTTATTTGGAGGTAATTTATTCATTACCTCAGAACGATTGTAGCCTCGGTAGCGATGCTTCTAATACCTTTTATGATGCTAATTCAGTATCCATTCCAAAATCCTGCTCAGGATACTTGGAGTTCCCTGACATCAGCGACTATTACAAGTTTTTCGTAACTTCGGGTTACACAATAGATGCAACCATGACTCCTCCCTCTGGGGCAGATTTTGATCTTTACTTATACGACCCCGCCGGCAATCTGAAAGCCGTATCTGCCCGTAGTGGAAGTTCTACAGACAGCATTTCATACGTGGCGGATTCATCAGGCGAGTGGCGAATAGAGGTATATAGGTACAGTGGCTCAGGCACTTACTCGCTCAGTGTAACTGTTACACAGCCATCCCAGAACGATTGCACACTCGGCGGCGACGCTTCCAACACATTCAGCGGCGCCAGCCTTATATCAACTCCGAAAAGCTGTTCCGGATACATAGATTCCTCCGACACAAACGATTACTACAAGTTCCCGGTAACGCAAGGTTACACAATAGATGCGAGCATGACACCTCCTTATGATTCGGATTTTGACCTCCAGTTATATGACCCGGGTAATAACTGGAAGACAGACTCCACCAAGGGGGTGGGTCAAACAGACAGCGTTTCATACGCAGCAGATTCATCGGGCGACTGGCGCATAAGGATATACCAGTACAGCGGCTCGGGCACCTATTTGTTCAGCGTGAGCATTGCTGATAAAACGCCGCCGTCGGTATCGATTTCTTCGCCTGTAAGTAACTCTGTTCTCACTACTTCTACTGTTGCGGTTCTTTGGTCAGGCTCAGATACAGGTTCCGGGATTAACCGATACGAAATCCAGCTTGATAATGGCGGCTGGACAAATAAAGGCACGGCAACAAGCCATACTTTCTATGGCGTTGGCTCCGGAACCCATACAGTATATGTAAAAGCCATCGATAATGCGGCAAACTCAGCAACGACATCTGTAACCTTTACGGTACAGCCATCGCTTCCCGACCTCTCCATCTCCGCTGAAGACATTTTCTTCGAAAAAATAGGGGGCGGCTAAGATGAGTGATTCCTTCAAGAAATTTCTTGTTCTTTTGAATATTCTCATGATAGTCCTGTCACCTTTGAGCCCGGCAATAGCTGCCAGTGATGCTGGCAATAACAATAATGCAGGAGGAAATTCAGGGAATAGTAATGGCGGTAACAGTGACAGTGGCAACAATGCAGGCGGGAGCGGAAGCACTGGTGGAAACAGTGGAAATAGCGGCAGTGAGGGTAATAGCGGGGGCAACAGTGGTGGGAATAATGAAGCCGATAATAATGGCGGTGGAAACAACGGTAACAATGGAAATAGTAATGGCGGTGGGAATAAAGCTGGTGGAAATGACGGAGATGGTAATGAAAAAGGTGGAAACGATAAAGGGAATAATGGTAATGGAAACGGTGGAAATAATGGAAATGGAAATAATGGGGAAAACAAAGGCAAAAACGATCATTCAGGGGCAGTAAGCTATTCCAACTCAAATGGGGAGAACAAGCAAGAAAGAAAATTCTCAAGAGAGACAACACTGGAAAGGGTCAAAATAAAGAACAACAAAGCCAAAGAACATAATTCCAGCAACAAATCCCAGGACAACCTCAAAAACTTCTTTCTGGAAATCCCACTTACAGACGAGACGCCTTACAATCTAAAACAGCAGGCATATGCGAGAATAAAATCCCTGCTGGGACAGGGCGAGGATAATCATAAACTCGGCACGATAGCAGACCTCATGAACCAGAGCTTTAATGAGAGCTTCTGGCTGGATGAACGCCATGTTATTTCTTCCGAGGTGTTCAAATACGATATGCATGCAGCCCAGCAGGTGAGGGTGTTAATCGACCGTGAAAAGAAGTCGCCGCTTTTAACAGATGATTTGACTTACATTATTCTAAAACTCATCCAGGCAGACAAGATGCTTGCATACATTGGCATCGAGGATACGAAAAGCATTATTGAAAAGCTGCCCGGCGGGGATATAGAGCTTGAGTTCCATCTTGACAGGGCAATAAGCCATTTCCTGATAGCTGAGGCACTCCTTGAGAGGGGGTCGGATGTGGTAGCCGTCCAGCATTATAATAACGCATGGAATGAGTCATTCGGATACCTCGTAACAAAAGATGCCTTATCGCCTCCCCGGATAACCATAGAGAGACCAGCCGATAATTCCTACACGAACTCATCCAACCAGATAGTAGCAGGCACAGTCTTCGATGTCATGGTGTCCGCTATAAAAAACGTAAATATTACGACAGACGGGAATACCTCTTCTGCGCCTGTTATTAACGGAACCTTCGAAGGAGTGGCAGCCCTGAAAGAAGGACACAATGTGATTGAAGCCAGCGCAGCAGATTACTTCGGCAATGTGGGCTCAGCGCGGGTAAACGTAACTCTTGATACTATCCCGCCTGAGATCAATATTACAGGCATCGGGGAAGGCGCATATTACAATTATAACGTTTCTGCGGCGGTAGAGTTTTCCGATATTCACCTGAATACCACTGTTGTCCTGCTTGATGGAAATCCATACAGCCAGAGTACGAATATATCATCGGAAGGCAACCATACCCTGACCGCGCAGGCGGCTGACCTTGCAGGGAATACTGCAACCAAATCCGCAGCTTTCACTATTGACAGGACGCCGCCGGATGTTAAAATATTCCAGCCGGCAAATGCAGGTTTCGTCAGACAGGTTGTTAATATCAAAGGTGAAGCCAAAGACCTTAACCCTGATGCAGTTACCATAAAAATCGATGAAATAAAAGTGTCAGAATCATTAGATTATAACTGGGACACCCGTGCATATCCGGACGGCTCCCATACCATAACCCTTGAGGCGAATGATAAAGCAGGCAACTCCGCTTCCACTTCTATAAACGTGACTGTGGACAACACAGAACCTGAGGTCATAATAAAAAGCCCTCTGAACTTTTACTTGGGGAAGAATATAACAGTTGATGCTGATGTAATTGAAGCGAACTTCGAAAGCTGGTCTGTAAGGGTGGATGGAAAAGAGGTTTCAACCACTCTTTCGTATGAGCTAAATACCGCCATTTATGCAGACGGCAACCACACCATTGAGATATATGCATTTGATAAAGCAGGTAACACTGGAGCAAAAGGCGCGCTTGTGAACTTCGACAATACCGCGCCCGATATCAACATGACCTCACCGCATGATGGAGCTTTCGTAAAGCACGCAGTAGATATAGACGGTATTGTAAACGATACCAATCTCCTCTCATACACCATAGCCATTGATGGCTCGGTGGTCTCGAACACCCTGCCTCACCTGTGGGATACCTTTGCTTACAGCGACGGTGAGCATATAATCAATATAAGCGCAGCGGATAAAGCCGGGAACACTGCTTCAAAGGAAATAACCCTAACTATTGACAACACCCTGCCGAGGGTTGAGATAAAGTTCCCGCCTGACCGCGCCTTCGTGAGAGGAGTAGTTGACCTGACGGTGGATGTCTTTGACGCCTATATTGATAAATTCCGCATCTACATCAACGGCGTCCTCGCAGCAGAGAACCAGGCGAACTTCTCCTGGAACACCACGCAGCAGCCGGACGGCGCGTACATCATCGAACTTGTGGCTTATGATAAGGTTGGGAATGAGAAGAGGACTTCTATCAATGTGACCGTGGACAACACGCCTCCGCAGCTTGCCGTCTCCGAATTGAACCTTTATCCGACTCTTAACAATTCAGAGTATCCTCTTTTGATTACCACAGAAGCAGATATAAACACAATCGTTAACAGTGTACCTGTTATCCTGGATAACGGCTCCGCAACATACAAAACAAACGTGACTCTCGGCATCAATAACTTTGTCGTAACAGCAATAGACCGTGCAGGTAATCCTTCAGTCTGGAATAAGACAATCCTTGTGGATGAGGACAACCTGCCGGACTGGTATGAAACCAATGTTACCGGCACAGACCCGCTTAACGCTGATTCCGATTCAACAAAGACTGCATCAAACGAAGCTGCAAACGGTATTACTGATGACAGAGAGGACTTTGATAACGATGGCTTAACGAACTTACAGGAGTTCAGGCTTGGAACGAATCCATTCTCAAACGATACAGATAACGATGGTCTAACCGATGAATTCGAAGTATTTAAGACGGGCACTTTCCCGACTTCAAACGATTCTGATGGAGATGGCATAACAGATGCAAATGAGGATTTAGACAATGACGGTTTAACAAATTTGCAGGAACAATCGCTGGGCACAGACCCGCTCAATTCTGATACAGACGATGATACTCTCAACGATGGTTACGAAGTAAATACGCTCAAAACAAATCCGCTCAGCAAAGATACAGACAACGACGGTCTTGAAGACGACAGCGAAGTCAAGCTGGGAACAAATCCCCTCTTAGCCGACAGTGACGGCGACGGCAAACCCGATGGAAACGAAAGCTATGTCCAGACTTTTGCAAATACAACTGCTGGCGTAGAAGCTACTATAAATGGCATTGGCGACATTGGCAAAAACATTGTTCTTGCAAAGGATAGCTCAGCAGTTCTAGTATCCAGCCTGCCTGGCGTAGTTAACACCGTAGATATCTCAAGCAGTTCACAGGTAAACTCGGTCTCCATAAAAGTTTACTATAACGAGGCAAATCTCGGCGGTATTCAAGAGTCTGAATTGAAGCTCTTTTATTACAACGAAACAAGCAACGTCTTTGAACTTGTTGCAGACCAGGGAATTAACACCGCTGAAAATTATGTATGGGGCAGCACAAACCATCTCTCCATTTTCGGAATAGCAACGCCAAGAGACTGGTTTAACCAGTGGTATGTGAACTGGAAAAAGCCTGAGCAGGTTTTCAAGATCGGCGACAGGATGCGGATAAAGGCGAATGTGCATAACACCGGGCAGGGTTCAGCTTCTAATGTTAAAGTAGAGTTCAGGGAGAACACCCAGAGCGGCACGCTTATAAGCTCAACTACTATTCCGAGCATAGCCGCCGGAAGTTCAGCTTTGACCTCGATTGAATGGACAGTCAGGTCTGGTGTAACCCAGGTCTGCGTGAACGTGGACCCTGCTAATTTGATCGCAGAGGTCAGCGAAGGAAATAACAACGCATGCGGCGATTTCTCCCGCAATCTTGACAGCGATAACGATGACTTAACTGATTATGAGGAAACCAATGGTATGCGTGTGGCTTTCCCCAATGCTTTTGTCAGGACTTACGCGGGCAATGCACATAGCGACAACGACGGCTTAACTGATGGCTATGAGATGGGACGCATTGTTTACGATCCTGGGAACAAGCTTCTTTATGATTCTCTTGCAACGCTGTACGGCTGGGATAAATCGCTATACGATGGCTATCACTATGAGTATAAAGCCGATCCGATGAAAACGGACACGGATGATGATGGATTTAATGATAAACAGGAGCTGGATGCTGGCACGAATCCATTTAAATCAGATGATAAAAAAGCAGTGGAGTTTACTTTGGGCTTTACTTTTGGAGAAATCTTATACGGAACCCATGACTCCCTGTATTATATGGGCGGTTGGGTTTTGAGCGGCTTTTCATCCCAACCCATAACATTCTGGTGGGCTGATATTAGAGATAGCCTGTACTCGGCAGTTACTCTGGATGTCCCTGGGTTCCTAGTCAATGTACTCGGCGTTGGTCCGGTTGCCGGTGATGCAGCTAAGGCTTTAGGCAATATCGGAAAGTTTGCTGCCAAGCACGCGGAGAAAGTTTCGGACATAGCCAAGTTCGTGCTCAAGAACTTCCCTGGAGATGGAGCCTTCAGGATAGATGCTTATGACAGGCTGTATGACTTTGCGGCGAGTGCGCTGAAGAGAAAAGGGATTTCGACATCAAGGGTAGATGAGCTTGTGGATAAGGGAATAGACCTGAGCAGACATAATAAAGCTGTTGACCTGCTGAAGAGCTGGTGGGGCAAGAGGGCTATTAGAGGAGCTGATGATGTTGCTGAGATTCTGGGAGATGAAATTATTAAGGCGAAATATCCGACTTCGCAGGGATATGTGGTAAAGTATAAAGTCACATTTTATGATAGCCTTGGTGGGACTGCTAAAGAAGTAGATACTGTAGTTATAAACAACGAAGGAAAATTAATCGCCTTTGGTGAAACGAAAAGTAAAAAAACTCTCACTTCATTTGAAGATGCTGAGACTCAAATTACTGATACTAAAAGACTAATAGTAAACAAAGCTTTTTCGAGAATCAAAGCAGGCGATGGTAGCGAGATAGATGTTTCTAAAGTCCATATGGACTACATTCAAGAGACATTTAAGATTGGACCGGCAGATGCCGAACATGCTTATGAGCATAAGTTAGCTGAAAAATCCACAGAATTAGATGAAATATATAAAACGTTCTCGGCTGTTAAGTAGAGGTGTGATATGGGAAAATATATGTATTTTTATCCAAAAAGTGAAGAAGCGTATATTGACATTTCTG
Organism: Candidatus Methanoperedens sp.; assembly: GCA_023249275.1. Taxonomy (GTDB): domain Archaea; phylum Halobacteriota; class Methanosarcinia; order Methanosarcinales; family Methanoperedenaceae; genus Methanoperedens. The sequence continues at coordinate 7,877 of JAHFCV010000034.1, forward strand.
GAGTAAAAATAAGCAATGTTAGTGTAAAGCATGTCTATGAGATCGCTCAAACACTTAAAAAACTTGGCTTAGAAACTAACGAATTTTTAAAGATATTCAAGGTGTATGAAGATGAATATTTCAAAACTCTTAGTTCTGAAGAGCAAACTGAATTGTTACGCAAGGCTTCGGAATTCATTCTAGAACCAGAGGAGATTAAAAAAATAAGAGATTTTAGCAAGAAGGCTATTACAAGGATAGAAAAAGCTGTAAACATAGAAGAAGTACACAAAAAGATGGAAAAAGTACCACATTTAGAGAGCGTATATAAATATATCGATAAGTCCGAAGTAGATTACTATGATGCTAGAGCGCACTTAATGTCTCTCCTTGCCATTTGTGAGAAGGCATTGGGACTTGGGGTTAAACTTCGTGTTGCTTGAGGATATCAAAGCGTTATATAATACAGCATTAAAAGAGGGAATATAGGCTATGGGTGTAGATTTAGTATTAGTTGTCCCTGAAAATCGAAAGAATGATAAGAAAGTAATAGATGACTACTATTCTTTTATTTTTAGTAAAGAGAAAAAATTGAAATTAAAAATACCGAAAGAAAAATCCATAACTAATGCCAGATACAGAAATGCTTTGGATTGGTTTGAAAAGAAGGGATCTGTTTTGATAACTGAAAGAATTTATAGCGATATATGCAATGTTTTAGATTGGAAGAGCGTATACCAACTCTTCGGAGGTCTCTATGATTCAGATAAGACCATAATACATGGAGACAAAATCAAGGAACTTATCCGACTGTTAAGAGAGGCTGGAGAGAAACTTGTCAGGAGCCAGAAAAAGGATGACCCGGAGTGGACAGATTGGGAAGCAACTATGGAAACCCAAGTTATAGCGTTGTGCGAGTTTGCACTGAATAACAATTTCGGGATACATCTGAGCGAGTAATATCTTTTTATAAATAAACCGATGACTCTCCTTTGTATCGCCGCCGGAAGTTCAGCTTTGACCTCTATCGGATGGACTGTTAAATCCAGTACAACCCAGATATGCGTGAATGTAGACCCCGGCTACTTAATACCTGAAGTTACTGATGGGAATAACAACGCATGCAGGGATGTTTCGCGTGTACTGGACAGCGATAACGATGGCTTAACCGACTACGAAGAGAGAAATGGCATGCGGGTTGCGTTCCCCAATGCACTAGTCAAGACCAATCCTTTCGATGAGGACTCCGATAACGACGGATTGTGGGATGGCGAGGAGATGGGTAAGGTTGTTTATGATTACTGGAACAAGGTTTATTATGATTCTTTTGCCTCGGTTTATGGTTGGAACAAGGCGCTTTATGACGGCTACCACTATGAATATAAATCTGATCCGACACAGACAGACAGAGATGGCGATGGATTAAACGATAAACAAGAATTCGAACTTGGGCTGAATCCATTTGTGTACGAGTCGTATAACCTTGTTGAGGCTGGTTATGGATTCCTCTGTGGCGACTTCTGCTTTAGCGACCCAAGACACGGGAATCTCGCATATCTCGGCGGCTGGCTAGCAAGCGGGTATTTAGTATTTGGGGATATCCGAGACCTGCCAAGTACGGTTTTGCGTGGAGATGCTTTTGACTTCACCTTTACTATTATCGGTTTGGCACCTGTTATAGGAGATTCGGAGTCAACGGTAACGAAATTCGTTAAGTTTGCTAAAAAATTCCCGGATAAAATACTAGATATCGCCAAAACTATAATCAAAACAATCCCAAGTGAATCGTTGCGTATCTCAGCATTGGATGGAATTTACGACGGTGCAGCAAGTGCGCTGAAGGGCAAAGGAATCAGCGAAGGTCTTAACGGACTTATTGAGAATGGAGTGCATTTAAGTGAGTTAAATAAATGGTTATATGGGCTTCAAAATGTTAAAGGCTATCAAAAGTTACTTGGCAGAGTTAACTCTGGTGCATTAGGACCTGCTTATGAAGCTAAAGTTGCCGCAACAAAAGGAGCCGATAATATTGCAGAAATAAGCAGAGACATAACTACATCCGCAGGTTCAACTGAACTTGATGTTCTGCTCAAGGATGGAAGCATCATAGAAGCAAAAAGTGGAGATTTGAGCAAGGTTATCAGACAAGATGAGCAGTACAACAATTTGGCAACACAAATAGCGAAATTCAAAGCGTATCATTCTGAGAATAACATTCAGGCAAGTATAGAAATTGTCTTTAGAATTGAACCAAGTCAAGATATTAAAAACTTATTGCTGGAGAAGAATATAGGATGGAGGATTCTTTCATGAGTGATGAATATGTGTCCATAAATTACCTATTTATTAAAAAATTCAACCCAAAATTTATTTCAGATTTAATAAATTATTGTTTGAATATAGGATGCACAACTAATAAAGAAGGCAATGTATCATTATGTAACTATTCAAGTAAAAATACAAATTGGGATATAATATTTAATAGTAATATTACCGACGCAATAAAAAGTATTTCAAAAAATAATGCAGGCTCTTTTCAACTCTGGTACAAAGATACTGACTTTATGCTGCAAATAAATCTAAAAGGTAAAATTGACCCAAATATCCAGCATATTACAATATCTTTCGACCCACTATTTTTCAGAGAATATGACGAGAGCAGTCGGTTATTTTCAGAGTTTAATGTTAAGAACACTATAGAACTTTCCATAGAGTTATATAAATTTACGAAGGCTTTATACGTATATGGGGGGAGAGAAAATTCGATATCAGACGAATATAATATTAAACCCACTAAAGATGAATTAATAGGTGGCGCTGTGAAGAATCTTTTTTGGATTAACATCTTATCTCCACACTTTGTAAAGATAATAGGGAGAAAAAAACTCCTCTCTGCTCAAACATGGAAAGTTGAAGAAATGGGCGATGGCGGAATTTTGCTGATTCTTACACCAAATCCGCTAAACGTCAACGAAGTAGATAAGAAAAAAGCAGAGGTGGAAAGGCACTTAGGATTAGGGAAATGGTGGAAATAGGTTAAGTAATGTTAAATGGAACCGAGATGACGCTTGTGAACTTCGACAACACAGCGCCTGAGATTAACATCACCTCCCCTATTAATGTGTCCTTCGTAAAGCATGCGGTAGACGTAGAAGGTTACATTACCGATACCAATCTCCTTTCATATACTATCTCTATCGACGGCGCGGCGGTCTCAAATTCGCTTCCGTATCTATGGGACACCTTTGCCTCCGGGGACGGCGCTCATACGGTCAGGATTATCGCGGCAGATAAAGCCGGGAACACTGCTTCAAAGGAAATAACCGTAACTATTGACAACACCCTGCCGAGGGTTGAGATAAAGTTCCCGCCTGACCGCGCATTCGTGAAAGGAGTAGTTGACCTGACTGTGGATGTGTTCGACGCCTACATTGACAAATTCCGCATATTCATAAACGGCGTCCTTGTAGCTGAGAACCAGAAGAACTTTTCATGGAACACCACGCAGCAGCCGGACGGCGCGTACATCATCGAACTTGTGGCTTACGATAAGGTTGGGAATGAGAAGAGGACTTCGATCAATGTGACCGTGGACAACACGGCGCCGATAATCAATATCACTAACCCTGTAAAAGGCTCATTCGTAAAACAGCAGGTAACAGTGGATGCTGATATAATTGAGGCTAACCCTGATAAGCTCGAACTAAGACTCGACGGAACCACCATTTCCGGTATTCTGCCGTACCAGTGGAATACATTGTCCTACCCGGATGGTCCGCATACAATCGCTGTATATGCAAATGACAGTGCGGGAAATGAGGCTGTAGAAAGCGCGACTGTAACTGTCGATAATACATTACCCCAGGTTAACATCACCTCGCCGGCTGACGGCTCTTACCTGAGAGAGGTTGTTAATATCACAGGCACAGCCTCGGATGCAAACCTGGACAGGATATCGCTCACCATCAACAGCACCGAAGTCTCAACTTCCCTGCCGTTTGAGTTCAATAGTTCAGCTTATGCCGAAGGGAGTTATCTCATCAGGCTCACAGCCTTTGATAAGGCGAATAACTCTGCTTCGGATGAGGTTATGGTAAATGTGGATAACACGGCACCGATGTTGATAGTAAATGAACTGACTGAAAATCCAACACTTGACAATCCAGAGTATTCATTATTTATTCAGACTGACATAGGCGCTAACGTAACAGTCAACGAACAACCCATAAGCCTTACAGATGGCTCAGCCATATACTCCAGAAATATTACTGAAGGTCGTAATACCTTTGAAATTACTGCTTCAGACACCATAGGAAATCAAGCCACATGGAATATTACCAGACTTATAGATTCTGATTCACTGCCGGATTACTATGAGATTAATGTTACAAGAACTGATCCTTTAGATGGGGATTCAGACTCCTCTATAACTGCTGTGAATGAAGCTCACAACGGTATCCCTGACGACAAAGAAGATTTCGATGGGGATTCATTACCTAACAATGTTGAAATGAAACTTGGAACTAATCCCTTCTCAGATGATACTGATGGAGACGAGCTTGTCGATTTGTTTGAAGTCTATTTCTCAGGGACAAATCCAACTATTGTTGATACAGACGGCGATGGCATTAAAGACGGAGATGAAGATATCGATATGGATGGTCTAACCAATCTCGAAGAGCAAAATTTTGGGACAAACCCTGATGATAGAGATACTGATGGTGATAATCTATTTGATGGAAAAGAAATCACTCTCGGAACCAATCCTCTTAATCCAGACTCTGATGGTGACGGACTCCAAGACGGTATGGAAGTAGATACAGGAAGTAATCCTCTTTTGAAAGATTCTGATCAGGACGGCATTCCAGATGGAAAAGAAACCATTGTCCAGGAAATAGTAAGAGGAGAGGTCAATTTAACTATAACAGGCGAAGGAGAGATTTCCAACACCCTAAGGGTTTCTAATATTTCAAAACTTGAGGTGTTTTCAGGAATGCTTGGAAACATTGGCAAAGTCTTTGAAATCAGAACAAATTCTTCATTTGAATCTGCCACAATAAAGATACCTTACGATGAATCCGCTCTTGGTGATATACCTGAAAACGATTTAAGGATTTTCACGGTAAATGAGACCACCCATAGGGTTGATTTCCTCCCTACGATTGTAAACACGGCGAATAACTATGTTCAGACCACTACAAATCACTTCAGCTTATATGGAGTAGCAGGGTACACGAAGTGGTTAACCACATGGAATTCTGGCAGCAATCCCACAACTCCAGAATTCAAGATGGGTGACAGAGTAAACATCAAAGCAATGGTTCACAATACAGGTGACGCTGCGGTCAACGATAATGTCCTTGTTTACTTCTATGCAGGCAACCCTGATGCCGGAGGCAGTTATCTTGGAAGTGCAACTATAACTGGCGGTATCATTCAGGGCGGAGCAAAGACCGCCGTACTGTATGGATACACTATCTCCTCGTCTGCTGTTGATATTTATGTCAAGGTTGATCCGCTGAACAGCATAACCGAAAAGAGCGAATCAAACAACAAAGCGTATAAAACTCTCAGTATTGGTCCTCAGAACTTCGACTCTGATGGTGACGGTTTAACTGATTATGATGAAACCAATGGCATGAGGACGAACTTTGGAACCATCAAAACTGATCCGAACAATCGAGATACCGATGGCGATGGCTTGTCCGATGCTGAAGAGATGGGAACGAGATATAACGATAGATACTATCTCAATAGCAACCCGCAGATGGTTGACAGCGATGGCGACGGTATTGACGATCTTGCTGAAAACGAATATGGCATTGAACCTCTTATTTCAGATACAGATTATGATGGACTGAATGATGGAGAAGAGTTTGGTATTGGGACTGACCCATCATTAATGGATACAGACGGTGACGGCTATAACGACTACGTTGAATTCCACGATTCTGATCACTCCCCTCTTATTTATGAGAAACGCTACAGTCTCTTTGAAATCAGTCGTGAAGTCGTTCTAGGGGCAGTTTTTGGTGAGTGGAAAGCCGATGTTTATGATAGTCTCTACTATTTTGGCGGCTGGATGCTGAGCGGTTTCCTTGCTGTAGGGGACATTAGAGACCTAGCTTCATCCATAGTTCATGGAGATGGTCTTGGTGCCCTCCTCAACGCCCTGTCCTTGATTCCAAGTTATGGTGATGCAGCGAAAGTGACTACAACTATCGGTAAGTTCGTAGCAAAGAATCCTCATATGATATTTGCAGTTGCGGGTTTTGTTGTAAAACATATCGATGAATCAATAGATGTCATACGAAAAACGTATGGTGATGCTATTGTTGACGCCTTGAAAACAAACGGATTGAAAGATAATGATATAACAAAATTAGTTGCGAAGAATATTGATTTAAATGAACTGAAATTTGTAAGAAAAATTAGTGATGATGTAGTTGTATATATAACAAAAGAGAGATGGGGCCACATAATTGGAAGACACATAGATGGAAGCATTAAGCCCAATAAATATACATCGTTTTTCCCAACAGGGAAAAAGGTCTCAGCAGATATTATTAGGACAGAATTTACACTACCTAAAACAATGGAAGACTCCAATGTAGCAGATGTAGTATTCGAAGCAATCGAGAGAACTTCACCAAAACCAAAATTTGACAACATTGATGAGTACATATATAATCCTGGGAAATATGGAATATCGGAAATGATTGTTTGGGTTGAGAAATCAACTGGAAAAATCATAACGGCGTTTCCAAAGAAAGGTACTGCTGTTCGGACATGGACTGGGCTTAAATGGGAACAGGTTGTGTGATATGAGCAAAATTTGTATTGAATTTGAAAATGACAAAGAGTTAGAAGAATATCTGAAAAGAGTGGAGGATATTATGGACATTTATGGGTCAGTTAATATACAAATAAATGATATTTATTTACCAAAAGTAAATATTTTTGGCGTATTTATTTCATATTTTTATGTCCACTGCTTATCCTCTTTACCAAAACTCTTTTCTGGGGAATCAACCGAGTTTGAATTTGAAGGACCATTCAAATTAATTTTTGAGCCTAAAAAAGCCAAAGTACTCATACATGTGGATAAAGAATGTAAGCCCTCAGGAGAAAAATTTGAAGTTGAATTTGAAGATTTTGCAAACGAAATTTTCAGGAGTGGGGATGAATATTTCAATTACGTGTTAGAACTAAGACCAGACATTATAAACGATGAAAGAACGAGAGAGTTTCAGAACAAAATAAAGAATATTAAAAATTGGTATAATCAAACTTTTAGATAAGACGTTAAGAGTCATGCCATATCTGAAAATAAAATTTCACATAGATAATATTGATAAAGAATACTTTGAAGATGTCTGGGAAATAGAAGGTGGATTATCTATAGAAAAAGATGGCTTAGTATTGACAAAGAGAATTGATGATGAAAAAGACGATGGATTCAGAGGCGATTATGTTTTTTTCAATATATTAGATTGGCTAACCTCAGTACCTAAACTGCTCTTAAGACAATGGTGCAAGATTGATTTTTACGAAAACACGGAGAAATTTCATTTATTGCCCGATGGAGATGTGATATATATTAAATATTTTCTTGAAGGAATCGGAAGTCTCACCGAAAACGAGAATAAGAGATATCCTAATTATGAAGACGGTACTCCGATTGCAACAAAAGAGCTTATACCGGAAATAATTAATGCAAGCGAAAAATTTATAGAAACAGTTGAATTAAAAATAAAGAAGAAATCGGATGTAATTGAGTTTAAGGAAGAACTATTGCATGCAAAGAAAACTTACCAGGAATATCTCAAAAGTCAAACAGGGAAGAAAGGCTGAAAAATAGTTCTTCATCACATGTAGCGGAGGCGATATATTAAAGGACAGGGTCACTTTTGATGTAAAGAAAATGACG
>JAHFCV010000035.1 GCA_023249275.1 Candidatus Methanoperedens sp.
TTTTTAGAGGTCTGTGTTGCACTTTAGGATAACTACCAACAAAAATTGAAACGATCACCTTGAATTCTTTCTGCGTTAGTTTTATAATATGAGTAGTAGTAATATTCAATAAAAATAAAGAAAGGTGAAAAAAATAATGTGTGATTCTTCAGAATTACCCATAGTAATATAATGTTCCTCCCCACACCCGAAGACCTAAAAAAGCTCAGGCTTGAACTCAAGCTCACCCAGCACGAAATCGCAACCCGTGCAGGGGTAAGCCAGCCCCTCATTGCGCGCATAGAATCCGGGGATGTAGACCCGAGGCTTTCCACGCTTCGAAAGATATTCAATGCATTCGACGCAGCCAGGAAAGAACGTATAGTGGTCAGGGATATTATGCACTCGCCAATCATACATACAAGTTCGGGCAGTTCCATGGAGGACGCCGCCAGGATTATGGAAGAACACGGCTTTTCCCAGATGCCTGTAATCGATAACGGAGTGCCTGTTGGCAGCATTTCCACCGACCAGATAGTGAGTTCGATGACAGACCAGGATATTAAAAAGGTGTCGCATCTTCTTGTCAGGAATATCATGGGCGATTCTTTCCCAACGGTCTCGCCTACCTCGGATGCAAATACCGTTTCAAGAATACTGGAAAAGAATCCTGCTGTGCTTGTGCTTGAGAAAGGGAAGGTAATTGGCATGGTGACAAAACACGATATCATGAAAATGCTTAGGGGTTAAAAACACAATACCCCTGTTTCCACTGGACAATAACCCTATATACTTAAAAACTAATTTATATGCGTCCAGACCTACGAAATCTGGATAAATCGTGTTGATAGGTCCTTGCGGGAGAACGGCAGCGCCAAAATCTATGACCGTACAGACAACCCCAATGCGGTACACGCGATAATGCCTGACACAAGGGTTACGGTGACAGACAGCGGCACAAGCCAGTGGATGAAGTTCCGGGTTAGTGTCAGGCGACAGCAACAATTTATGTTTTTTACTTATTGATTTGTTTCTTCCTGTTCCGCGAGTGCATACCATTAGCGCTGTGCTCATCGATTATCGATTCAAGCATGAAATATTTCTCAACAAACTTCTTGAGTTCATCATCAGAAATCGCAGAAATCCGTTTCTCCTCGTTATACAATTTCTGGATATCAGCCTGGATAGCCTTCACGCGCGGGTCTGTTTTTTCAACCGTAGTGGCAACGTGCATCAATTCGTTGAGCGTCTCCTCAACTTTATATCGTATCACTTCAAGCCCTGAGGAATCGCCTATCATAAGTTCTCTCTTCCCCCCAACAACTTCTGGGGGATAAGGCTCATAAGTGAACGGGTTCTTTATGATTCCCGCCGTATGAATACCGCTTTCATGGGCAAAGATATTTTTTCCCACAACAGATTTATTGCGCGGCACCCGTATCCCGATTTCCCGCTCCATGAACCGCGCGAATTCGGTAACCGATGTTAAATCATATTTCTGGAATCCTTCAACTCTCTGGATAAGGAACAGTGCAACCTTCTCAAGTTCAGCATTTCCCGCCCGCTCTCCTATTCCCAGAAACGTCAAACTTGACCAGTTTGCTCCGTACCAGTACCCTGCGAGCGAACATGCAACCGACATCCCGAAGTCGTCATGAACATGAGTCTCGATGTTCTTTGTTCCGAGCTCCCGCAATCTCTTTACAATATAAGGAATGCCGTATGGCTCATCCACATCAGGGAACGGTAAACCAAAACCAACTGTATCGCACAGGCGTATTATGCAATCCGGGTCTATCTCAAGCAATTTGCTGACAAGCGGGAACACAAAACCTTCGTTATCCGCGCGGGTCATATCCTCGATGTGCGCCCTTGTGCGAAGCCCGTGGTCAACTGCGTACTGCAGCGCATCTGTATATTTCTTTTCAGCCTCTTCCCTGCTTTTAAGTCCCATTTTGTCAATGACATGGGAGTCTGAAACCGACATCAATATGCCTGTTTCTTTTATCCCGTCCATACTGAGAACAAAATCTATGTCCTTGGGATTTGCACGCGCCCATCCTGTGACTTCGGGAAATTCATATCCCCGGTCAAGCATTTCTTTGACCGCTTCCCTGTCGCGTTCGTTATAGACAAAGGTTTCAAGCTTTTCAATCCCGATTTTGTGAAGATACTCATATATCTCGGTCTTGTGCCTTTTTTTCATCACTATTCCGGGCATCTGGGAGCCATCACGGATTGTGCTGTCGCTTATGAAAACATCCTGCCCCAGCGGCAGCTTGATTTTTGGCAAATCCTCGTATGTCCTGTAGATTTTCATTGGCTGACTCATTGTATTTTTGATTTATATTACTTGTGGTTTTTCAGGTTTTTAGTATCAATCTTAATCAAAAACTTTATGTCCAATGCATACTAAACGAATGACGGTGATAAATTATGGTGAAAATGCCTCCTGAAATAAAGGATGTTGTCTCCAAGCAGAAACCCCTGCCGATTGCGACCGCAGATAAAAGCGGGAAACCAAACGTGGTATTTGTGACCATGTGGAAAATCCTTGACGATGAAACTATATTGTTCGTGGATAACTTTTTTAACAAGACGAGAAAGAACATTGAAGCAAACCCCAATATGGCAATAGTTGCATATGACGGTGAAGCCAAGAAATCCTACCAGATTAAAGGGACAGTGGATATCGAAAATAAAGGCGAGAGATTTACAGCCGCAAAAGAGATGGCTGACCCCAAGAAATTACCAGGGAAGGCAGCCTTCGTATTTCATGTGAAAGAGATATACGAAGCAACATACGGACCGAATGCCGGGAAAAAGTTAGCTTAATTGCGAACTCTGCGCCTTTGCGGTGAATAAAATCACATACCACATATTCGGCTATGAATTATTGTTCATAGATGGTAATGAGAAACAACAAAATGAACATTAACAGCGAACTAATACGAACTCGTACGAACTCCGACGGCGTGAGTTCGTATCAGTTCGTACGAGTTAGTTGTTGATTTTTTCATACCAGGCGCTAAGAACGCAAAGTGCTTACGGCTTTGTCCATAACTAATAACATCACCAGCATCATTTACCACCAGGATTATTTGAAACATGAAACGGGATTGCATCCTGAAAATAAAGAGCGATTGCTATCTATTATTGCATATCTTCAAAAAACAGGAATGATGGAACAGCTTGAACTCATTGAACCCAGGTATGCATCTCTTGAGGAAATTCGATACATTCATTCGCAGGAATACATAGAAAAAGCCAGAAGGCATTCCGAACTTGAACTCCCGCTTGACCCGGATACGATATTATGCCGTGATTCATACAATGTGGCGCTTCTTGCGGCAGGCGGTGCGATAACAGGGGTTGATGCGTTGCTCGATGGGACTGATTGCTCTTTCGCGCTTGTTAGACCGCCGGGGCACCACGCAGAACCAGATAGAGGAATGGGATTCTGCATTTTCAATAATGTTGCGATAGCAGCGCGCCATGCACAGAAAAAAGGGAAAAAACGCGTGCTTATCGTGGACTGGGATGTCCATCACGGGAACGGGACGCAGGAGGCGTTTTATGACGACCCGTCGGTACTTTATTTCTCAACACACCAGTATCCCCATTATCCTGGGACAGGATGGCTGGATGAAGTGGGAAGCGGCGACGGGGAAGGTTACAATATCAATGTGCCGCTGCCTGCTGGAACTGATGATGCGGGGTTCATTGCGGCATTTGAGGAGATACTTGTTCCTGCCGCGCTTGAGTTCAGACCTGACATGATTTTAATCTCAGCCGGACAGGACGCATGCGCCAACGACGGGCTTGCAGATATGGGAATGAGTGTGGACGGATTTGCAGTCCTGGCGTCTATTGTAAAATCAATAGCTAAAGAGACATGCGATGGGAAGCTCGGCACTGTCCTTGAAGGTGGATACGACCTTGAGCTGCTTTCGCATTCTGTTGCGGCAGTGCTTGATGTTTTTATGGGGCTGGAGCCTGACAGGAAACAATTGGTTATCAGTTCCAAAGTAAGAGAACGCCTTGAAGAAATTAAAAAAGTACAGCGAAAATACTGGCGCCTCTGATGAGTCTATCTGAAAGGAGGGATATTTCAAACTCCGATAGATTAATACGTAAAAAGCCTTATTTAGACCCCATTCCCCGTATTTAAATACGGGGTCTAATTACGAGGTATAAGCGAAGCCCGGTAGTGTAGCGGTCAATCATGCGGGACTCTGGATCCTGCGACCAAGGTTCGAATCCTTGCCGGGCTATAATTTCACTTATTAACCTTCATGATATCTCAGCCAATATTATCCATATAATTTAATAATTACTCTCCGAAACCTTTTTATATCATATGATTTCGTACATCCATTGGAGTATCTACTAAAACTCCGCAGGAGGAATTATGGAAAAAAATGCTGGAACGATTGACCGTATAGTAAGGGTTGTTATCGGAATAATCCTGTTGTATGCAGTTGCGACAGGCAAGGTTTCGGGAATTGTAATGTATGTGGCAGGGCTCCTCGGTCTGATGATGCTGGTTACTGCAGCACTGGCGTACTGCCCGCTGTATCCGATAATGAAAATAAACACTGCATCAAAGTAAAAATAAATAGCATAATTCGTATTTTTTTCTTTTTTTTGCATTTGATACGAAATAATTTATACCCCTCTCCTGTAAGTTCTCTGCATGTTGTACAGCCCCTATGGATTGGGCTTCTTCTGACCTGCTGGAGGCGAATTTCCATCCGGGTTTCTACACGCAGCCCATAAGAGCGACATCTTTTTATAGAACTATAAACATGAAACAACAGAACATCAGGCAATCCAGTAATGGAAAAAGCCGATTATGCAACTACATTTAATTATTCATAAAGGAGAATATCTATGGCAGGTCAAATGGGCGGGCAGCCGATTATCATTTTAAGACAGGGAACGCAAGAGACAAGAGGAGAAGAAGCAAAACGAGGCAACATAATGGCAGCCAGGGCAGTGGCTGAAGCCGTGAGAACAACGCTCGGTCCCAGAGGACTGGATAAGATGCTGGTAGACCCGGCAGGGCTTGTAATCATCACAAACGACGGGGCAACGATTCTTGACGAAATGAAAATCAAGCACCCTGCCGCTAAAATAGTAGCCGAGGTTGCAAAGACACAGGACGATGAAGTGGGTGATGGCACAACAACAGCAGCGGTATTGACCGGGGAATTTTTAAAAGGCGCGCAGGAACTCATGGAACTGGGCGTTCATCCAACGACTATTATCCATGGATATAACCTCGCAGCGCACAAGTCAAAAGAGCTCTTATCCGATATGGCAATGCCTTCAAGCGATGAAAATCTTAAGAAAATAGCCACAACCGCACTTACGGGAAAAGGCATCGAATTCTCAAAAGAAAAACTTTCTGACCTTGTTGTAAGCGCCGTGAAGTCGATAGTGAAAAAAGAAAACGGAAAAAAAACCGTAAACATTAAGGACATATCAATAGAAAGGCGCGGAGAAGGAAGCATTGAGGACAGCGAGCTTGTGCAGGGAATAATACTGGATAAGACAAAAACCCACCAGAGCATGCCCTCACGCATAGAGAATGCAAAAATAGCAATCCTTGCAACCCCAATCGAGGCCAGGAAAACCGAGACGAAATCCGAAATATCCATCGAACAGGTCGGGCAGACCCGCATGTTCCTTGAACAGGAAGAAAGGCAGGTGCGTGAAGCTGCCGATAAAGTAATCAATGGTGGCGCAAACGTTGTATTCTGCCAGAAAGGAGTGGACGATATGGCGCGATACTTCCTTGCCAAAGCCGGTATTTTCGTGACCCACAGGGTAAAGAAGAACGACCTTTTGAAATTATCGCGAGCCACAGGCGGGAAAATAATCACAAGCCTGGATGAGATAAAACCAGAGGCTCTCGGTCATGCCGGGCTGGTTGAAGAAAAAATGGTAGGGAACGGGGAAATGATATTCATTAGAAAGTGTAAGAACCCCAGCACTTATTCCATATTATTACGGGGAGGAACGGAACACGTTGTTACAAGCCTTAGCAGGGCAATGCATGACGCCCTTCGCGTTGTGGGCGTGGCAATCGAAGATGAAAAAATACTGGCTGGCGGCGGCTCGCCTGAGCTCGAAGTGGCGCTTCGCCTTCGTGAATATGCATCCACGTTTGAAGGAAGGGAACAGCTCGCTATTAATAAATTTGCGCAGGCGCTTGAAATCATCCCGAAAACGCTTGCGGAGAATGCAGGGCTTGACGCCATTGACATGCTTGCCGACATGCGAAGCATGCATGAGCAGGGGAACAGGAATGTCGGTCTTGACGTGTATCAAGGCAAGCCTGTGGATATGCTGGAAAACGGCGTCATCGAGCCGCTTCGTGTAAAGACCCAGGCAATTACCTCAGCTACTGAAGCAGCAGCCATGATACTTCGCATTGACGATGTGATTTCTTCTGCGAAAGACGCGAACCCGAAGAAGAAACCTGATCTTGGCGATCTTGACTAATCCGGATGCATTATCACATAATCCTGACAAAGGAATGCAATCTCAACTGTAATTACTGCGGCGGAGGAAGTGACTCGCCGCCGAAGGAAATACAGTACCGGATTTGCGACCTCAAATCTTTTTTACTCAGGGATTCAGCCCCGGTAATTGAGTTTTATGGCGGTGAACCCCTTCTTCGCATTGATACCATGAAAAAAATCATTGATGCGATACCAGCACATTTCGTTATCCAGACAAATGGCTTATTGTTGGATAAAATAGAGCCAGAGTATCTAAAGAAATTCCACTCGATGCTTGTTTCACTTGATGGAACAAAAGAAGTAACAGACAGGGAGCGCGGCACAGGGGTATACGACAGGATAATGCAAAATGTAAACCTGATAAGGCGCCGTGGCTTTAAAGGTGACCTTGTTGCAAGGATGACTGTGGCGCAGGGTACTGATATTTATGATAACGTGAGGCATCTTCTTGGTACAGGACTTTTTGACCATATTCACTGGCAGCTCAATTTTGAAATGTTCTGGGAAGCATGGGAAAATACAGAACCCGGATTGGAGGATTGGATTAATTCATATAATTCCGGCATCTCTTCACTTGTAAATTGGTGGGTTTCCGAGATGGAAAGCGAGGGCAGGGTTCATGGAATTGTTCCATTTATCGGAGTAATGAAATCCCTCCTCTCAGGTGCGGGTTCGCGCCTGTGGTGCGGCTCAGGGATTGATTTTTTTACGATAATGCCGGACGGAAGAATATCTGCATGCCCTGTATCTGTTGATTTTGATTTTTCAGTAATAGGCTCGATATTTGAAAATACTCCACACTCGCTATGTGATAAAGCCGCTGTTGGCGAACCATGCGTATCCTGTGACATATTCCATATCTGCGGCGGCAGGTGTCTTTTTGTGAACAGGTCGCAGGAGTTGCTCAGAGAAAATGGATATGCACTAATATGCACAACAGTAAAGCATCTGGTGCGTGAATTACAGGGCGCTATGCCGTGGGTTCAGGCGCTGATTGAAAATGGAATTCTAAGCATGTCGGATTTTGAATATCCTGAAATCAATAACGGATGCGAGATTATACCTTGAAAATAAAGAGACAGGAAATAGTTATCAGAGAACAGCCACTGCAAGATAAGCAACAGCCAGATAGCGTAAAAATTTTCCTGTAAACACAAGAACTGAAAAAAGCCAGAACTTAACCCTCAGTAATCCGCCAAAGACAGTAAAAGCATCCCCTATAAATGGCAGCCATGTAAATAAAAGCACAATGGCTCCGTATTTTAAGAAATATTTCTCTGCTTTTTCAAGATTTCCCGGGTCAATAGAGAGATACTTTTCGGCAAAACTTCTTCCTTTTAAACCGATATAATAACTGGTGCAGGCGCCAAAATAGTTTCCTGCCGATGCTACGAACACAAGGGCAGGGATATTAAATTTCTCGTAAACAAGATATACAAGAATCCCCTCGCTTCCAAAAGGAAATATCGTAGATGCAAGGAAACTTGCAAGAAAAAGACCGAAGTAACCATAATTCAGCAGGATGTTTTGAAGGGATTCTAACATATACCTGAAATATACATACCAGCTATAAAAACACTGTTCAATTAAAGATAAATACTCATGTGCTCAATCATCCTGTAAACATGGAGGGCTGAATTTGGAAGCTGGAGAAATAATCCGTTTATTGAATGAAGATTATGTGAAGGAAATCGAAACTACCCTGATTTATGTCAGGAACGCTTTTATCATGCCCCGGTGCGACCCGAGCAGGGTCACAGAAGCGATAGCAATTGATGAGATGAGGCACATGAACTGGCTTGCAGACCTTATCGTGAAACGGGGTGGGAAGCCGGGCATGGAACATAAAGAACTTGACTTCGGGGGAGATGACCTCAGGGGTCAACTGGAAAAGCAAAAAGCGCTTGAAAGCGAGGCTATTGAGAGATATAAAAAGCATATCGAAATGATAGACGACGCCGAAGTGGTGGGCGTGCTGAAGCATATACTGGATGAAGAGAAAAGGCACAGGAAAGAATTCAGGACAAGGCTTGAAAAGCTGTAACTTATGCTGATAAAAGGTTTTGAGGAACTCGTTGTTGATAAGCAGCATTCTGAGATTAAAATACCGATAATGCATGTAGAATTGTCTTTCAATGTCAGGTATTTCCTGGGTAAAGGAGTAGGCTACTGCAGGTTATTGATTAATGGCGTTAATGGGAAAGGTTTGAGGGGATGTATAGAGGCAGCAGCGGCAAAGTCTTATGTGGGAAGAACGATTTTTGTTTTCCTGTCTGAGCTTGATGGCGGGAAGAAGCTAATCACCGTGCCTGCCCTGTTTGAAAAGGAGCCGACATTTGATGGGAAAGTGGATTTAAGCGGACTTATTATAAACACGTATTATCACGATGAGTTCAAAAAGACGGCACAGGAGGTTTATAAAGAGCATACGGATGCCCTGGCAGGTAAAAAAATATGCAATGACAGGGACTGCCTGAGCATTAGTATTCTTGAATTGCCGGAAAAGGGGATTGAGATATTGAAATCGTATAGATAATCCTTTTTCAATACTCCCTAGGCTGAGGCTTGTACATCGTGATTTTTACAGGTTTATAATCAATCCTTGCACCATCAGGCGCAAACGTGACAAGCGTATGCTTGAGCCAGTTCTTATCATCCCTTTCGGGATAATCAAGACGATAATGCGAACCCCTACTCTCCTTTCGAGCCAGCGCGCCAAGACATATCGTCTCTGCAATATCCAGCATTCCTTCAAGTTCAAGCGCGTTCACGAGTTCCTGGTTGAAAATCTTTCCTTTATTCCTGACACACACATTCCCGTAACGTATCTTGAGTTCACTGATATTATCAAGCGCAGCCTTCAGGTTCTCTTCATCACGGAATATGCCCACTTTTTCATCCATGACTTCCTTTAATTCATCCCTTATTTCGAAGAATGCTTCGCCTTCATTCTTACCCAGAAGCGCCGAAATTCGCTGTGATTCCCCATGCACTTCTTTTTCCATAATATCTATTTTTTCAAATTCTGTATTATCTGCATATTTCTCTGCGTTTTCTCCCGCTATTTTCCCGAAAACAATCGTTTCAAGCAGCGAATTCCCGCCAAGCCTGTTCGCGCCGTGCACGCTGATGCAGGAACATTCGCCGCATACGAAGAATCCCGCAATTGATGTCTCACAGTCCTTGTTCGAAGCGATGCCTCCCATGGAATAATGCTGCGCCAGCTGGATTGGTATCGGCTCTTTAATCGGGTCGATATTCGCAAAATCCATAGCAATTTGCCTGATTCCTGGCAATCGTTCTTTGATTTTTTGGGCGCCGAGGTACGTGAGGTCAAGGTTCACGTAACCTCCGTCAAATCCCCTCCTCTCGTTTATCTCGGTCTGGATAGCCCGCGCCACAATATCCCGCGGCGCAAGGTCAAGCAAATGGGGAGAATAACATGCCATGAACCGTTCGCCGTTTTTATTCGTGAGGAACCCGCCTTCACCGCGTGCACCTTCGGTAATAAGTATATTCGTACCGTAAAGCGTGGTGGGATGGAATTGCACGAATTCCATGTCCTCAAGCGCTGCGCCGCTTCGGTATGCCACAGCACATCCGAATCCTGTGTTAATTATCGAGTTCGTTGAACGCTTGTATATTCTTCCGTATCCTCCAGTAGCGAAAATCACAGCCTTTGCCAGAAACCCCTCAATTTTGCCGTCTGCGATATTGTATCCAACAACGCCTGAACACCTGCCGTTATTAGTCCCCGTATTTAAATACGGGGTCTTTACGACAAGCCGTGTTACCAGCCATTCTTCATAGAACCTGATGCCATTTTTAAGCGCCTGCTCATACATCGTATGCAGCAGCGCATGACCTGTCCTGTCTTCAGCGTATGCCGTGCGCGGATAGCCCGCACCGCCAAAAGGACGCTGGGCAATCATTCCTTCATCGGTTCTTGAAAAAAGCGTCCCCCATCGCTCCATCTCAATAACCCGCTCTGGCGCATCCTTACACAGCAAAGCCACAGCATCCTGGTCTGCAAGATAATCGCCACCTTTTATCGTATCAAAGGCATGGTCTTCCCACCTGTCGGTTTTCCCAAGCGCGACATTTATGCCGCCCTGGGCTGCTACCGAATGCGAGCGCAAAGGGTGGACTCTGGATATGACCGCTACATCCGCTCCGCTAACGGCTAAAGCGGCGCGTAAGCCTGCAAGACCGCCTCCCACTATTATGATGTCATGCTTTAACATACTTATATTATATACGTCTTTTATATTACTTTACCATGTGCTTTATATAATGTGGAAAAGAAACTATTGAACGTAGGGTTATGAAATTCAAGATAAAAAGATTTGACGGGGAAAGGTCGTGGTTCGATACTTTTGAAGTAAAACCCAAACCGCACATGTCTGTACTTGAAGCGCTTTTCCAGATACAGGATGAGCAGGACGGTTCCCTTTCATTCAGATATTCATGCCGCGGCGCAGTTTGCGGCTCCTGCGCCATGCTCATTAACAAGAAACAGAGACTTGCATGCCGGACTCAGGTATCTGAAATTGTTGGTGAGAGGGTATTGACCATTTCACCTTATGGTCCCATTGCGAAACCTGAATTGAAGACCGGCGATGAGATACTTATTGAACCCCTCCCGAACCTTCCTCTAATCAAAGACCTGATAGTGGATTTAAAACCTTTTTTCAAGCATTATGAGGATGTGCATCCCTGGTTTGAAGGAGGCGGGGATATGTCAATGTCCCAACAGGATGTCAGGAGAGTCGATAAGTATGCAGCGTGTATCCTCTGTGGTCTTTGTTACGGGGCATGCCCTGTAGCTACAAGAGATAAAGATTATTTTGGACCAGCCGCTCTTGCAAAAGCATGGCGTTTTTATGCAGATACGAGGTATCATGACACAATCGGGATGCTAAAACGGGTTGATACGGAAAAAGGTGTCTGGGCATGCGATGAGGTTTTCAGGTGCGTCGAGGTATGCCCTAAACAGGTGCCTCCCACCAATGCCATCACGGGTTTCATGAGGAAAATTATCTTACATAAAATTAAACACATAATCAGGTGAACATGGAAAAAGAAAGGGCTTACGGAACAGGGATGTGGGCATGGCTTCTCCAGCGCGTCACGGGGTTGCTGCTTGTGTTCTACCTGTTCATCCATATCGTGTGGGCGCATGGTATTAAAACGCCATTTGATTTTATGTTCGTTGAGTTCAAGACAGCAGTTTTTATACTGCTTTTGCTTGTTCTTCCACACGCTTTGAACGGGTTCAGGGTATTCGCAATCGATTTCGGGATCGAGGACAGAACGCAGAAGCTCTTATTCTGGGCGCTTGTTATCATAGGAGTCCTGGTGATAATCTGGGGTGTACCTTAAACAAGTTTGTCGATTAATTTTATAAAGATTGTTCACCTTATTGAATAAAAAGTTTACAATTCAAGGTGAACCATGTCAGAATTCAGAAACGAGTTTAAAAACATTCTTGAAAAATACGACACCGCAAGATACAATTTATTCAAATGGCGGTTTGAATCCACGTTTGCGAACAAGGTTGTCATGGCGCTGATCTTTGCATGTTTAACCGGCGTATTTGCACAGCTTCGGTTTTATCTTCCCTACACGCCTGTGCCTGTGACGGGGCAGGTTTTTGCAGTCCTTCTCTCAGGTGTGATACTCGGTAAATGGTACGGAGGCTTGAGCCAGGGTTTCTACACGATTCTTGGGGTGCTGGGCGTGCCCTGGTTTGCAGATGGAAAAGCAGGGTTGGAAATTCTCACAGGCGTTACAGGCGGGTATATTGTCGGATTTATCGCCGCCTCGCTGATTATCGGGTGGTTTACCGACAGCTACGTAAGGTCACGAAGTTTTATCGGCATGTTTAGCATTATGCTTGTTGGGATTGCGATTATCTATCTGTTTGGGGTGGTTCAGTTATCGCTTGTATTGGGAGTAAATGCGCAGAAGGCGATTGCACTGGGCGCGCTGCCTTTCATAGGTGTGGATGTTTATAAAGCACTGATAGCTTCGGCAATTGCAGCGGCAGTGGCGCCGAGGGCTGCGTATGGGAATGAGATTGATTCCAGATAATTGAGCCACTTGCAAACCTCCTAAAAAAGCGTAAAAATTATAGTAAGAATCTCTTCCGTGTCTATACACACAAAATGAGACCAGAACTCAGACGCTATGAGGCTTAAACACTGCTCTGCCGTTCATTTATTCTGTTGAACCAGTTCTCTGTTAATTTGACTCGTCTTCCTTTTTTTTTAAAATTTTCCACCATATTACGAAAATTCTCTTTTCCAACTTCCGTTATTCGCCAATCATCCCAAACTTCCCCACTCATATAGCCACTTTCGACAAGGTCGGAACGAGTCCAAGCTAAATCATTCTTCCAAACTAATTCTCCATTAGCTCTATATTCTTTATCATGGTCATCGAATTTTAAGTAACCTCTTGATTCAATATTATCGAGAACCTCTTCTTTTGTAGCACCCCCGTTTTTATCTAACAAAATTGATGTTAATAAAACAAGACTTCTTTCAGTCTCAGCAAAAGATAATCTTTCGTCTCTTATTTCTGGGTAATACGATTTACATTTGACACAAAAATCGTCATCTTCATCCTCAGTCACTTGAACTAAAGCATTGCAACAGGCACTTCTTTTTGCGTTCAACAAGGTCATAGCTGATAATAATAAGTTATTTCGTATGGTATTTAAGATTTCGCCTATTACGTGACCGTTACATTGGTACTTACCAAAACCCCCTCAAAACCAGTGGTAACTTTTTTTCACTCCTAAGTCAAATAAGCCACGGAAGAAATGATTTTATCTAAATCGACATTTTTTTCCACCAGTGACACGATATTGCCGCAACTTCCGCTTTCCACATTTATCGCAGGGTCGTGGGGGATAATTCCCAGAATCGGCAAGCTGGTCAGTTCTGCTATTACCTTTGGGTTCGTTTCTTCGGCTGTCCCGCCCCTGTAGTTGTTTATGATTGTCCCTATCACCCCTATCCCTGAGAGCTTTGCATGCTCGATTGTAAGAAAGGTGTGGTTTATCGTTCCAAGTCCTGCACGTGCCACGATTATGGCAGGTGTGCCGAGGCAGGTTATTAAATCAGAGATGAGAAAACGTTTTCTTAAAGGCACAGCAATTCCTCCCGCGCCTTCCACAATCACAAGGTCATGACGTTTCTCAAGCTGCAAGTATGCGTTTTTTATAAGTTCCAAATCTACCGTCTTTCCTTCAATTTCCGCCGCCACACCCGGAGCCAGCGCTTCCCTTAAAAGCACCGGGCATACAAGTTCAGGCTCATCATGTTTGTCCAGTGCTTTCATCAAAAACTCCGCATCCTGCGAATATAGCTTACCGTATCTTACCAGGGCGCCGCTCTGTACAGGTTTCATCACTCCCACGCTGTACCCTCTTTTTTTAAAGGCTCCAGCAAGTCCTGATGCAACTGCGGTTTTCCCTACGCCGGTATCCGTACCCGTTATAAATATCCCGGTCATAACCTGTATTTTTCCTTAATTACCGAAATGGCAGAAAGCGCCTCTTTTATGTCATGTTCGCTGTGTGTTGCCATAAGGGATGTCCTGATTCTTCCCTTACCCTCAGGTACGGTCGGGGGACGGATTCCCTGTGCAAAGACGCCAAGTCTCTCAAGCTCAATGGCTGCTTTTATCGTATTTTCTGTTTCTCCTGTCATAAGGGGAATAATCTGTGTCTCGCTTTTTACTGTGATTCCCATATCGGTAAGCCCTTTCTTATATATCGCGATGTTCTGCCAGAGTTTTTTCGCGGGATTCACATCTTCGACAACGTCTATGGCAGCCTTTGCAGCAGCGACTGCAGGCGGGGGAAGCGCGGTTGAATATATGAACGGGCGTACCGTGTTGCGAAGGAAATCAATCAATTCAGTACTCCCCGCTACATAGCCTCCCATGCTCGCAAGCGCCTTGCTCAGCGTCCCCATGTTTATATCCACATTAACATTAAAATAATCAGAGGTTCCTCCGCAGTGCCTTCCAAGAACCCCCGTTGCATGAGCATCATCTACCATGACCATCGCATCGTATTTTCCTGCAAGCTCCATAATTTCCTGCAGCGGAGCCACATCTCCGTCCATGCTGAATATGCCATCTGTAACTATGAGCTTTCGTGGGTGTTTCGATTTTCGAAGCGCTGTTTCTATGCACGAAACATCTCTGTGCGGATAGACCACTACCTCAGCACGGCTCAGCCTGCATCCATCGATTATGCTTGCATGGTTAAGTTCATCGCTCAGAATCAGGTCGCCGTTTTTCATCACTGAGGATATCGTTCCGGTATTAGCCATGTATCCTGTGCTGAACACCAGGGCATCCTCGGTGCCCTTGAATTTCGCGATTCTTTCCTCCAGGCCGTCATACAGCCTGGTGTTGCCTGTTGTAAGGCGCGAGCCCCCGGCGCCCGTACCGTATTGCTCAATGGCTTCAAGGGCTGCTTTTTTTACTTTCGGGTGAGTGCTTAAGCCCAGGTAGTTGTTAGAGGAGAGAAGTATAAGCTCCCGTCCATCTTTTATTATCCTCGGCGTCTGGGCGCTCTCGATGGTGGAAAGCCTTCTATACAATCCCTGATTTTTTATAGAAGCAAGCTCATCCCCTAGCCAGTTCATCTTCATCTTACGAATCTGGGCATTATCTCAGCAGACCCGAATACGCCGTATATGCCCCGCGAATGGAACTCAAGCCCTGCCTTCATCCAGCCAAGCGCCGGGCCAACCACATTGGCAGCCATTGTAGTCTCATCACCGAGGATGAACCTGTGGCTTGAAACAGCGCCGTCAAACGTCCTGCCCGTAAGCGTCATTGTGGTACTCACAGGCTTTCTTGGATTTCTGGTATCCACTACCCCTCCTACCTTTACTTTTTCACGGGATACTATCCCAGCCCTCTCAAGAATTACATCGTCTGCATGTTCCATATTGTGTAGCTGAAGAATGCCTTTTCTGCTGTCGAGTTCTTCCTTGATCTCTGCACACGTCATTTCAGCCGCTTTTTTGAGATTGAAGCCCTCAAGATGCGCTATGTCCTCGCGTATTGTTGCACGGTAGGATTCCCAATTGGCTACGCCAACACCGAAATTGATGTCCACGCCTGTTACTTCCATAAATGAATTGGCTGCAAGTGCAGCGGCGCATGTGAGTAATCCTGGCGTGGCGCCCGCTCCTGTGATGTATGTAA
>JAHFCV010000178.1 GCA_023249275.1 Candidatus Methanoperedens sp.
ACTGGTAAAAGTGGAGATGCAGGCAAAGGTAGAGCCTTATGCAGTACAGGCTGGAAGTATCCTGACGTTTTCAATCAATGCGACGAATGCAGGTGAAGTTGTCTGGAAGAGGGCGAAAATTGTTATAAGCATTCATGATGAAAAACATCTCATGGTTAAAAAGCTGGTTAAAAGAATTAATGATGTGCAGGTCGGAATGCAGAAATCAATAGAGAGACAATGGCGGATTCCGAAGAGAATGAAAAACGGTGAGTACAGCTATACCGTGAGCGCGTATTACAGCCGGAAGAAAATAGGTTCAGAAGCAGGCGAATTCAAGGTGATTGCCTGAACTAATCCTCAATCTTTTGCTGATTCTGTGATTTCGACCACCAATCTTTATATATTTTGATGTAAAGTAACACCCTATGCGTCCGGTACTGGCAAACATGGGTCTCGTTCTGCAACTTGCAGGGATTCTGGTTGCCTTTCCCATCGGTATGGGATTCATCTACAATGAGAACCAGGCAATAATTCCCCTGTTCGTAACAAGTTTTGCATTCTTTTTCTTTGGGTTTTTCCTGAACGCCCTCTCGGTGCGCGAGGAGCTTGACTTCCGGCAATCATGCATTCTTCTCACAGGCGTGTTCTTTGTTCTTGGGATTCTTGGCGCAATACCGTACTTCTGGCTCAATGCATTCAATGACTCAAGCATCGCCGGGCGGTTTGTTAACAGTTTTTTTGAGAGCGTCTCAGGATTCACAACCACTGGTTTTTCGCTTATAACAGACCCTGATGCCCTGCCGCGCTCGCTTATGTTTTACCGCAGCTTCACGCACTTAATTGGCGGATTAGGCGTTGTGTTCATACTTCTTGCGTTCTTCTACAGCGGGAAGACGCTGGACAATATGTCAAAGGTCATGAATTTCATGCGCGTTACGGATAGCATTAAAAAGTCCCTGGCGTCCATCCTTGTGGTATATACGGTGTACGTAATTATTTTCTCGGCAATAATCTACGTCCTTGGTTTTACAAACATAGCAAATACAATCTCTGTTGTGCTGAGTTCACTCATGACAGGCGGCTTTTCCCCGGTAGCCGATTTTTCACCATACACCGCCTTTCCCGCTGTTCTGGCGGTCATGGTCATGATGGTTTTTGGCGCCACGAGCTTTTTCATCCACTACAGGATAATACACAGGAAATTCGGGTCGGCTTTCACAAAGGAATTCTGGATGTTCATTCTCATTTCTGCCATTGGCGTGATAGCTATAAAGGCGGTTTATCCGCTTGGCATACTTTCCACGGTATTCCACGTCCTGAGCGCATCCACTGGCACAGGTTTTTCTACCATAAATTTCAGCTTGATTCCGGAGAAAGCAAAGCTTCTGTATATCGCTTTGATTTTCCTCGGCGGAATGGGCTTTTCCACCGCCGGAGGCATCAAAATCTTTCGCCTTGCGCTTTTTTTAAAATCAATTCCTTTTGCAATAGGTTCTCTCATCGGGAAAGAGTATGAGAAGATTGAGTTCGACGGCAAAGATTATGATAAGAAGGATATCGTGATAAATCTTGTATTTATTCTTTTATCGGCTGCCCTCGTAATCGTTACCGGGACGCTCCTCTATTTTTCAGGCTTCGGATTGATTGACTCTATGTTCGAGGCTGCTTCCGCTTTTGCCACAACGGGATTGTCGGTAGGAATCGTATCCGTTGCCCTTGCTATACATCTGAAACTTGCATTGATAATTTTAATGGTGATCGGAAGAGTGGAAATACTTCCGTTTCTTATTACAGTGACAAAAATAAAGGGATAATAGCCCGCAGGATAAATGAAATGTACATGACATTTAATAGTATTCAGGAGAATCTGCAATTATGAAAAAGTACAAAGTTATATGCTTAACAAGCGGCGCTACAATCCCTCCCGAACCTGATATCATTGAAAAAGCGATAGAGGAAGCGTTAACGCAAGGCTGGAATTTCGTGAATTTTACATCTGGAGGCGGGGGTACGGGCAGTGGTAGTATAACTTCCTGGGTTTATCTGCTGTTCGAACGTGAGCTTTAAGAAAGGCAGGAATTTTTAACCTCACAGGATAAAATAAGAAAACTCAAACCATCCGCTTAAAATTTTTATACAACATTCTCCAATTAAACATTGATGGAAAAGCTTGAAACAGACGCTGCATTGAAAATTGACTTTTTTGGAAAAGAATATACTTTTGAAAGGCTAAATCCATTTACAGTAAGGATTACCTCAGGGGCATCGCACAGCATCGCAAGTTTTTCAGGGGAATTGTTCATAGATACGAAAAAAGACTTTTATGAAATGCCATACTTAATAAAATTCAAAGACGCCCTGCAACTTTCCCCGAAATCCCAGCTCAAGTTCTTTTTAAAACTCCCTCTTATCACAAAACTGATGCTTGAAAGCGGTGAAAAATCCCTTGAGATAGACCGGCATATCGAGTATAAGAGGAAGGCATGGCACGGTGAAGTCAACAGGGGAGCGCTCTGCACATATGTAGAAGCAGAATTCGCATTTGATGTTTTTAAGGCGCAGGATGCCCTTGTGCCTTTGAGGATTGTCAATAAAAGCGAGGTTCCAGGAGAGATATCGAAAATAGTAGTTGAACCGGAAAACTTGTTTCTTTTTAAAGGGGATAATGGATTTTTCACTAACAAAATATACATACTCGTTATATCTTCAAATGAGTTCAGGGTTGATTACAGCGCTAAAACTACGACCAAAGCAGTTAACCCCAAGCCAATAATAGACCGGGAATTTTCGGTTGCCCAAACCGTACTGACAAGGTTCGATAAGTTTGGTATTGCAAGGGAGCTTGGATTATGATCGATTTTTACGGCATTTACGCGCAATACACCACTATTGTTAAAGCGCTCCTGATACTTGTTATAGGTCTGATTGCCTCAAAAATCATTTCAAATGTATCGGGTAAACTTACAACATCAAAACTTGGGAGCCACATAGGCAGTGTGACAAAAAATATCGTTTTCTATGTGCTGGTACTGGCAACAGTCATCGCCTTTCTTGGGGTATTCGAAATCGACATCACAGGAATACTTGCAGCTGCGGGAATACTGGGCATTGTTATAGGATTTGCCGCACAGACGTCGGTTTCCAATATTATCTCGGGATTTTTTCTTATTGCTGATAAGCCTTTTGAGATAGGTGAAGCAATAGAAATCGATGGACAGGCAGGATATGTTCTTGACATAAGCCTTCTTTCTACAAGAATAAGGACTTTTGATAACCGCTATTTGAGAATCCCCAACTCCACAGTTGCAAACGCAAGGATAGTGAATCTATCCAGATATGAGATTAGGCGGCTGGATATACCGGTCGGGATCGCTTACAAGGAAAACATACAAAAGGCACTTGAAATATTAAATTCAGTGATAAGAAGCAATGAGACTGTTCTCATAGAGCCTGAACCCCTGGTCATTATCACCCGATTCGGTGAATCCGGCATAGATTTTGAGATCAGGGTCTGGATACAGAGGTCTGCGCTGTTTACAGTAAGAACTGAGCTTATCGAAGGGATTAAGAATGCCTTTGACGAGGCGGGCATTGAAATACCCTTTCCGCACAGGACAGTGTATTTTGGCGGCGAGAAAGCCAAGAGTTAATCGGTACTGGCTTTCATAACCAACCCCTTTTTAAAATAATAGTACCCGACAGACAGGGCTATGATAATAACCCCTATACCTACCAATGTTAGACCTGGAATTTCTTTTATGTCCAGGATTATGACCTTGCGTGCGATGGCGATCATGGCAACAGTCAGCACCACTTCAGCGTGGACTACTTTTTCAATAGCGTATGCTTTAATCGTGGTTAATAACTCAACACCTATTAAAACCAATAAAAAAAGCCCAAAAATA
>JAHFCV010000036.1 GCA_023249275.1 Candidatus Methanoperedens sp.
GGCTTCTGGAAATTGCCCCGCAAAAGGAAAATGCCATAAAAGAACTGGGAGGAGACCCGAAAATTGCACGTTCCGAGATCGATGAATACCTTAAAATCGGAAAGAAATTAAAACCATACATCACCGATGTATCAAAAGAAATAAATCTTGCATTAAAGCATGGCAAGAACGTATTAGCAGAAGGGGCGCAGGGAACGCATCTTGATATCATACACGGCACGCAGAAATTCGTCACATCTTCAAGCACGGTTGCAGGTTCTGCCTGCGCGTCACTTGGCGTGGGTCCAAAGAAAGTGGACAGGGTAATCGGGGTCATCAAAGCATATATCACGCGCGTCGGAGAAGGACCTCTTCCCACAGAGCAGAAAAACGAAGTCGGCGAGCACCTGCGTGAAAAAGGAGGCGAGTTCGGGACGACCACGGGACGACCCAGGAGATGCGGCTGGTTTGACCTGCCCCTTGCTGGAAAATCCATCAATCTCAACGGCTATACATGCATGGCTCTCACAAAACTCGATGTCCTTTCAGGGCTTAACACTTTGAAAATATGCATTGGTTATGAAATTGAAGGAAAACAGCTTGATTACCCGCCAGAACTTTCCGATGAAATCGCCAGGTGCAAGCCCATATACATTGACATTCCCGGATGGAAAGAGGATATTTCTGACGCTGAAAGTTTCCCCGACATTCCAGAAAACGCAAGGCTGTATGTTGAATTGCTTGAAGAATTGATGGGCGTGCGCATAGGTTATGTTTCAGTTGGACCGGGCAGAAAGCAAACTTTTATGAAATAAAACAAAATATTATAATACAGGGGTATCATGGACAAATCAGCGAGATTAAAAGTAGCAGAGGCAGACCAGAGAGATGTGGGAAAGGGAATCGTGAGGATAGATGAAAAGTTTCGAACCGCTATTGGCGTAAATATTTTTGACGTGGTGGAATTAAAAGGAGAGCGCGCCACGTCAGCAGTGGTGGGAAGGTCGTACCCCCAGGACGAGGGGCTTGATGTCATACGAATGGACGGGTTGATACGCACAAACGCAAAAACAAGCCTGGGAGAATATGTTGAAGTCGTAAGAGCCGAGTGGAAAGAGGCAAAAAAGGTCACGCTCTCTCCTGTGATACAGAATATCCATATCTATGCTCCAAGCGAAAGCCTGCGGGCGATTTTCCATAACAGGACAGTCTCAAAGGGAGATATCATCTCTACCACAAGCGTGCGCCGACCCAGGGAATCCTTTGGCAGCGATGTGATGTTCGAGCATGTATTCCAGGATTTCTTCGGAAGCTCCTTTGGTCTTGGCGAGATAAAACTCCATGTAGTTTCGACAGCGCCGGCGGGGATAGTCAAGATAACCGACATTACGGAAGTGGAACTCCTGCCAGAGGCTGTGGCGCTCCCGCAGGAAATACCAGAGGTCATGTATGAAGACCTTGGCGGGATAAAACCGGCTCTGACCAAAATTCGGGAAATCATAGAATTGCCACTCCGGCATCCTGAACTATTCAACCGTCTCGGGATTGACGCGCCAAAAGGAGTCCTGCTTCACGGACCTCCGGGAACCGGGAAAACCATGCTTGCAAAAGCTGTGGCAAACGAGAGCGACGCTTATTTTATCACCATCAACGGTCCGGAAATAATGTCGAAATATTACGGGGAAAGCGAGCACAAGCTGCGCGAGGCTTTTGATGAGGCTGAAAAAAACACCCCTGCTATTATATTCATCGATGAGATAGACAGCATCGCCCCGAAAAGAGCCGAGGTCACAGGCGAAGTGGAGCGGCGCGTGGTGGCGCAGCTTCTCTCCCTTATGGACGGCTTGAAATCAAGAAAGAACGTGATAGTGATAGGTGCGACCAATAGACCTGAGGCGCTGGATATGGCGCTTCGCCGCCCGGGCAGGTTTGACCGCGAAATAGAGCTGCGCGTTCCTGACCGTGAAGGGAGGCGCGAGATATTCCAGATTCACACCCGCGGGATGCCATTTACAGAGGATGTGAGTCTTGATGACCTTGCCGGCCGCACCTACGGGTTCGTGGGCGCAGATATCGCTGCACTATGCCGTGAGGCTGCCATGACTGCATTGCGCCGGGTTCTTCCAGAAATCGACCTTGAACAAAAGGAAATCCCGAAAGAGACGCTGGATAAACTGGTCATCAAGCGTTCTGATTTTGAAGAAGTCATGAAAGAAGTCCAGCCCTCTGCGCTGCGGGAGATATTGTTTGAAGTTCCGAATGTGACCTGGGAGGACATCGGTGGGCTTGATAACGTAAAATCCCTGCTCAAGGAGGCTGTGGAATGGCCGCTGCGTTACGGTGATTCCTTCAGGCGGATAGGCGTGGAAGCCCCGAAGGGCGTGCTTCTTTACGGACCACCTGGCACGGGAAAAACCCTGCTTGCAAAAGCAATCGCCAATGAAAGTGAAGCCAATTTCATAACGGTCAAAGGAAGCGATATACTATCGAAATGGTACGGCGAATCTGAAAAGCATATAGCTGAGATATTCAAAAAAGCGCGTCAGGTGGCGCCGTCTATAATATTCCTCGATGAGCTTGATGCGCTTGCCCCCATGAGGGGAAGCGCACTGGGCGAGCCTCATGTGACAGAGCGAATCGTGAATCAACTGCTCTCAGAGCTTGACGGTCTTGAGGAACTGCGCGGCGTTGTGGTGATTGGAGCCACCAACAGACCTGATATAATCGACCCTGCCCTTTTGCGCCCGGGCAGGTTTGATGAAATGATACTCGTGCCTGTGCCTGATGCAAGGACGAGGCTTGAAATCTTCAGGGTGCATACAAAGAAGATGGCGCGTGCAGATGATGTTTCTATCGATGAGCTTGTTGGGCTTACTGAGGATTTTACAGGAGCGGATATTGCGGCTGTGTGCAAAAAAGCGGGTCGGTTCGCCTTGCGGGAAGATATAAAAGCTGAAAAGGTAAGGCAGGAGCATTTCCTGGCTGCGATAGAGGATACGGGTCCGTCTGTGACTTCTGATATAATGAGTTATTATGAAAAGCTCAAAGACGAATTGCGAAAGAAGCGCTCAAAGCAGATAGAGAGCACGCCGGAGATATATGCATGAAATTTTATGCTATCCAATGCACGCCAAATTAATTGGTGTGTCGGTTATGAGATGTGGTGCTACCGAAGGTGCACGCCACGTTAACCGGGGTGTCGGTAAAACTTTAGGAAAGTTTTATCAAAAACCGTCGCGCCGCTTTACTTCGCAGACACGTATGCCCACAGGCATACGTGGATACCGCATAAAGCGAGGTTTCGGTTTATGATTAAAGAAGGCGTACTTTTTGACCAGCTTCCGGATAATAAGGTCAAATGCCATGTGTGCTCCCACAGGTGTACGATAGCTGAGGGGAAACTTGGGGTATGCAGGACAAGGCAGAATAAGAACGGGAAGCTTTATACGTTAATTTATAATACCGTATCGAGTGAAGCTGTTGACCCGATTGAGAAAAAACCTCTCTATCATTTCCTCCCCGGCACGAAATCGTATTCGCTGGGAACTATCGGCTGCAATTTCAGGTGCATGCACTGCCAGAACTGGAATATTTCGCAGGTGACGCTTGAGGAGGCGTGGACAAAAGAGATAACGCCTGAAGAGGCAATCAAACGTGCCCTTGCGACCGGGTGCAAATCAATAGCATGGACATATAACGAACCAGCCATCTGGCATGAATACACATACGACAGCGCAGTGCTTGCGAAAAAAGCTGGATTAAAGACCATATACGTGACCAACGGCTATATCACACCCGAAGCGCTGCGGAGAATCGCGCCCTATCTTGACGCTTTCCGCGTGGACATCAAATCATTCTCTGAGGATTTTTACAGGAAAATATGCGGCGCCAGGCTTGCGCCTGTGCTTGAGTCCACGAAGCTGGCAAAGGAATTGGGAATGCACGTTGAGGTTATAACGCTGGTTATTCCCACAAAGAACGATTCGCCGGAAGAGATTACGCAGATTGTGAGATGGGTGCGCGATAACCTTGGGGTCGATACGCCCATGCACTTCACGAGATTCCATCCCATGTATAAGATGGATGACCTGAGCGCCACGCCGACGGAGACGCTTGAGATGGCGCACGATATTGCGAAGAAGGAAGGGATGAGGTTCGTTTATACAGGGAATGTGCCGGGGCATAAGTATGAGAACACATACTGCCCGAAGTGCAATGCCCTGCTGATTGACCGCGCCGGCTTTCGGGTGAGCGCGATAAGGATTAAGGATGGGAAGTGCCCGGAGTGCGGGGAAGCGGTGCCGATTGTTGTGTAAAATGGAAAAAAAAGGATTGAAATAAATGAACGACGAAATAGAATCACTCCCGCCAGAACCAGATGCCTGCGAGATGAAAACGCCGCATGACCATCAGTTGATGTTCAGGGCGCTTGAGAACCCGCTGAGGAGAAAGGTTGTCAAATCCATCGGAGCTTTCGGGAAAACAAGAAAGGAAATAATGAAAAAACTTGGCATTTCAGAATCCCAGTTGAAATTCCAGCTTGATTATCTTGTCAAAGAGTGTTATGCAGAAATGGACGGGGAGAAGGTCAGGCTTAACACGAAGGGAATGCAGGAGCTGCTTGCGAATATCAAATAGTTATGTGATTTTGGCTAATGAAATAGCCAAAATCTTTAAATAATGGCTAATACAATATCTGTTTTAATGAAAAAAGAAGAGATATTGGAAATTTTGGTAGACTGGAATTTCTGGCAAAGGGAGTTAAATACAGGAATAAAACGGGAAGGGTATGTCGATAGAGCGGGGAATTTTCTTAAAACCAACATGATTCTGAGCATACTTGGCGTAAGAAGATCCGGAAAATCATTCATAATGAGACAAATTGCAAAAACCCTCATTGACAGCGGTCTGGATTCAAAAGAAACTTTAATAATAAATTTTGAAGATAGAAGATTTAAAGACTTTTCAGTAAATGTACTTGATGAGATTTTAGATACTTATCTGGAATTTATAAAACCCGATTCAGTCCCATATATTTTTGTTGATGAGGTACAATTAGTGGATAGATGGGAACGATGGGCAAGGACGATAAATGAATTACAAAAAGCAAAACTGATAGTTTCAGGCTCGACATCGCAAATAATAAGCAAAGAACTTGCGACTACCCTGACAGGAAGGCATCTTGACCTAAAAGTTTTTCCTTTGAGTTTTAAGGAATTCTTAAAATTTAAAAAAATAGAGATAAGGAATTCTCTTGATATAATAAATAAAAAAATCGAGTTAAGGCGGTCATTCAGGGAATATGCCCAATATGGAGGATTCCCGGAAGTTGTTCTGGGTGAAAGTAAAAATGAGATTTTAATTTCTTATTTCGAAGATATATTAACAAAAGATATTGTGAAAAGATTCAGTGTAAAAAAAATAGACAAGCTGGAGGCTCTGGCAAAATTTTACTTGACAAATATATCTAACAGCATAACATTCAACTCTCTGGGAAGAGCTTTGAAAATAAGCAAGGATACCGTTGAAAAATACTCATGGTATCTTGAAAATGCATTTTTATTTTTCTTTATAAAAAGATTCTCTTATTCATTGAAAGAACAGGATAATTCCCCAAGAAAAGTATATTCACTCGATGTCGGCTTGAGCAATGCCCTGGGTTTCAGGTTCAGCGAAAATTTCGGAAAAGTGATGGAAAACATCGCTGCTGTGGAACTTTTAAGAAGAGCAGCGCAAAATCCATTGATGGAGATATATTACTGGAAAGACGTTTCCGGAAAAGAAGTGGATTTTGTTGTCAAGGAAGGTATAGAAGTGAAAGGTCTAATCCAGGTAACGTATGCCTCTTCAAAGGAAGAAATCGCAGAAAGGGAACTAAGCGCGTTAATAAAAGCAATAAAAGAATTCAAATTGAAAGAGGGTTTAGTATTAACAGAAGAGTTTGAGGGAGAGGAAGAAGTTAATGGATTAGTACTAAAATATAAGCCGCTCTGGAAGTGGCTTTTGGCAGGTTGACAGCTATTCTCCCACTCAATTTATCTTCTTCACAAGAGGAATCTCATCGCACTCAGGGAACTTGGGGCATTTGATGCACATGCTCCATATCTTATGCGGCAGGGTGCTCTTCTTCACCCTTACAAAACCATGCGCCTCGAAGAATTCCGGCACGTAGGTAAGCGTGATAAGTTTATTCAACCCAAGAGTCCGGGCTTCTTCCTCGCAGGCTTTGAGTATCTGCGAACCTATCCCCTGCCTCACTTTTTCAGGCTCAACCGCAAGAGACAGAATTTCCCCGTAATCTTCCCATGTGATGTGAAGCGCGCCGCAGCCCACCATTTTATCGTCTTCTATCACAACGTAAAAATCACGTAGGTTCTCATACAGTTCGCTCAATGAACGTGGAAGCATCATGCGTTTATCTGCATAATTATTTACAAGTTTCCAGATTTTTTCCACGTCTTTAATGGTAGCTTTTCTTAACAAATGTCTATCCTCTTTTTACTGTTTTCTAAAAAATCTGCGTTCATCTGTGTTTATCTGCGGTTCCATTTATTATTTCCGTTTTTTAAGTTTTGCTGCAAGGGATTCCACCTGTTCTACGGCTGTGCCTATATAATTATCCGGGTTCATGATTGTTATAATTTCTTTTTCTGACATATATTTCGAGACGGTTTTATTTTTAATAAGAGCATCCTTCATGTGAATCCCGGACTCCCGCGCCGACATGGCGCACTGGCGCACAATCTCATGCGCTTCCTGCCTTCCCACGCCTTTCCTGCTCAGTTCCATCATTATCGCCTCGCCCATGTTCAGACCGTTGAGCATGTCCAGGTTTTTCCTGATGTTCTCAGGGTAAAAGCGCAGGTTCTGGATAATGGTAGTAGTAAGGCGTATTACATGGTCAGTGAGAACGCAGGATTCAGGGAAAACAACGCGCTCGCACGATGAATTGGTGAGGTCGCGCTCGTCCCATAGTGTATTGTTCATAAGCTCAGGCTCAACCATCGCCCGCACGATTCTTGCCAGCCCGCATACCTGCTCTGATTTTATGGGATTGCGCTTATGAGGCATTGTGGACGAGCCCACCTGTTTCTTGCCAAAACTCTCCTCCACTTCTGCGATTTCACTCCGTGCAAGGCTTCTAATTTCAATACATATCTTATCAAGAGTTGTAACCGTGTTTGCCATCCACATCACGAATTCAGCATGCCTGTCCCGCTGGATAATCTGGTTTGAGACATCGGCAGCCTCAATTCCCAGGAATTCCATTGTTTTTTTCTGGATATCGATGCCTTTTTTCCCGAAAGCCGCCTGCGTGCCAACAGCCCCGCTCATTTTACCGGCTGTGGCGCGGGGCATTAACTGGTCTAATCTTTCAAGATGCCTGTCGATTTCCGATGCCCATATGGCAAAACGCAACCCGTATGTGGTGGGAACGCCGATTTGCCCATGGGTTCTGCCCGCGCATACAGTATTCTTATGCGACAAAGCCCTATCCAGAAGGACGGAGCGCAATTTAGCGGTCTCTTTTCTTAATATCAAAATGGCATCCTTTACCTGAAGCGCTGTGGCGGTATCAAGAATGTCATTGGAAGTGGCGCCGAAGTGAACCCATTTTCCTGCATCCCCTGACTGCTCGGCAAGCGCAAGCACCACAGCCATAACATCGTGATGGATTTCATCTTCTATTCCCTTGACCCGTTCAAGTGTTACTTTACCTGCGCCCCGGGCAATTTTGGCGTCCTCTCCTTTCGGTATATAACCCGCAAACGCCTCAGCTTTTGCAAGGGCAGCTTCGACAGACAGCATTTTCAAAAGGCGCGTTTCCTCACTCCACACAGCCTTCATTTCTGGATGTCCGTAGCGGTATTCAATGGGGTGGATTGCCATGGAAGTACTTATTGTTGTTTTAATTAAAAGAAACTATCGCACAAATAACTGTCTTTTTTTGAGGTTTGCAGTATTATTAAAATACTTGGGAACAATAATACTAATCTATGAAAAGAATATGTTCTTTTGTTATATTTGCAAGCTTCTTAATGATGATTGCAATATCAGGATGCATCGATACCGCAAAACAGCCCGAAAAAGCCCAATATGTAGATGTCAGCGTCCAGCAGGCTAAAGAAATGATTGATCGCGGCGAAGTTTTCATCATGGACGTGCGAACGCAGGAAGAATACGACGCCGGGCACATAAAAGGTTCAACACTGATACCGGTACAGGTTCTTGATAAAAGGCTTAATGAACTCCCGCGCGACAGGAAAATCCTGATATATTGCAGGTCAGGTCACCGCAGCATACAGGCAAGTGAAATACTGGTAAATAATGGTTTTAAAGAGATATATAATATGAAGGGCGGAATCACGGAATGGATTAATGCAGGATATGAAACAGGGTAAGACCCCGTATTTAAATACGGGGATTGATAATAATAATAACACGATTTTTCATTTAAAATAGCGATGCGCCCTTGCAGAACACCAATGCAAAACCGAATAATTTAAGTAGGTGCTCTCCTATGCAAAGGAGTCAAAACGAGGCTATTATTTTGCATCGCAGAGGATTTGAATGACAAGAGCTGAAATTTTATCTGAGATTAAACGGGCAGAAGAAGAAGCTAAAAATTTAGTTGCCCAGGCAGTTGAAGCAAAAAACCAAAGGATTTCTGAAGCAAAAGCGCAATCCAGGGAGATTCTCAAAAAAGCCGGGGAAGAAAACCTCGAATATGCTGCGTCCGAGATTGGCAAAGCACGGGAAATTATCAAAGAAGAAAGGGAAAAGCTCGTAGAAAAAGGCGCAGAAGAAGCTCTCGAAATCAAAAAGAAAGCAAATAAGAATGTAGCAAAAGCTACAAAATTTATTTTAACTGAGTTTGAGAGGGCAGCGAATGCTTAAACCCACAAAAATGACAAGGGTTATTATTGCAGGCACAAAAAGCCTTATGGAGCCCACCATAGCTACATTCCACAGGCTGAACGTGCTGCACATAACAGATTATTTGGAAGAAGGGGCAGATTTCAAGATCGGCAAGCCTTTAAAACCTGCTTCCAAACTCTCGGAGTATCTCCTCTCTTTACGGGCAATATCCAACCAGCTTGGACTGAGGGAAAAAGAATCACTCTTAAAACAAAGCTCAAAAGAATTACCTTCACAGATCGATGAAAAAATCACAAAGCTTCAAAAAGAAGTCTCATCACGTTTTGATGAATTAAGAAACCTAGAATTCAAGATAAAGGAAAAAGAAGACCTTGCATCTGCGGTCAAACCCTTCTTCGGGCTTCCGTTACCCTTGGAAGCCTACATGGGTTATGAAACAGTAAAAGTTTACACAGGATACATCGACGCAGACCTTGAACTGGGTCTCTCAAAGATAACGAAAAACTATGAACTGTTTACAGGGGAATACGAAAAAAGAAAGATTTTTGCTCTCTTTATCCCGACGGCATTTGAAGCTGAAGCCCAAAAACTCCTTCAGGATGAGCGCTCCTATGTTGAACTGAAGGTTCCCCAGTTGAAAGGGAATCCGCCTGTCATACTCGATGAACTCACAAAAGAGATTAACATTCTCAAGGAAAAACATGCATCCATAAAGTCAGAACTTGATAATATCAAGAAAGAATATTCTGATTTCGTAATAGCGGCGGATGAATATCTATCCATCGAAACACAGAAGGCAGAGGTGCCGTTGCGGTTTGCCACAAGCCCGAATGCATTTATTATTGACGGCTGGGTGCCGTCAAGAAACTATGATGAAATAGAAAAAGAACTGCAGGAAAGTACGGGCGGGCTTGTATATTTAACCAGAGTTGAAGAGGAAGTAAAAGAGGAAGATATTCCCATCGAACTTGAAAATCCAACGCTTGCCAAACCTTTTGAATTATTGATTAATACATTTGCAACCCCAAAATACAGGGAGATAGACCCGGCGTCAGTACTTTTTATCACATTCCCTCTTTTTTATGCAATAATGCTTGGTGATGTGGGATACGGCATTATCGTGGCTGCTATGGCTGTTCTCATCAAGAACAAATTCAAGACTGGCGGTCTTAACGCGCTTGCATTGATATTGTTCCTTTCATCGATACTCTCAATAATTTTTGGTTTCATTTACGGGGAATTTTTCGGATTCCCGATATTTAACGTGGGTATTTACCGCACGGGCGAAATAAAACACGGGATACTCGGAATTGCAGTACCGGCAATCGCGGGCATACATATTCCTGTCCACAGGTTTGAATCCGTGCAGTCACTTCTTCTTTTGACTCTCGTAATTGGCATTATTCATATTCTTCTCGGACTGGTAATCGGCTTCAGGAATCAGGTAATAGAGCATGGACTAAAACATGCGATTTTCGCAAAAGGAAGCTGGATGATGATTCTGATTGGCGGTGTCATGGCTATTGCAAAATTGATGCCGGCTGTGATGTCAAAGCTGCCGGTCCCAACAAGTGATCCGGTTTTTGCAGTTGGAGGAGGACTTGCAATAATAGGACTTGTACTTCTAATAATGGGTGAAGGTTTCATATCCATTCTGGAGATACCCACACTACTTAGCAATGTCCTGTCATACTCAAGGATACTTGCAATAGGTCTTTCATCGGCAGGAATAGCTCTTGCGGTGAATACACTTTCCATGAATCTTTTCATCAAGCCCGACGGTGTCTTAATGGGCAAGGGTGTAGTTCTTGCGCTTGTGGGCGTTGTTATTCTCTTTATCGGGCATTTAATAAACCTTTTACTTGGAATTCTCGGGCCAGGGCTTCACTCATTGAGGCTTCAGTATGTGGAATTCTTCACTAAATTTTATGAAGGGGGAGGTAAAAAATACGTCCCCTTTGGTTATAATAGAAAATATACGGAGGAATAAAAAATATGGTAGCAGATGCTGGAATGATAGCAATTGGAGCAGGAATAGCAGTAGGACTTGCCGGAATAGGCGCGGGTATGGGCGAACAAGCCATAGGAGCCGCGGCTGTTGGAGCAATGGCTGAGGATGAGAAATTCTTTGGTAAGGGTCTTCTGATGACCGTCATACCTGAATCCATAGCAATCTTTGGTCTGGTCGTAGCGCTGATATTATTGTTCGTATTCAATGCATAAAAGTGAACATATATGGGACTTGATGCGATAGTTGAAGAGATTAAGGCTAAGGGCAGGGCAGAAGCCGATAAGATCGAAGAAGAAACCTCTCTTGAGATTTCAAAGATTATTGCGGATGCAGAAGCCGCTTCCGCCAGGCTCAAAACTGCAAAAGAGGATGCTGTCGGGAAAGAAATCGAGAGGATGAGGCAGCAGGAACTATCCAGCGCAAATCTCGAAGCTAAAAAAGCAAAACTCAACGCACGAAAAGAGATTCTCGACGAAGTATATGAGAATGCAAAAGAATCGGTCAAAAAACTGCCGGCTGAAAAAAACCAGAAGCTTCTGAAGTCAATTATCGAAAAAAACGAAAACAATAACGCCAAAATATATTCGAAGGCAAAGGATAAGCCTGTGGTTAAAAAACTCACAAAACTTGAATATGCCGGCGAGATTGACTGTATGGGTGGCGTTGTTATAGAAAACGCTGATGGGACAGAAGTCCTGGACTTCAAGTATGACACGATTTTAAAAAATGTGAGCGAACAGACATTGAAACAGGTTTCTGATATATTATTTGGGTGAACTAAGGAATGGGAGCGGCAAACGACGTCAAATATGCATATATCGCAGCCAGAGTCCGGGCTATGAAGGGGAAACTCATCCCCAAAGAGATGTATCCTAAATTCCTCAACATGGAAATACCTGAAATAACCCGGTTTATCGGGGAATCCGAGTACAAAAAAGATGTCGATGAACTCGGGAAAAAGTACAGCGGTATCGACCTCGTTGAGCACGCTTTAAATCAGAACCTTGCCCTGACCTATCGGAAATTAATAGACGTATCGCAGAATGAAGCCAACTTTTTGATTACCGAGTATCTTCGCTCATGGGATATCTGGAATATAAAAACCATAATCCGGGGAAAATTCTCAGGCGCAAGCGAGGACGAAATCCTCGAAGATGTGGTTTCTGCGGGTCAGTTGAGATACAGGGAGCTGACCGAGATCGTGAAAATTGGCACGGTGGAAGGCGTAATCGCAGCATTTGCAAAAACACCGCACTACCCTGCGCTTGAAGGATATAATGGCGTCCTGGCTGATATCGAGAACTCCCTTGACAGAATGTATTATTCCAACCTCATTAAAGTCGTTTCGGCTTCCGGGAATAAATTGTTCTTAAAATTCCTGAGAACGGAGATTGATTTGAAAAACCTGAAGATGCTTTTCAGGATGAAACGGGCAGACATGGAACGCGAGGATATATTAAAGCTCCTTATCCCGGGCGGGATGGAACTCAAAGACGCTGACCTCTCAAGGCTTGCAGCCATGCCTCTTAGTGAATTCGTGCGCGCCATTGAAGAGTATTCTTACTGGAAAGCAATATCCGATGTCAGCGGTGAATTGACCTCACTCCTGAATATTGAAACACGGCTTGACAAATATGGTCTTGCGTACGCAGCCAGCATATCGTATTATTACCCCCTTTCAATCCTTCCTGTTCTTGATTATATATTGAGCAAGAAGATTGAAGTGGATAACCTCAGGATAATCGTGCGCGGAAAAGAAACCTCTCTTCAAGAGGACATAATAAAAGCCCACCTGGTGATGTAGATGGAAATTGCAGTTGTCGGATCAAGCGATTTTGTCATAGGCTTTCGGCTTGCGGGAATTCGGAAAATCTATGATGCTTCGCAAGGCGAACTCGAAGCTAAAATACAGGGCGTTCTTAACGATAAAAACGTGGGAATTCTCGTAGTCCATAACGATGATATGAAAAAGTTGTCCCCCCAGATGCAAAAAACGCTGGATGACTCTGTTGAACCCACGGTGATAGCCATTGGCGGAAAGGGTGAGAGCACAAACCTGAGGGATAAAATAAAGCAGGCGGTAGGTGTGGATCTCTGGAAATAAAGATTAAAGACCCCGCATTTGAATGCGGGGATTATAGAAGGTGTCTTGGAAATGAAAAATAAAGGTGAAATTTATAGGATATCAGGACCGGTCGTCATAATCAGTGGTTTAAACACTAAAATGTACGACGTAGTAAAGGTCGGGAAAGAAGGACTGATGGGAGAAGTCATAGGTATAGAAGGCGACAAGTCCACAGTACAGGTATATGAAGAGACCTCAGGATTAAGACCCGGAGAACCTGTGGAAAATACAGGCATGTCATTGTCTGTGGAACTCGGACCAGGGCTTCTTGAGAGCATATATGATGGAATCCAGCGCCCTCTCCCTGTATTGAAAGAAAGGATGGGTGACTTCATAAAGCGCGGTGTTTCTGCTAATGGTCTATCACGAGAGAAGGAATGGGATTTTGTCCCCACGGTTAAAAAAGGCGATAAACTCAAAGGCGGAGATATAATGGGGACAGTCCAGGAAACGCAGAACATCGAGCACAGGATTCTTGTCCCACCCACAATTTCAGGAACTATAAGCGCGATAAAGAAAGGAAAATTCAAAGTTGATGAAGTGATCTGCACCCTTGAAGACGGCAAGGAACTCACAATGATGCAAAAATGGCCCGTAAGGAAGCCAAGACCAGTAGGCAAGAAACTCACACCGAGCACACCACTGATCACAGGTCAGAGAATCCTCGATGGTCTATTCCCGGTTGCAAAAGGCGGGACAGCGGCAATCCCGGGTCCGTTCGGCAGCGGAAAAACAGTTACGCAGCAGCAGCTTGCAAAATGGAGCGACACCGAAATAGTGGTTTATATCGGATGCGGCGAACGCGGCAATGAAATGGCGGATGTTCTATACGAATTCCCGGAAATCAAAGACCCGAAAACGGGCAGACCTTTAATGGAGCGAACTGTCCTTATCGCAAATACATCCAACATGCCAGTAGCAGCCAGGGAAGCCTCGGTTTATACCGGAATTACCATTGCCGAGTATTACAGGGACATGGGATACGACGTATCCCTGATGGCTGATTCCACTTCGAGATGGGCAGAAGCCATGAGGGAGATTTCATCACGTCTTGAAGAAATGCCGGGTGAAGAAGGGTATCCCGCATATCTTGCGGCAAGGCTATCGGAATTCTACGAGCGCGCAGGCAAAGTTAAGGCTCTTTGCGGAAAAGAGGGTTCGATAACGGTCATTGGCGCAGTTTCACCTCCCGGCGGTGACTTCTCGGAACCAGTTACCCAGAACACGCTTCGTATTGTCAAGGTTTTCTGGGCGCTTGACGCAAAACTTGCGCAGAGGCGGCACTTCCCTGCAATAAACTGGCTTAACAGCTACTCTTTATATTCCAAGGCACTCGGACCATGGTATGATGAACACGTATCACCCGAATGGATAAAACTCAGGAACGATGCGATGGAACTGCTCCAGAAAGAAGCCGAACTTTCGGAAATCGTGCAGCTTGTTGGTTCGGATGCTCTTCCTGAGGACCAGCAGTTGACGCTTGAGATTGCAAGAATGATAAGGGAATATTTCCTGCAGCAGAATGCCTATCATGAAGTGGATACTTTCTGCCCCATGGATAAGCAATTCAAACTACTAAAGACAATCACCACATGGGGCGATAAAGCCCAGAATGCACTTGAGGGCGGCGCAGCGATTGAAGATATCATGAAATTAAAATCAAAAGACGACCTTGCAAAAGTCAAATTCGAGAAAGACTTTGACGCGGCGCTTGGCGTTATTACAAATACCATGGAAGACGAGTTTGCTAAACTCGGGGGTAAGTAACATGACCAAAGAATACAAGACAATCAGGCAAATCGCAGGTCCGCTTATCTTTGTGGAAAAGACAGAACCTGTTGGGTACAACGAACTTGTAAATATTAATCTTCCCGACGGCACAACCAAGAGAGGACAGGTGCTTGATACTTCCAATGATATAGTTGTTGTCCAGATATTCGAAGGAACAGGCGGCTTAAATAAGGAATGCGGCGTCAGGTTCACCGGCGAAACAATCAAACTCCCGGTTTCAAAAGATCTCCTCGGCAGGATACTGTCAGGCTCAGGCGAACCGCTGGATGGAGGACCACGCATCGTACCCGAAGACAGGCTTGAAATTACAGGCGCAGCCATAAACCCGTATGCGCGCCTTCCACCAAAAGATTTTATCCAGACAGGCATATCCACCATAGACGGCATGAACACACTGGTTCGCGGGCAGAAACTTCCCATATTCTCAGGCTCAGGTCTTCCGCACAATGAGATTGCATTGCAGATAGCAAGGCAGTCAAAAGTACGGGGCTCTGATGAGCCGTTCGCAGTGGTATTTGCTGCAATGGGTATCACCAACGAAGAATCCCAGTATTTCATGCGTGACTTTGAGAGAACAGGCGCTCTTGAGCGGGCTGTTGTGTTCCTGAATCTTG
>JAHFCV010000179.1 GCA_023249275.1 Candidatus Methanoperedens sp.
TGATTTGTTGATTGAGATGTTACCTTTCATCAGTTGCAATATGTATTACTGTTATATTAGATTTTTTATGTAATTTATTTTGTCAAATCTGTTGTTACCAGAAAATAATAAAAAGTCTCATATTCCATAGCCAAGCAGAGTGAAAGTATTCAACCGACCAACCCAAATAAAATTAAAAAAAATGGCTGCTTAAGCCGCAATAACAGACTGTTTGTCGATTATAATTAAGCGGTACTGGGTATAAGCACAGCGTTAATGCTGCCTTCCTGTCCGGGTCTATTTGTCACGCGGGCTGCACCAATCTCTGTTTTGATGATAGAGCCTTTTGTAACAATGTTTCGCCTGACATAGTGTATATTTGCAGGGTTGCCAGTGACTGTCTCAATCTTAACCTTCTTTGCTTCTTTTGTTGCAGGGTCTATTACTATCGCGGTACTGTCTCTTAAGAGCCGAACCTTATTTTCCCCTCCCAGGGTTTTTACTGTTTTCCTTATGGTTTCGCCAAGATGCGTGTTAGCAGTTTCTCCGCCAACTTCGAACTTTCTTTTACCTCTCGCTCGTATGATTCTACCGCCTGTGTATTTGCGTGTTGATTTGCCTTGCCATCTCATAATTATCCTCTTAATCGTAGATTATGTCTATAATAATTTTTCTTCCTAATGCAGTGATGTAATAAAAACTTTCCTCATGAAAAGAGGTGATTCTATTATCAGGCGATTATGAACTTTATTCCCGCAATAACAAGGACTATCCCAAGCAGGCGGTAGAATATCGCATTTGAAAACCGCCTGCTTCCCAGGTGAGACCCTATTATGCCGCCAATTAATGCAGCAATTGCCCAGAAATAGATGGCATCAGGCAAGAATTTCACGCTCGTAAGATGCCCTGCAATGCCTGCTATGGAGTTCACAAGAATAAACGCAGCCGAAACACCAGCGGTTTGCTTCGTTCCTGCCCAGCCCATAAACGGGGGTTTTAGAAAAAACACCATGACAGCAGAGGATCTTAGAATTACAGCCCTATTTTTAACATTCTTTTACTATATGTATTTCAGATTTTTTCAAGGAAACTTTAATTGTTTTCCCCACTTCAAGGCAAAGGCGTTCAAAGGCGTGTACTGGCATTTCAACTTCAAGATTAAAATCTCCGTCAATAAAAAGTAAATATGACATGCCTTTGTGAATTATTTCAGAAATTCTCCCTGAAAAAATATTTCTTTCTACGGCTTTTCCAAGGGGTCTATCTTCTCGTAGTACCATTACCTGGTCTGAACGGATACACCAGGTAACTTCATCGCCAATTTCCAAACCAGATATTTTGGGGGCGATTATTTTTTCCTGGCTCTGGATTACAACTTCATATTCGAGAACATTGCAGACCTTTCCTTTAAAAATATTGTTTATTCCAACAAGTCTCGCCACTCTTTCGCTTTTTGGTTTGTTAAAAATCTCTTTTGGCAATCCAATTTGTTCTATTCCCCCATATCTGTAAACAATAAGCGTATCTGCCATGGTATATGCTTCAACAGGATTATGGGTTATCAAAATAATGGGTATCTCAATCATTTCCCTGATTTTTTTCAAATCTCGCCTTAGTCTCACCCTTGTAGCATAATCGAGAGATGAAAATGGCTCATCAAGAAGGAGTATTTGTGGCTGGGTTATCAGTGCACGGGCAAGTGCAACTCTCTGGCACTGGC
Organism: Candidatus Methanoperedens sp.; assembly: GCA_023249275.1. Taxonomy (GTDB): domain Archaea; phylum Halobacteriota; class Methanosarcinia; order Methanosarcinales; family Methanoperedenaceae; genus Methanoperedens. The sequence goes on from JAHFCV010000179.1 coordinate 1,700, forward strand.
CTCCTGACAACTGAGAAGGATATCTTTTCTCAAGGCCGTGGATTTCAAAAATATCCAGCATCCGCTCAAATTCTTTCACATCTTTTTTGGACCGTAAGCCGAACATAATATTTTTTTCAACCGTGAGATGTGGAAAAAGAGCAAAGTTCTGGAAGACATACCCAACTCTTCTTTCCTGTGGGCTCAGGTTGATATTTCTCTCTGAATCGAAATATATTCTACCATTCACCCGGATTCTTCCTTTATCAGGCTTAACAAGACCAGCAATAGCATGCAAGGTTAAGGTTTTTCCCGCTCCTGAGGGACCAAAAAGAACAGCAATCTCGTTATCTGATGAAAAATGTGCTTTCAGGCTAAACTCCGATTTTTTAGCCTGCAAATGGGTTTTCTCGATATCCACTTCAACGCCCATACTACCATCTTCCCTGAATAAGACGGTTGGTGAGATACAGAATGGAAATAGAAACAAAAGTAAGGATAAGCACAAGCAGGTTTGCAGTTCCAAGCTCACCAGCGGAGACCGCATCGTATATGGCAATGGGCATTGTATTTGTTTTGCCGGGAATATCACCTGCGAACATCAATGTTGCTCCGAACTCGCCTGTGGCCCTTGCAAAGCTCAGCACTATGCCTGCAAGAATTCCTTTTTTCGCAAGAGGAAGCGTCACAAGCAGCATGGTTTCCCATTCCGATTTCCCCAGTGTATAGGCGACTTTTTCAAGCTCAATATTCACAGACTCTATTGCAGCTCTTGCTGTCTTGATCATGAAAGGCATTGCCACAATTATGGAGGCAAGAACAGCAGCCTGCCATGTGAATGCTACACTCCAGCCAGTAAAAGAATAGATGTATTTGCCGATTATTCCTGTTTTTCCAAAAAACACTATTAAATAATAGCCTGTCACAGTCGGAGGAAGCACTAGAGGGAGAAGTATCAGAGCATCCAGGAAATTTTTACCGAGGAAGTCTCTTCTTGCCAAGAGATAGGCTATTGCAATACCAATAACTGCTACGAATAAAGTAGCGATCAACGAGACTTTTATTGTTAAGTAAAGGGGAAATAAATCCATATCAGCCATTGAACTCTCCGGGGAGCAGGAACCCATACTTTTTCATAATTGGTCTGCCCCTCGTATTAACATATGTTATGAACTCTCTTGCGGTTTTTTCCTTTTTAGTGGAACTGATTATCCCTAAAGCCTGATTCAAAGGCTTATGCATCTTATCATCAATTAAAATATAACTGATTTCAGGCACGTTGGCTACAGACAGTGAAACTATCCCAGCCTCTGCTTCACCTCTCTGAATGTATATCAATGTCTGTCTGACATTTTCACCATACACAAGCTTAGGCTGAATAACCTCCCATACTCCATCGCTCTGCAATGCCTGTTTTGCTGCCAGACCATAGGGCGCATGCTCTGGATTTGCAATGGCTATCTTTTTAATCCTGGGATCAAGCAGTTCTGAAAGATTTTCTATCTTTAAGCCTGAATTCCTGTTTACAGCCAGCACGATTCTTCCCTGAGCATAGAGCTGCACCGAATCGTTTATCAACAAACCCTTTTCCTTAAGCTGATCTACATAGGCTATATTAGCGGCGGCAAAAACATCGAAGGGGGCACCGCCTTCAATTTGAGTGGCTAAATTTCCAGTTGAGCCAAAAGAAAAAACTACTTTGTTCCCCGTCTCGTTTTCAAACATTTTACCTATCTCTGTGAAAGCATTATAAAGGTCTGCTGCTGCAGCTACTGTGATTTCCACAGGCTTGTTATCTTTTGGTTTCTCAGATAAACAACCTGATACTGTCACTATCGTCGCAGCAATTAAAAAAATTGCTAGCAAATTTGTTTTCATGCTTTCACCCCTTAATTCCCAAACTCTTTTTCAATGTTATCCAGCAGCAAATTTAATAATATTTGTATTTCAAACACACTGCTAATCCGTGATACGATTTCATCAGGTTTCTGGATGTATATTCCTTCCACAATCTCAGCGCCGCAGTTCTTGAACATGAGATTTATGCTCTCGGCTGAATATTCAAGATGAAACTGCAATCCTATCACGCGCCCGTACTCGAAAGCCTGGTTAGCGCATCCTTCGCTTTGCGCTATTCTCACGGCGCCGGGAGGTATGCTGAAGGTGTCG
>JAHFCV010000180.1 GCA_023249275.1 Candidatus Methanoperedens sp.
TGGAGGTTACATAGGGACGGTAGGCGATGGTATTACAGCAGAAATTATACGGAATTACATCGAAACACAGGGTACGCCTGAAGAAAAAGAAGGTTATGCACAGATGAAGCTTTTTGAATTTGAGCAACCTTAGCGGCGGTGCGAATCATGCCCCGCTGCTTGCAGCGTGGGTGCACCGCCGCAATTTGACTTACTGCAGGCAAGTATCGAGAGGATTTCATGGAAAGGTTCAAAACTAGAAATATCTGCGGTTTGTTCTTCAAAATTTACCACTTTATTTTTCGTCAAACCCTTAGCTAATCGCTTCAATACAGAATCGTTATGCTTAAAGCTCTCTTTTATGTGCTTTTTCAATTCAGGAGGCTTCGTGTTCACTTTAACTTTTGTCTGTCGATGCGCACACCTCGCGGGGTTACAATGACCTGGTCTTCTTTTATCATGGCAATATCCCCGTGCACATCGCTAACAACCTGCTTTAAGTCCTTTATCGCCCTGTCAAAAATCAGCTTATCATGTTTTGCAGGCGACACGTCAATCATAAGAATGTTTCCTTCATAAATCTGTTTCTTCAACTGGGGCATCAAATCAAGCCCCGAAAGCTCGGCTATGCGTATAAAAGTCCCGGCAGGTTCGTCCTTAAAACCTTCTTCGAATTCCGATAAATCAAGTTCTTGATACTCTTCTGCTTCTGATTTTTTCTTTTTCCCGCTTCCAAGGAACTTATCCAAGATATTTGATGCCATGAAAATCACCTTGTCACTTCTTACTGTTTATATCTATTTATCTATTTCTGTTCAAGCTTCCAGATTTCATCCCCGACATAGTGGATGGATTTGACTGCCTTGCCTTTTCCGCCCACCATGTCCTTACCCGGCATAAGGGCTCTTCCGATAGCGAGCGCTTTTCCATGCGCCTGCTCAACAACGATAACGAGGTCGCCTTCTTTGATAGCAGGGTCAGCCTCGACTATTCCCGGAGCCATTGTATCTGCGCCGTTTATGATATACTTCACAGCTCCCGGGTCAACTGTAACCCTGCGGCGCGCGGGAGCCAATTTAAGGGCGCCCTTCACAGTCGGGAATATCTTACCTTCGATTTTAAACAACAACGGTTCCCCGTCAACGAATATGAAATCACATTCATCCGACTCGACATATTCCAGTTTTTTGTCGGCAAAGGATGAGGCGTCTCCAAATGCTTCCACAATATCATTGACAAGGGCTTTCTGGTCAGTCTTTCTCAGTACATTGCGTGATTTTATCTTCATTAGCCACCAATAGTTTTAAATATTGTACGAACTACTCTGGAGCACTATTAAGTTAATGGTTTATTAATATTAAGGAGCGTTTTATGGGAAACAGACCCCTCGACATTCTAAACAATGCATTAAATAAGTCAGTGCTGATACGGTTAAAAGGTTCGCGAGAGTTCAGAGGCGAATTACAGGGTTATGATATTCATATGAACGTAGTTCTGGCAAATGCCGAGGAAATAAAAGAGAATGAACCAAAGAAACTTGGAACAGTAGTTGTAAGAGGGGATAATATAGTATTTATTTCCCCATAGAATAATAAAAGGTGATAATATATGTCAAAAGGTACTCCCTCAATGGGTAAACGCCAGCACAAAACGCATGTAAAATGCAGGCGATGCGGAAGCGTTTCATTAAATACCCATACAAAGATGTGCGCTCAGTGCGGATTCGGTAAGACTGCGCGCATGAGATCCTATAAATGGCAAGAAAAATGCGGATATTAAGGTGACCCCGGTTGCATGAAGAATGCGGTATAGTGGGCGTTTCATTTAAGGATGAAGCACCTGCCGCACTGTCAATCTATTATGCGCTTTTTGCTCTCCAGCACAGGGGACAGGAGTCTGCCGGCATAACCGTACACGACGGAACCCACGTCCAGACTTTAAAGGGCATGGGTCTTGTGCCTGATGTTTTTAACAAGGCTGACATCCACAAACTGAAAGGTTATGTGGGTGTTGGTCACGTCCGTTATTCCACTACAGGCGGCTCAAAAATCGAGAACTGCCAGCCTCTTCTTGTAAGTTTCAGCAGCGGCACGATAGCAATTGCACATAACGGCAATCTCGTCAATTCAAAAGAGCTGAGAGAAGAGCTTGTAAAAGAAGGAAGGATATTCCTTTCGGATTCGGATACCGAGGTCATAGCGCATCTCCTGGTTAAAGAGCTTATGCACAATGAGCTTCCCGATGCTGTCAGGGAGGTTATGAAACGGCTTACCGGTTCTTATTCACTCGCCCTCCTTGTGGATAACAAGCTGGTAATCATCCGCGACCCCCTGGGCGTTAAACCGTTATGTCTCGGCAGGATTGATAACGGGTTCGTGGTGGCGTCTGAAAGTGTTGCTATCGATATATTAAACGGTGAGTTTATTCGTGACGTGGTTCCGGGGGAGATGCTGATATTCAGCAACGGGACGTATGAAAGCCATCAGCTTGTTAAATCAAAAAATTGCGCTCACTGTGTTTTTGAATATATTTATTTTGCACGCCCCGATTCTGTCATAGACGGGCAGCTTGTTTACAATGTCAGGATGCGTATCGGAGAGATGCTTTTTAAGGAACATCCGGTTAAAGCCGACATAGTCTCTCCTGTGCCAGACTCTGGAATCACGTATGCAATAGGTTTCTCAAAGAGTTCAGGCATAGATTATATGGAAGGGCTGATGAAGAACAGGTACATAGGGAGGACTTTCATCATGCCGGGTCAGGATATGAGAGAGACCGCAGTCAGGCTGAAACTCAACACCATAAAGCCCAATATAGCAGGCAGGAGCATCGTACTCGTTGACGATAGCATCGTGCGCGGGACAACGTCGAGGCGGATAATTGATTTAATTAGAAAAGCAGGAACGAGGGAAGTGCACATGAGGGTTGCAAGCCCTCCGATTATTTCACCGTGCTATCTCGGGATTGACATGGCTACGAGGGAGGAGCTTGTGGCTGCGCATAAGGCTGTGAAGGGTGTTGAGGCTTTGATTAATGCCGACTCGCTGGGGTATTTGAGCATCGAGGGGCTTGTTAAGTCAATCGGGATTCCCATGGATGATTTGTGCGTTGGATGTTTGAGCGGGGTTTATCCTGTTGAGATTCCGGGGGAGAAGTGCGGAAGAAGGCAGTTGAAGCTAAGTGAGTTTTGAGATTTTAAACTGTATGCAGAAAAGATAACAGACCCGTTTATTTTATCTCGATAACCGGGAACCTGCGGCGGTTGGGAACTTCACCTGGGTAAGGGGGCAGGAGGGATGCACCAGTTATTTATTCTTGAGAATTTTAACCATGTCGTCTGTTGCTCTATATTTCTGTTTTGAACTTCTTGGTTTATCCGGGACTGTCCTTATTAATAGACCAAGTTGTATCAGCTTATTTAATCGTCTTTTTCCGGCTCCTGCTTTAATACTGTATCCGAGTTTCTTTAGAATTTCACTTGAAGAGAGTGGATTTTCAGCGCAAATCATGAGAATTTGAATTTCATCATCAGTTAATTGAGTCTTATCGACTTGGCCTTCAACTTGGCCCCTGTCAATTTTGCCTCTCTCAGCTTGTTTCTTGTCAACATGACCCATATCAACTTGGCCCTTAACAACAGGTCTTTGATAAATAATTGTGAAAAATTTGTCTATCTCGAATTTTACGTTCAATCCTCTTTGCTCCACAGCGTTGCGTATCCGGTTGATGCCAGACCCCACTTTCTCGATTAAATCCAGTCGATAGAACATATCAAAAATAAAAGGATTTCGAGCTACACTTTTTCGCCCCAATTCTTCCATGCCAAATAAGA